>JAIMBC010000166.1 GCA_023511675.1 Pirellulales bacterium
CTGCTCTCCCCCGCCCTCGGCGGCACTGGGCAGACCTGCCGCCGGCGTCTCGGCTGGCTGCCTTGCCTGCCACGGCTCGCTGGCCGGCCGCGGCGCTTCGAGCGGGATCGCAGACGGGGTCCGCCAGGTGGCCAGACCAGCACCTCCCAGCCCGCCTGCCACCAGCGCCAGCAGCAGCGGTACCCACCTTCCGAACGCTCCGCCGGGCACCACTTCGCGCACATTGACCACCGTCGAGCCGAACGGCAGCGTGCCGGCATCTCCGCCCAGCTTGTCGCGCACCAGGGCATTCTCCAGATCGAACTTCTGCTTGAGCGTGTTCGCCAGCGCCCAGTGCAAGAGCTGCCGCAGGCTGCTTCCCACGCGTGGTGCCCGGCGGGTCATCAACGCACCGTGTTAGGGCTTCTCAATCTTCACGACCGGCGTGCGGTCTGCCGAATTCATGCCAGCCAGAATGGCCGGGGTGTCCCCCTGAGCCCCCTGGAACAGGTCCTTCTGAAAGGCCAGCAGCGTGTGCTGAGCCAGCCGCTGGTTGTCGGCCACGCCCTGGGCCGCAATCACCGCCAGGTTGGCCGAGAGCTGCTCGTTCAAATCAATCGCCATCGTCATACACTCCTGCATACAGGACATCTCACGGTTGCACCGGCGCCCATTCGCCAGTGCCTGGATCCCAACGTAAACGCACGCGCACCTTTCCGCGCAGCCGCCCCTCGAGCTGCCTCAGCCGCTCCTCGAGCTGCGCGATGCGCAGAGACAGGCCCGCCACTTCCGCCGCCATGCGCTCCGTAGCCTCCACCGCTTCCTTGCGCTCTGCTGCTGTGTTCCGGCAGGCTTCGAACGCCGAGGCCAGTCCAGCCAATTCTGCTTGAATGCTCGCCATGCTCTGACCGCAACGGCAGGTGCACGTGCCCTGGCCGCCCGCCGATGCGCCCTGGCCAGCCGTGCCCGCCGCAGGGTGTGTCACACCTCCGCCCGGGTCCGGGGCCGCCTGGCCCCCCTCCGGGCAGGGCGTGCCGCCAGGCGCAGACTGGTTTCCGTCCCCACCATGCTCAGCCAGCACTCGCTCCAGCAGCGGCCAGATCCGCAGCGTGCAAGAGCCGAGCGTTTCCGCGCAGCCTGCACCCCAGACAATGCCCACCACCTCGCCCCGCTGATTGAAGATGGGCCCGCCGCTGTCTCCCGAACGCGCTTGCGCAGGACCCACTACCAGGGTCTGGTGCAAGCGAGAATTCCCCACGCGGCAGTAGCCCAGGCATTCGCCCCTCTGCACCAGCAAACGTCCCGTACGGCCGTAGCCGGCGATGGCCAGCGGCGCTCCTCGGCGCGGATACGCCTCACGTGCCGCCAGCGCGGCGCAGCGCGCGCCTGCGGGCACATCGACCGCCAACAGCGCCAGGTCCCAGGTGCGATCCAGGCCCAGCACAACATACGCCCTGCGCGCACCGCCGGGAAATTCCACGTTCCCCGTCGCGGCACCGCCCGCCACGTGCGCGGCCGTGAGCACCAGTCCCCGGCCGGCAGCCCGGCTGTCGAGCAATACCCCTGAACCTACCGATCCATCCGCCGCGCGCACCCGCACCACAGCGGCAAGATGCGGCAATGAGCCGATCTCTGTCGGCCCGCCGGCTGTCCCATCTCCGCCTTCCTCGCGGAGCATCTCATGCACTGGCTGAGGCGGGCACATGCCCAGGGGACAACGGCTCTCTGCCATCGCAGCAGCGCAACTACCGGCCGGTTGCAGCAGGCCCGGCGGCCGCAGCCAGCAGCCCAGCGCCGCCGCGCCCAGCAGCCATACCAGGCGAGCCATCGGTAAGGAGAATGTGAACACGCGCGCACACATGGCACCCAGGCCTCAGGAGTAGGTGACGTCCGTACGGTTGCCGGCGGCATCAACCACCACCGTGACCCGCGGCGTGGATCCGTCCAGGCCGCGGAACACCTCGGTGCCGGTCTGGGCGCCCGTGACACGCCCGGCAGTGGTCGCGGCCACGATCTGCAAAGCGGCCCGCACGCTCTTGCCATCAATGGCAGGCCGCTCCAGTAAGGCATCTGCGATTTTCTCCGCGGCCGCAGCAGCGAGCGTCTCCGCCGTGATGCACTCGGGGGCCAGAGCCTGGGCCGTGATCGCCTGCGGCGCCAGGCTCTCCCAGGTAATGCCGCCGGGCGCCACCGCCACGCTTTGGGCCGTGCGCCAGGCGGCATCACCTCGATCACGTAAAGCCTCCAGGCTGTCTGTGGCCGGGTCGAAGCTGTCCCAGTCCGCCGGCGCAGTCCGGCTGACCAGCCGCGCGGCCAGCGAGTCGTCGGCAACATCGCTGCCGCTCACCGGCGCGGCCAGCAGGTGGTCCAGGCCCAACAGAATCAGCGCGGCCAGGCAGGCCGCCTCGGCATCCAGAGGCGAGGCACGGCTGGAAAGAGCCGCATCCAGCCGCGCCAATCCCAACGCCTGCGGATCATCCGGATCGAAGGCCACCACCTGGACAGTGTCTCCTGGGGTATCCACCGTCATGGCGCTGTGAAACCGCGTCTGGATCACATGCCCGGCCTGGGCTACGGTGGCCTGATCCAACTCCGCATAGTAGCGTCCGTGACCGATGGCAACCAGCGTACCAATGCCCTCGCTTGTCCAGGCCGCGCCATTCAGGCTGATCTGCGGCTGTCCGCCAGCCTCCTGCGTGGCCGGGGTCAGGCCGTCCGCCGCGCTCCGCAGATCGAAATAGACGCGCCGCTTTACATTGCTGGGCTGATTTGCCAGCATGAGCCTTGGCATGGGCAGCCTCTTTATGATGCCTGCCGCAGCACAAACTGCCGCCACCACCACGACGCGACAGCCGGCTGGGACAGTACAAGTTGCGGCCTGCTCGCTTGCACTACCGGCACATGACGTGCGGTGGTAGGCCCTCCGCTGGGTAGCAGCAGCTCGCCGCTCGTCAGACAGCGCAGCCGCTCCACGTTGAGCAGAGGCCAGTAGCGGATCAGGCGATGGGGACGGACAACCAGCGGCGACAGGCCGCGAGCCAATGCTGCCCGCTCGTCAGCCGTCAACGTCTGATCCCAGCACGCCACCTCGGCCACCCAGCCTTGCAAGTACCAGGAGGAATTCGGATCCCCGATCCACGTGCGGACAAACTGGCCGCTCATCCCGGTCGTGGAAGAACTGGCGAGCGGGCCGCCATTCAGGGCCACCTCGCGGTAGCTATTGCCGGCAAAGTAGCCGTAGAGGTGGTTCCAGCTTTGCAGGGCATAGCTGTTGGCTGTCTCAGCCCAGGCGATGGAACTGCGATAGGCACGTACCTTGCCGCCGGCGGTAAGCGCCAGCCAGCTCCAGTTACCCAGCGCCTCGCCGATGCCCACCACGGCCTGCTGTGCCTGCGCCAAGGGGTACACCCAGCAGGAGACAGCGAACGTCGGCGGGGAGCCGAAGGGGTTGCTCCCCGCATGCAGGGTCTTGCCGGCATTCAAGTTACACGCCATGGCCGCCTCCCTACAGCCCCAGGTAGCCGAGGGCGATGCCCACCACGCTGGCATCTCCCGGCAGATCATCCACGGCGAAGGTGCTATCGGCATCGCGGCGCAGCCGCAGCACGCACCAATCGTCCTCGGCCATGCCGTCGTTGTTGGCCAGGGTCAGGATGGCGCGGTGCAGCCGCTGCGGCGTGCCGCCCAGATGCGTATCCTGCACGAACGACGCGGCGGCAAGGCCCTTGGTCTCTATATCCTGATCGTCCGCATCGGGTGTGAGGCAGGCTAGCGCCGCTTCCCAGACGACACGGCCGGCAGCGGCCGTGTCCGCATACCAGTCGATCGTCACGGTCACACTGCCTCCAGCGTAGCGCACCGCCCGGAAATAGAAAAACGCCTGTTCGTCGGCGGCCGCATCAAAGTCCAGGCAGGGCACGGGAAAGGCGCTGCCGGGCGCCAGATCATGCGCGGCGGGCGAAATGGTGGCAGGCACAGCGGCCATGGGCGGAAAATAGTGGATCACGACAGACATAAGAGCCAGATCAAAGAGACGCATTCGTTGCAGTGCCGCTACACGCGGCGTACGGAACCGACAGGCAGCCGAGAGCGTGCACTGCCACGTACCGCCTGGCGTGCCCGCCGCTTGAACAGCACATCTGCGGTCGGACGGGAAAGATGCCAGAGGTGCGCCGCGAGCCGTCTGCGGAGAGCCGTCGTATGGCCATGCGAGACGAGGGGAGAGAATGCGAGCTGTTCATTCTGCTGGGCGTGTCTGGTTGCAGCGGCATTTCCAGCGCGTGCCGCGGCTGGTCAGCACGGCTTCGAGGATGGTGTACTCGTGGCCGGCCGCGTCGCGGATCGCGTCTCCCACGCGGGGCTGGCGGCCCGCCAGCGGGGCGGCGGGCAGGTGGAACAGCAGCTCCGAGGGCGCCAGCGCTGCCCCGGCGGCGGCCGCCTCGGCAGCCTGCCGCAACAGAGGCCCTCGGAGCGCCCCGGACACGATGACTGTTTCCACCGCCTCGCCGCCCTCGATGAAGTGCAGGGCCACTTGCTCGCTTCCGTCGAACACGGCCGCGTCTTGTGCCAGGTCCCAGGACATGGTGTGGCTTCTTCCCTTACGTCCCGGCCTGGCTGGCGACCTCGAATGGTGCGGCGGCAGCCAGCCGCTCGTCGCACCAGGCTACGGTGGCCCGCAACTGCGCCAGGTACTCCGTCCAGGAAACGGCCTGGCCGTCGATCATGTAGCTGGGCTTGGGCTGCGCTGTGATCTCGGCCAGCACCGCCAGGGTCTGGCGCTTGATGGCCTCGAGTTGAGCCGTATCATCGCTCATGCTGCACCTTAAGCGTTCTTGTTGCGGACCACGTAGCGCGGATCGAGCACGGCCGCTGCGCCCCGCTCGCTGGCCTTGAAGCGGGCAACAATGTCCTGGCTGAATTCCGCCTCGCTATTGGCAGGGGCCTGGACGACGGTGATCGGCCAGTTCTCCATGTAGGCGAAGGCACGGCGGAAATCTCCCAGGAACCAGTACTGGTCCGCCTCGGCTGCAGGCACGCCCAGTTGGCTGACGATCCGGCTCTTGGCAAGCTGGCTCTGGTACACGGCGTAGCTGCCGGCCAGCGGGTTGGCCGACGTCGTCCGCTGCGTCACGGCCCCGGCCGTGTTGTCTACCACCTGGATCTCGGTAGCGTTGATGATCCGGCGTGCGGTGTGCCACTTGGCCGGCATCACCAGCAGCGCATTGGGCATGACCAGGATCGGCTCTCCCGTGGAGGGGTCGACGATCGAGCGCAACAGCAGCTCGGCCTGCTCCACATCGGTCCAGTCGACCAGCTCGTTGGCCTGGTCGTTCACCCACGGACCGGCGTTGAGATAGGTGTCATACGCCTTGCCGTTGCGGCGGTAGGTGTTCGCGGCGCCGATCACCACGTCGATCAGGCGCTTTTCCTTGTTGAGTCCGAGGAACTCGCCGACCTCGGCCGCACGCTGCAAGACCAGGTTCGTGCGGTCGAAGAACACCGCCTCCTTGGTCACGGGCACGATGAAGCCGCGCTTGGTGGTGGCCGGCGTCTCCACGTATTCCTCGCTGATGCCGGCCGTGGGATAGGGCTGCCCTTCCTCCACCTGCTCGGCCATGTCTCCCAGCCGCCCCACCCCAGGAAGCTTCTCCCCGCTGAAGGGCGTGGGGATCGTGGCCACCAGCCGCGATACCACAAACGCCTCGCTCTGGTAGGCCTGCAGCACCTTGGCGTACACCACCTGCCCCGTGATGTTGGCGAAGGCCGTGGTATCCACCGCCTGGGCCTCGAGCAGGGTCAGCCGCCCGGACTTGCTGCGCGGGTTCAACAACCGCACG
This sequence comes from Pirellulales bacterium, assembly GCA_023511675.1. Lineage (GTDB taxonomy): Bacteria > Planctomycetota > Planctomycetia > Pirellulales > JAIMBC01 > JAIMBC01. The sequence continues at coordinate 5,817 of JAIMBC010000166.1, forward strand.
AATTCCCGGCCTTCGGGCACCAGGGCCTCGGCCAGGTCGCGGAGGGAGAACTCCTCGGGCCGTAGATGTCCCGAAGCCAGCGCGGCCGCCAGCCGGCGGCAGGTCCGCTGGGGCCCGTCCAGGTCATAGAGGCGCTTCAATTCACGGACATTGATCGTGGGCATACGCAACTCCGTCAGACATTTCGTATTCTGGAACAGCAGAGCACAGGCGGCCCCGCCGGGACCTCGCCGCCAGGCACTGCGCGGGGGGGAGCGTGTCCTGCCCGCCCGGCGTGCGGCCGCCAGCCGCCAAGGCGGCCCCAGGGGCGGCAGCCGTGTTCGCTCCCGAGGAGGGGACGTGGCGGATCATTGCATGGCGGCCTCAACGGAGCTGGTGGCAAGCCACGTAGTCCACCTGCAGCGTCTCGTTGTTGGTGCTGCCGTTTTTCACGCCCAGCACCACTTGCATCTCCGTCGCCGAGGAGAAGGAGAAGGTGTGGCGCGCGACCAGCAAACCGTCCACGAGAAAGGCCGTCTCCCCGTCGCCGCCGCTGGGCCGGAACTCGATCCGCAGCGTCTGCCAGGTGCCCGGCGCCATCACGCTGCTCGCCGAGGTGACGCTGGTGGTCTGGCTGGCACCCACCGAGGTTTCGCACTGCCAGAGCTGGCTGCCATCGACCTTGAAGAACACCGCACCCGAGTAGCTGGCGCGTGGCCCGCCGCCATCGTCTTGCAAGGCGCCGGCAGAGACCGCATCCATCAATCCCGCCAGGACATTGGCATCGTCGAGATTGGCCTCCGTGAACCGCAGCCGGCATTCGAAACGCAGCGGCTTGTCGGCCGCAAAGCGGAATACCTCCCGCGTGGTGCGCAGGTAGGCCTCATCGTTGTCGGCCACCGTGGCGTCGCTGGGAAGCAGCGACAGCACGCCTCCGGCAGCGTCCCCCGCGGCGGCGGAGCCGCCGTCCGGCAGTTCGGCCGTCCAGAGGTGCGGGTTGAGATTCCAGTGGAAATCGTCGAACAGCCCGTGCTGCCGACGGTGCGCCAGCTCCGGCGCCAGGTCGAGAAGCTTTGGCATGATCCGTGTCGTCCATCCTGAAAAGAAAAGGAAATGAGCAGATCAGAGCACACCGCCTGAATGTTTGGGCGGTCCCGCTGGACGAAGGCGTCTGGCGCCCGCACGCCGCCGGTGCTCCTGCGGCGCGGCTGCCGCACACTGCCAATGCGTGTGGTGACGGGTTGCAGTGTGCGGGCGCAGCAGCGGGAGGCGTCCTGTGGAGGAAGCCATTAACCCAGCAACAGCTCGGCCAGTGCGCGGGCATCCGCCTCGAGCGTGGCGGCGAGGGGGGCGGCCAGCGGGCCGCTGCTACGGGGCGGGCTTTGCCGGGCGGCCCGCAGGGCCTCCAGCCGATCCTCGATCAGCGCGCGGCGATCCTCCTGCGGCGCGGCGGCCAGCCATTCCAGGAAACGCTCGCTGACGGCCGCGGGCGGCAGGCCCAGGTGCAAAGCCAGCGCACGACACTCGGCAATGGCCTGACGCTGTGCCTCGCGCTGGCGCAATTGGGCCACTTCAGTGCGCAACGCCTCGGCCTCCTCGCGCAGGCGGGCCAGCTCGCCCTCGGCCGTCGCCGCCACGTGCTCGCGGAGCACGGCCTCGCGCACGTCGGGCCTGGCCTCCAGCAGTTGGGAAACAGACAGTTCGGCAAGTTCCATCGCAAACCTCTCGCTCGCAAGATCCAGGGCCGCGTGTGCGGCCGGTACGGCCTTGGGACCATCTGGGCCAGGCTGGGCCGCGTCTTGGCCGCCGGCAGCCTCAAACAATCCCCGCGTGGCGGCCGGCTCCGCCACCAGGTCCACGCTGTACACTTCGAGAATCGCCTCCACGACCAGCTCCCCGCCCCGGTATGCCGCGCGGGCCTGCACGTGGTGGCTTAAGCCCACGTTCTGCGGCGCGTGTTCGGCATCCCACAACAATTGCTCCGCCAGGGCGTGCTTCGGGTTGTAGTGCAAATCGCCGTATAACCCATCCGCCTCCGCACGTACCTGCCGCAGAATCCCCAACCGATCCCGATAGCACCGCGCTTGCGGGGCCGGACCCTGCGGATGGTCGACGTTTACCCGCGCACCCTCGTATAACGGCGCCGCGGCGGCGAGGGCTTCGGGCAAATAGCGGCGCCCGTTGCGCGAGTGCAGCCCCAGGATCTTCACGCCTCGCAGCACGGCCGCTTCACGGTCGACGCGGGCCGCACGCTCGGGCCAGGCACAAAACTCTTGCAGGCGGGTCAACATCCACGGGCCCCCAGGCCAGCAGGCAGCATCAGCGTATGGCACTGTCTTACTATACATGCGTACACTTTTCAAGGCGCATTTTTTGACACCGCCCGGATGGGACCCCATGTGTGGTCCGCGTGAGCAAGCGAGCGGATTCCAGAGGGAGGTCATGGTCCGCGCGCTGGGCGTGCGACCAGCGGGAGCAGGAGAGCGGGCCATCGGCAGCCGCCAGCCAGCCGGCGCGGCGGACGGCCAGCGTAGCACGGTCTTGGCAGGCAAGGCGGCCGCTCGGCTCAAGACATTTCCGCAGGACGGGCGGCGCAGCTAGGCGTGCTGCGTCCCCCCCCTGATCAGCGCGTGCTGGCGGTCATCAGTGCCTGCTTCGTGCCTGCCGGCGCGGGTCGGACTTGCGCCGGGCGTTCGATCCAGGTGCAGTTGCCGCCGCTGGCCACGGCGCGCCGCAGGCCCGCTTCCAACCGCTCGCTGGGAGAGCTGATGGTATCGTGAGGAAGCAGTTCCGTGACGGCGCAGGTGAGCATGGCGCGCACCTCGATCCCCTCATGCTCAAAGCTGGTGCCGGCCACCTGGTTGCGGATGCGATCCACAATGGCCGTGGCCTGCTGGGGACCAATGTCCTTGAGCAGGATCGCCAGCCGCGGTCCCTGATAGCGTGTCAGCACCACGGCGTGCCGGCGGCCGTACAGCAAGTGGGTAACCAACTCGGCCACGCCCGCCAGCAGCCGATCGGCCACGCGCGCTCCATGTTCCATGTTGATGGCGCCCAGCCCGTCGAGATTCAGCATGGCCATGCCTGCCAGGCGGCAGCGCGCCGGATCTTCCCGCCACCACTTTTCCAGTGCTGCGGCCAAGCCCACGCGATTGGGGATTTGCAGCACGGGATCGAGCAGCAGCTTGCGCTCAAGGCTTTCCAGCCAGCGCTCTTCGACGGCAATGGCCAGCAGGATCGCCAGCAGCTCGTCTCTCAAGTGGTGGACGAGGTCCAGCAACCGACACACTTCTTGCGCCGCCTGCACGCACACCGTGGTTATCTCCGACAGGCCCCTCAGGCCGGAGAGATTGCTGCATGTGGTCTCGATTTGCGCTGCTTGCTGCAACAAGAGCGCCTCGAGCCGCTCTGCCAACGCGGCGTAATGTCCCAGACCCGTACGCCCGATTTGCAATTGCTCCAAAGCCTGGTTGTGATCGGCCAGGTACGCGGCATTCACCTGCTGAAGCCTGGCCAGTAGCGCATCGATGGCCTGCCGCTGTTGCCGAACCTCTCTTGCCCGCAGCCGCTCGTCGATCTGCACGAGATGCTCCCGATAGGTTCCCACGTCGAGGCGCAAGACCTCCAGCATCACCTTGCCGAACGTATTCTCTTTCCCGGCCTCGTCCAGCCTCGCACGCCAGGCAGGGGGGAGATCCGCCTCGCGCGGCGGTGCCGGAGGAGGCGGTTCAGGCTGAGGCGGAGCGGCCGCCTGCACCGGCTGGGGCGCTGGCAGCGTCCAGGCCGGCTCCGCCTCCGGCGCCGCAGCCAGCCGCCGGGCCAACCACACCGCCACCGCGAAGCCCATGGCCAGATGCGTCAGCCCGATCATCGCTACCAACCAACCCACTGGTGATACCCTCTCCAGCCCCCGCCTCGCCCGCCACCTGTATTCTAGATTGCAGCAGCCGCCCACGAGCCCTGGCGCGTGCGCCCTCCCTCCAGCCGCCCCGCCGCCCCCCGGGCTGCCGTAGGCTTGATCCGGATTCATGTGCTACTTTGGTCAATACCACCTAACGGGAGACGCTGCTCATGATCAAACGTCTGCTTGTAGGCCTCGGCGGCACCCGCTACACGCCCGTGGCTGTGCGTTACGCCGTCGAGCTGGCGCGGCAGTTTGCCGCGAGCATCACGGGCGTGACCGTGCTGGACCTGACCCGCATCGAGGCGGTGGGCAGCGTGCCGCTGGGTGCGGGCGAGGCTGCCCGCGAGCTGCGCGAACACCGGCTGGAAGTTACCCGCCGCAGCATTGAAGAGGACGTGGTCGAGTTCCGCCGCGCTTGCGGCGAGGCGGGCCTGCCCTTTGAGGTGTTGCAGGAGGTGGGCGATCCCTTTGATACGTTCATCGACCTTGCGCGGTATCACGACCTGATGGTGTTCGGCCTGCGCGGCATTTTCGAGTACGACGTGGTACCGGACCCGCCGGATACGCTGGCCCGGCTGGTGCAGTCGGGCGTGCGTCCGCTGCTCGCCGTGAGCGATGTGTATCGCCCCATCCGCCGGGTGCTGATCTGCTACAGCGGCTCGATGGAGTCTGCCAAGACCATGAAGCGATTCGTGCAACTGGGCCTGTGGCCCGAGGCCGAACTGCGGATTGTGACCTTCGACCGGCCCGCGGGGGAGGCCCAAGAGCTACTAGCACAGGCCGCGGCTTATTGCCGAGCACACGGCCGAGAGCCAAGCACCGAGTACGTGCCTGGTTCTCCCAAACACCAGGTCCTTCCCTACGCTCAGCAGTGGGACGCCGACCTGCTGGTGGTCGGCAACAGCGCGCGCAGCCTGCTATTGCGACGCGTGCTCGGAGAGACCGCGCTGGAGGTGATGCACAACGCAGATCGCCCGCTGTTTCTGGCGCAGTAACGCCTGGCCGGGGGAGTTCGCGCCCAGCGGACCGCCCGTGACGGCCGCTTCCGCCCCTGCCTCCGCCGCGTTCTGCTTGGGATCGGCCGCCCATGGGACACGCGGGAGTCGAAGCAGCCTCACCACGAGTCCCTGGGTGGTCGTGCCGCGGGCGTGCTTTCGGCACGGCGGCAGGGCGGCCAGCCCGCCCCTGGCCACAGTGCTTCGGAGGCCGCCGCGGCAGGTGCGGCTTCAGCGCCCCGCGGCGAACTCGGCTTGCGGCGTAAGCAACGTGGCGCGGCCATCAGGTGCCCATTTTCGGCAGCTTGGAGCGGTACCCTAAGCCGGCTGGGGAACGTCCCGCCTGGGGCCGAGCCGGTGGCTGGGTCCCCATTCATGAAATGATGGCACTGGCGCCGCGGCGCGGTAGAATCGGCCCTGTCTCTCTGCGGAGGGCCTGGCCATGGCTGCTGACGATTCGGCTGCGCGTCCTGACGATACGGTTGCGCCCACGAGGGGCCTTGTTCCGCCCCCGCCGGGCTTTGCGGCCCGCACTGAGCTGCTGGCCGGACGCTATGAGCTGGCCGAGCAAATCGGCGCGGGCGGCATGGGCGTGGTCCGCCAGGCCCGCGACACCATGTTCGGTCGCGACGTGGCGGTCAAGCTGCTCAGGCCCGACGTGCCGGCCGACTCGCCGGCCGCCACGCGCTTTCACACCGAGGCCACGATCACCGGCCGCTTGCAGCATCCGGGCATTCCGCCGGCCTACGAACTGGGCACGCTCTCCAACGGCCAGCCGTTTCTGGCCATGAAGCTGGTCAAGGGCCAGACGCTGCGCCAGTTGCTCATGGAGCGCCAGTCGCCCGCCGACGGCCTGGGCCGCTTCATCGCCGTCTTTGAGCAGGTCTGCCACGCCGTGGGCTATGCCCATGCGCACGACGTGATCCACCGGGATCTCAAACCCTCCAACGTGATGGTGGGGGCGCACGGCGAGGTGCAGGTGATGGACTGGGGGCTGGCCAAGGTGCTCACCGCGAGCCGCGACCATGAGGGAGCGGCCGTGACCGACCCGGAGGCAACCCAGACCTGGCGTACCCAGATTGCCACGCCGCAGCCGGCCGACTCGGAGACGCGGACCGGTTCGGTGCTGGGCACGCCTGCCTACATGCCGCCCGAGCAGGCGGGCGGGGAGGTCCGCAAGCTGGATGCACGCTCGGACGTGTTCGGCCTGGGGGCCATCCTCTGCGAGATCCTCACTGGAGAACCGCCCTACCGAGGCCAGGAAGAGAACGAGCTGCGCCTGCAAGCCGTGCGGTGGGAGACGGGGCCGGCCTTTGCCCGGCTGGAGGCCTGCCAGGCGGAGCCGGAGCTGGTGGCGTTGTGCAAGCGTTGCCTGGCCTACAAGCAGGAGGATCGGCCGGCGGACGGCAGGGCGGTGGCGCAGCAGGTGGCGGAGATCCGTCAGGCGGCGGAGGCACGGGCGCGTCAGGCGGAGCTGGAGCAGCAGCGGGCGCTGGTGCGGGAGGCGGAGGGCCGCAAGCGGCGGCGTGTGGTGCAGTGGGCCGCGGCGGCGGTGGCCGCGGTGCTCGTGGCCGGCCTGGGCGCAAGCCTCTGGCAGATGCGTCGGGCCATGACCGCCGAGGCACTGGCGAACAAGTACGCGGCCGAGGCCGTCGCCGAGCGTGACGCCAAGGCCCAGGCCCTCCAGGCCGAAGCACAGGCCCGGCAGCTCGCCGAGCAACAGAAGCTGGAAGCGGAGACCAATTTGGGCTATGCCCGCAAGGCCAACCAGATCCTCGGTTCGGTATTTACCGGGCTGGATCCGAAGGCCGAGTATCAGACGCTCGCCGAGTTTCGTAACGCGCTTGCGGCCAACTTGACCCATGCGGCGGAGCAACTGGAGGGTTCGGCGATTGGCGATCCTTTGGTAGTGGCCGAGATGCAGAACACGCTGGGGCGCTCGCTGCTAGGGTTGGGCGAGGCGCCGCTGGCCATCACGCTCTTCGAGCGGGCGTTCGCCACCCAGAAGGCCCGGCTTGGCCCCGAGCACCCCGATACGCTGACCAGCATGAACAACCTGGCCTTGGCCTACCAGGCCGCCGGCCGGCTGGACGAGGCCCTGCCGCTCTATGAGCAGGCTGCCGCAGGCGTGGAAAAGCGCGGCTTCCGCCACGAACATGCCGGCGGCATCCTGGGCAACACCATCAATGCCTACGAAGCGGCCAGGCAGTTCGAGAGGGCGGAAGCCTGGCGGCGCAAGTGGGCGGCACATGTCAAGGAGACGGCCGGTGCCGACTCGCTCCCATACGCCGGCGAGCTGGCCGCCCTGGGCCTGAAGCTGCTGCAACAAAAGAAGTACGGTGTGGCGGAAGGGGTCCTGCGCGAGTGCCTGGCCATCCGCGAGGAGCAGCAACCTGAGGCGTGGAGCACGTTCAATGCGCAGTCGATGCTGGGCGAGGCCCTGCTGGGCCAGGAGAAACATGCCGAGGCGGAGCCGCTGCTTCTTGCCGCCTACGAGGGCCTCAAGGCCCGCCAAGAAGAGATCCCGCCACCAGTGCGCGTGCAGCGGCTGGTCGAGGCCGTCGACCGGCTGATCGCCCTCCACACGGCCCTCAACCGCCCCGAAGACGTGCAGCGCTGGCAAGCCGAGAAGTCCCGCCTCT
>JAIMBC010000167.1 GCA_023511675.1 Pirellulales bacterium
GGCTGTACCGACGCCGCTGCCGCCGCGGAACCGCGGCAGTGGGCCTCGATCGCCACAGGCGATCTGGCAGATGCGTGGCGGCTGCTCCGCAGCCTGCCGGCCGCGCGCTACGCCGCCCTGGCCTTTCCCGGATTCGCCGTCCGCGAACCTTACCAGCAGCATCCACTGGGCGCGGGCGCGGCTTTCAGTGAGCTGGACGCGCCAGGGGCGGAGGCCCTGCTGTGGGCCAATCCCGCCTTCGCCTTTGCCGCCGTGGCGGCCGATGCCTTCCGATCCTCTGGGCCGCGGTTTGTTTTGAACAGCGCGCGGCTGGAGGGCCTGCCGCTCGTCGTCTCCAGCCACGGCGGCCAGCGCGAGCAGCTTCCCTGTGCCGAGTTCTGGCTCGCTGAGCGGGCAACCCGGACCCTGCAAGAACTGGGCCTGGTGCCGCTGGTGCCCATCAGGCACAGCGATGCCGTTGCCCTGCCCACGCTGCACTCGTTGGCGACGCCCGATGCGCCCCTGGCAGGCCGCTGGCTAGGTTGACAGGTTCCGGGACCATCCCGTACCCTCCCTGCCCTCTGACACGCTGCGCTTGCGCACCTGTGAGGCGTGCGGTGCTCTGCTACAGCTTGGGTCCCCCTACCGCCTCACACACACGCTGCGCTTGTGCACCTGGCGGCCATCAACCGCCAGCACCACCGGTTGATCGCGCTGCCGCACGCAACACACGCAGCGGCGAAGTGAGGCTGCACCGTCGTCTCGGGGGGCGGGCTCAGGGCTGATCCTCCCACCAGCGGAGGCGTTCCAGGCGTGCCAGTTCTGCTGCGAGGTCCGTCCCCTCGTAAAACGATAGCCAGCCTCGCACATGCACCGTCTGGCCGGGCGGGCAATCTGGAAACTGGGGGTCCGAGTGCAGGCAAGGGCAGCGCTCGTTGCCCCAGGCGCGATGATTCGGCCGCCAGGCCGTAATGATCCAGCGCTGGCGGTCCATGTCGTGTACACAGGCATAGGGCGGCTCGAACAGCTTGTTCTCATTCGTCTGCTGGTCAAACCCCCTCGCCCCACGCAACATCACGCACTGCTGCACCCGCAGTCCATGCAGCGGCTCATCGGTGCCATTGAACAGCCACATGTGCATCCTCACCCCATCGGCAGCCGGCACCACGCGTGTGCCAAAGCAAATGCCGTTGGGAAGCCGCCGTTCGCTGGACAGCGAGCCGTCTTGCTCACGAGACCACTCCTGCCGCTCCAGTTCGATCCCCTGCCGCGACCAGATGGTCTCCACGTGTGTGTGCGCCAGATAGGTCAGCCCCAGGTTGGACCAGATGGCCTCGGGAACGTCCGCCACGACGTAGCTGTTCTCGTCCCAGGGCGTGAAAACGCTCACCTTGGTCTCGCGCTGCGGCCGCAGCGCACCTTCCAGAAATCCGATCCGGGGATGCCGCCCGCCAGGGTACGGCACCACGGTCAGCGGTGCATCCGCAGCCCGGTGCGGACGATCCTCTTGCCGAATTCCCAGCCGCGCCAGCGCCGCCGAGACTTCCTCGCTGGTCATGCCCGTGGCCGCCGAGATCTCCTCCAGCGAGAAGTGATGGTACCACACCATGTTCTCCAGCCAGTAACGCAGGTCCTCTTCGCTCTTGGGCGGCCGTGGATCGGCAACAGACGCACCGCTGGCCGGTTCTTCGGGCATCAGCGGTACGCCTGGCAAACTGAGCCACAAGCAAACGCCCAGGCCCGCCAGCCGGGCCGCCCGTGAGGATGTGATGCGTGCCAGAATCATGGTTCACCTGCGTGTTGCGGCAAGCATAGCCGAATTGTAGCCCACGCAGAACGGCCTGCCCTCCTCCTGTCCCCTCGTCCATGGCCTCTCCCTCCTGCGCCTGTCTACCGAACGGTTGTGCACAACGGCCAGGGAACGAGCCATTCGTCTGGGGCGTACGGCATCCCCCATGTGCCCAGGCCGAGCCGGTTGCGCGCGACGGCCAGCAGACGAGCAAAGGTTCTCGCCCAGGGGATAGCGGCCGAGTGCCCAGAGTGCTGAGGGAGGTGCCGGAGCATCACGGTCCTGGCTGACTCTCTTGCCCGTGCCCCGCCGGGGCGCAAAGGATCATCGACGAATGGATCGATGATGCAGGGGTTTCGTCCCTGCCCCGCAGGGCCACGGCGAAAGGTTCGCGTTGCACGCAGAACTTCAATCGTTTCTTCCCTGCGCCGCAGGGCCAGGGAGGAACAGGCCTCACGCTCGCACCCGGCACCACAGCAGTCCGCCGATCCCGGCGCAGCGCCCCCGACGCAGATCTGGATTTTTGACAGCGCTTTGAGTACGGTCGGGATGATGTACAAATGTACACTTTATGTCGGCCGCCAGCCCCTTGGAGACCACCCTCATGCCATTGCCTTCTGAATGGGAGCACGACGACTGGGACGAATGCGAACCGACGCCCGAAGACCTGCTCGCCGACCCAAACGCCGATGTCGCCAGGCTGCTGTGGGATGCCCTCGATGACGAAGCGCCCGAACCAGAGGCCGGCGATTTCTGGCTGCCCGACGACGAAAGCTATGACTAGCCCTCTTGGAGGAACCACGCCATGCTCTCCCCTGCCCTGGTGGCTGAGGTCCGTCGCCTCCTTGCAGAGGGACGCTTGTCCCAACGCCGCATCGCCGCAGTGACCGGCGTCAGCCGCACCACCGTGAGCAACATTGCCCGCGGCCGACGCCCCGATTATGCCCCACGCCATCAGGGAGACGAGTTGGACCTGGCCTGCGGCCCGCTGGGCCGCTGCCCTGGCTGCGGAGGCCGGGTGTTCCTCCCCTGCCGGCTGTGCCATGTGCGGGCCGTCGCCGCACGTGGCAAGAAACAATCAGGGGCGGAGTGAGTCACTGGGGCATGTTTCACGCCTCGGCCCGCGCGTTCGCCGCCGCCAGCTCTTGTTGCACCAGCCGCGCGATCGCCTGTCCTGCCCCCGCTCGCGGCAGCAGGCTCGGCTCCGCCTGCCAACGCCACTTCAACTCGAGCTGGCCCTGCGCCAACGCCCTTCCCCCGATCACCACCCGCAGCGGAATGCCGATCAGATCCGCATCCTTGAACTTGACGCCCGGCCGCTGGTCCCGGTCGTCCAGCAGGACCTCCACGCCTAGGGCGTTCAGCTCGTTGTACAGCTCCTCGGCGGCTTGCACCACGTCGGCCTGCTGCATGTTGAGCGGCGAGAGGATTACCTGATAAGGCGCCAGCGTCATGGGCCAGATGATGCCGTTGGTGTCATGGCTGGTCTCGATGAGCGCGGCCACAATCCGGTTCACACCAATGCCGTAGCAGCCCATGATGGCGAGCTGCTGCTGCTCGTTCTCATCCAGGAAGCGGGCAGCCAGGGCCTCCGAGTACTTGGTGCCCAGCTTGAACACATGGCCTACCTCGATCGCCGCGCGCAGTTGCATGCGGCCGCCGCAGCGGGGACACGGGTCGCCATCGATGGCGTTGCGCAGGTCGGCATATCGGGCGATCTGATAGTCGCGGCCGGCATTGGCGCCCGTGTAGTGCTGGTCCGCCTCGTTGGCTCCCACCACCGCATTCGCCACGTTGGCCACGTCGAGATCCGCCACGAGTTCCAGGGGAAGGCCCACCGGCCCGGCAAAGCCCACGGGCGCGCCGGTCACTTGCCGGATGACCTCGGGCGGAGCCAGCTCGACCCGCTGTGCGCCCAGAGCGCGGCGGATCTTGTTCTCATTCGCCTCATGATCGCCCCGGATCAGGACGGCCGCGGGCTTGCCGTCGGCGAGGTAAATGAGCGTCTTGATCATTTGCTCGGCACGGCAGCCAAGCAGGCGGCTGACCTGCTCGATGCTGCCGGCTTGCGGCGTGTCGACCTTGGTCAGGGTCTGCTGGGTGCCAGGTGACGCTGCGGGGGGGCGCTGGCCCACCTCGGCCCGTTCCAGGTTGGCCGCATAGGAGCAGGCCCCGCAGTGCAGAATGCGGTCTTCTCCGTTCTCCGCCGGCACCATGAACTCGTGGCTGGCATCTCCGCCAATGGGTCCACTCTCGGCCTCCACGGGCAAGTAAGAGAGCCCGCAGCGCGAAAAGATGCGGCAGTACGCATCGTACATCTTCTGATAGCTCACGTTCAGACCTTCCAACGTGGCATCGAAGCTGTAGGCATCCTTCATGAGGAACTCGCTGGTCCGCAGCACGCCAAACCGCGGCCGCTCCTCGTTGCGAAACTTGGTCTGGATCTGGTAGAGCGTGATCGGCAACTGTCTGTAGCTGGAGACGAATCGCGCCACCAGGTCCGTGACCACCTCTTCATGCGTGGGGTTCAGGGCCAGCGCTACCTGGCGCGCACCGCGCTTCACCTGGAACTGAATCAGCACGTTGCCGAAGGCCTCCACCCGGCCGGTCCGCTGCCACAGCTCCAATGGCGCCAGGGCCGGCATGTGGACCTCGATGGCGCCGGCCCGGTCCATCTCCTCCCGGACAATCTGCTCCGCCTTGCGCAACGCTCGCAGGCCCAGCGGCAAGTAGGTGTAGGCCCCCGCCATGAGCTGCGCCACCAGCCCGGCACGCAGCATCAGCACATGGCTGGGGATCTCGGCCCCTTGCGGCTGCTCCTTGAGCGTGGGGATCAGCGTCTGGCTCCAGCGCACAGCTCCGTCCTCTAGGATCATCCACAGCGAGTTGAAACAAGGCGGCATTCTAGGGCAGGCTCTGCAACGGTGGCAAGCTGGCAGCCTGCCACGCCATCCAGCCTGCCCTCGCCACGCAGATCACCGAGCCTGTGATTCCTGGCGCTTGCCCGGTAAGCCGCCTCCGGTGCCTGGCATGCAGCGCGCGGGCGGCGTGACCATCCACCGCCATTCTTGACGGGCTGGGTAGCTTGCGTGCGGGGCTGCGAGATTACGGGCGCACAGCAGCAAGCTACGGCACGCCGAGAACCATGCATCGAGAGCAGTGGCAGGCTTGGCACAAGAGGTTGTGGCGGGATGAGCAAAGCGGCATAAGTGGCGCCGAGTGGTGCCGGCAAGAAAGGCTACCGCTGGAGCAGCTCTGCCTGTGGCGGCGGAAGCGCAGCCGAACGCCCGCACCAGGTGCCCCGTGGAACGCCGCTCAAGGGCCTGTTGCTACCGTTGGGGAACGCAACACCCTCTCGGGGGACGGACGTCCCGCCCGCCTTATCTGCGGACGCGCGGCGATCTTGCTTACCTAATGTAAATGTAGCAGCCCCTGTGTGCGGCGATGATCGCCCAACTGCGCGGCACCAAACACCACCTCCGCCCACTTTCATGTATCTTCAGTCACATCCATGCCACGCTGCTGCTCCGGATATGAATCTGGCCGAATCCGTGGCGCCGTGATGATCGCTCGTGCAAGATGCTGATAATAGATACGGCTCGCGCCTGGCAAGGTGAAAGACAAATACTCCTATGCGCTGCAAGATAGCTGGTTCGGCCCCCGTAGTGGGGGTGTGCGGATACTTTTCATGAGTTGGCGAATCGCTCTATCGAGACGTCCACCGGGTAGTCGGTTCCGGCTCCCAGAATGTGGCAGAACAGAGCGTCGACAAACTTCGCGATCGCCCGAAGATCTTGATCCCTGTGTTGGACGCAGGCGTAGACGTTGGGCTGCCAGCTCTCGAGAGACAACTCATCGAGAGGAGGCACGTTTCTCTCGGCGAGGAGCAGGATGGGATCGGCAGCCATCGGATAGCAAAAGTTCACCGTATCGACGGCAACCTCCACCCAGACGTCGGGGTTGCTGCTGAGGTGGAAGTGAGCGAAATAGTTGGGATCGCCCGAGGCCGCCGCTTCGTACACCTCTGCGATGAGTGGACGGAAGGCTGCTATTTGGTCGCTTCCCCCGGTAGTGCTCTTCGATCTGAAACAGATTCCACCCCAATCATGGTCGGCCACGTCGACGCATAACGACTGGATTCAGTTCCGCGCCCGCTCCGAGGATTTAATCTAACGACAAACTGCGACGCACGCCAGTGAAGTTCTCTCGTTCCCAGGCTCCTGCCTGGGAACGCGCTGTCTGCGAGGCTCTGCCTCGGTCGTCAGCATCACCGGCCGCGATCGCCGCGCACCGTTTGCGCTCGCCCGGACGCGACGGAGCGCGTCCCTCCAGGCCCCCGGACGCAACAGAGCGTGTCCCTTAGATGGAGCGCCACGCGGCCTCATGGAGGGCCACGCTCCGTTGTGGCCGCGATCGCCGCGCACCGTTTTCCTCTCGTCCCAGGCTTCTGCCTGGGAACGCACTGTCTGGCAGGCTCCGCCTCCACGACCACCACAAATCGATGCCCCAATCCTCGTGCGCCCACCACGGCACGCCGTCGCAGGCAATTCCAGGCGTGGCGGCCTCGCACCATCTCGGCCCATGAGATCATGAGAAGGACGCACGCCGAATGCCGCATCGTGCCATCCAGCAATGCGCTCCCCAGGAACGTGAAGCGGCTTGCCCTGCTGCGGAACCTGGCCACGCCAGCGCCCTCTCCCTGCTGCCCTGCCGCGGAAGAGAACCCAGGAGGGCCGCCGTTTTCTTTGTTGCACCTGGCGCGGGGGTGCAGGGGGCTGTGCGGCTTGTGGTTTTCGGCGATTGGTGCTTTATAATCCGCGTTTTGCCCGCATTATCGTACGAACGAGGCCTGGCACCATGGCGGTTGGGTTCGGAATCATTGGCTGTGGGATGATTGCTCGCTTCCACGCGCGTGCGATTGGGGAGATCCGCGGTGCGCATCTGGCGGCGTGTTACGACGCGGTGCCTGCGGCGGCCCAGAAGCTGGCGGAGGAGACGGGCTGTCGCGCCTACGCCCGGCTGGAAGAGCTGCTGGCGGATCCGGCCGTGGAGGTGGTGACGATCGGCACGCCCAGCGGGGCCCACCTGGAACCGGCAGTGGCGGCGGCACGTGCGGGAAAACACGTGATTGTGGAGAAGCCGTTGGAGATCACGCTCAAGCGGTGCGATGCGATCATCGAGGCCTGCGAGCGGGCCGGGGTGAAGCTGGCGACGATCTTCCCCTCCCGGTTTCACGCCTCGAGCCAGGAGCTGAAGCGTGCCGTGGAGGCCGGCCGGTTTGGCCGCCTGACTCTCGCAGATGCGTATGTGAAGTGGTACCGGACACAGGCCTACTATGATTCGGGAGCCTGGCGCGGCACCTGGGAGTTGGATGGCGGCGGTGCCCTGATGAACCAGGCCATACACAGCGTGGACCTGCTCACATGGCTGGCAGGCCCCGTGGTCGAGGTGGCCGCACGCACGGCCCTATTGGCCCACGAACGGATCGCCGTGGAAGATACCGCCGCGGCGGTGGTACGCTTTGCCAGCGGCGCCCTGGGAACGATCGAGGCCTCGACCGCTGCGTACCCCGGCCACCTGAAGCGGATCGAGCTGCACGGCAGCGAGGGCTCGGCGGTGATGGAAGAGGAAGACATTGTGTTCTGGCAGTTTGCCCGAGCCCAGCGGCGAGACCAGGCGGTGCACGAGGCGATGAGCCGGCGCCGCAGCGGCGGCGGGGGCGCCGGCGATCCAGCCGCCATTGGCCACCATGGCCATCGCCTGCTGTTTGAAGACGTGTTGCGCGCCATCCGCAAGGGGGGTACGCCCGCCATCGATGGGCAAGAGGGACGTCGCTCCGTGGAGATCATCCTGGCCATTTACAAGAGTGCCGAGACGGGCCGCCCCGTCTCGCTGCCACTCAAGTCGGATCCCAAGCTGTTGGCGCGCAGCCGGCCCGGGAGCAAGGCGTGAGGTTCGGCGGCGCCGGAGCCGTTTACCGCAATGGCGGCGCGTGTCGGGGGCGGGGCGGCGCATGGGTGGGCGAGCGCGTTGTCGACGTGGCTGCGCATGCCGTGACCGAATCCCGGCGGCGCGCGGCGAGCACGCAGGCGTTTTCCTACGGCAGGGCTGACCACTCGCCGCTGCGCACCCGCTGCCAATCGACACACACACCCAGACCAGGACGGTTGGTGATCGTCGTGAGGGGGCCGCGGATCTCCAGCCGGTCCTGCACCACGCTCCAGGCGTGGTAGTCGGGTCCCAGCAGGTCGCCAGGGAAACGTTCCACCTGCATGTTGGGCGCGGCCACGATCAGGTGTGCCATGGCGGCGGTGGCCACATCCAGCTCCAGGTTGGAGCCGATCGAGCAGGCCACGCCGTGGCGTGCGGCGAACTCGACGATCTCTCGCGCCTTGCGGATGCCGCCCTGTTTGCCGGGATAGACGCTGATCACGTCGCAGCAGCGATTGCGGACGAGTTCTCGTGCATGCACGAGGTCGAAGCAGCTCTCGTCGGCCATGATCGGCAGGCCGCTGACCTCGCGCACGCGGGCCATGGCGGCATAGTCTCCCTTGGGGGTAGGCTGCTCGACCAGCACCAGACGGCAGTCTTGCAATTGTTTCAAGCAGTGGATCGCGGTTTCTGCATCCCAGCCGCAATTGGCGTCAATGGTCAAATCGATGTGGGGCCCCACGGCCTCGCGCACGGCGCGGACGCGTGCCACGTCGGCCTGCGGATCGCGGCCCACCTTGATCTTGATGGTGGTAAACCCCTCAGCCACCAGTTCGCAGGCGCGGCGCGCCGCATGGCTGGCCTCGTAGGCACCCAGCGAGTAGCGACTGCGGATGGTGAGCGGCCGGCAGGCCCCCCCTAACAGTTCGTAGACCGGCTTGCCCGCCGCCTGGCCGCACAGATCCCAGCAGGCCATCTCGATGGCGCTCTTGGCAAACCAGTTGTGCGCTGCGGCGGCATCCATCCGCCGGTCGATTTCCGCAATCTCGGCGGGGTTGCAGCCCAGCAAGGCTGGCTGGAACACGTCTTCGATCATCAGCTTGGCGCCCCAGGCCGTCTCGCCGCTCCAGCGGGCATCAACGGTGGCCTCGCCTGCGCCTTCCAGGCCGGCATCGGTGGCCACGCGCACCAGCACATAGTAGGAGACCGCGTGCTGGCCCAGGGTGGTGATCATCAGCCGTTCGGGCTTGAGCGGTACCCGCACGACGTGCGCTTCGATGGCTGTGATGTTCATCGCTCGACGGGCCGTTGCCTCCAGGGCATGGGGATGGTTGGCGGGCTGCGGTGCCTGTCTCGCCGCATGTCTTTGGGCCGGTCCTTGAACCAGGTGATGAATCGCACCAACTGCTTGACGGCCTCTTCGTACGCCTCGCGGCCCTTCTCGGCGGTGGCCAGTTCTGCCTCGCCCAGCACGCCGGTCTCGGAGTAGCTGCTGGTCCAGGAGATGACCGTCGCCGGCCCCGCGGCAAACAGATCGACCCACATGAAGGGGCTCTGTTCTTCGTTGAAGCTGATCACGCCGCTTTGGATCAGGTCCCGGCGGACGTTGTCTCCGTCCAGATAAAGGTAGAGAGAGGTTTCCAGTTCACAGGCGTGGGCGCAACCGCCTGGAAACTTGCTCTGCCGCCAGCGCGGAAGGAACTCCTTGTCCACCGTCAGCAGGTTCCACCAGGCCGCCACCAGGCACTCGGCATCGGTCTCCAGATTGGTGCGGCGGGCGACCAGATCCAGGTTGGGCATGTTGCTGCCATGCCCATTGAGCAGCACGATCTTCTTGAAACCGTGGTAGGCCAGCGAGCGGGTGATGTCCAGCACGTGGTGCATGAAGTGCTCGTAGTCGTTGTTGATCGTGCCGGGAAAGTCCATCACGTGCCCGGTATAGCCGTAGGCCACCGTGGGCAGCACGAGCATTTTGTCCGGGATGGTACGGCCAGCGCCACGGGCGATCTCGGTGGGGCAGACCAGGTCTACATCTAGCGGCAGATGGGGGCCATGCTGTTCCACGGCACCGCAGGGCAGCACACACACCTTGCCCAGTTCGACCGCGTCGTTGATTTCCGGCCAGGTCAGCTTCTCGTAGCGCCATTCGGTCAGTGCGCGGCTCATGTTCGCTCTCCGGGAACAACTCGCATTGCGGATGCGACTAGCGTAACCGCCCCGGCGGCGTACGCAACCCGCCTTACCAGCCACGGCGTGGCACGGCAGGGGCGTGGCTGGGGCAGCGCGAGGAGGTGGCCGTGGGGCCGCACGGCGATCTAGGCATGGGGCCGTGATGCGGCGCAAGCCGCGAGGGAATTTTGTCGGGGAGCGGATCATTGGGGGATGGATCAGCTCACAAGGTTCCCGGAGTGTTCATCCACACCCTATCCGCTGCGCCCAAAGCGCGGGCCAGAGGCGGCATGCAGGCGCGTGCGGTAGCTGCACAGGCCATCTGCTGCCCAGCGCCGGCCCGCGAACCATAGGCAGCCAGCTTTGGCCCGCTATCATGGATACCGCTGGCATCGTTGCGCTAGCGGAATCAGGCGGACACGGAGCCTGGACCTTCGAGGTTGGGTTGCCGCGCGTTGCTCCCTACCGCATGGGCCGCCTGCCTGCCCCTCGCACGACGCCTCGGCCGCCGCGCTTCTCGCAAATGCGGACACGAAACCTTCACCGCTCCTCTACCCCAGCTAGCCTCGCCTCACATGAAGATCATCGACGTTCGCACCATCCCCCTGCGCGGCGCCACAGACGACCACGGCTGGCCCGGCGGCACCGACCCAAACGTGCAGTACAACACCTTGGTCGAGGTGCTTACGGACGAGGGCCTCTCCGGCCTGGGAAGTTGCTATACCACCCGCCCATTGGTCGAGGCGGCCCTAGCGTTGCTCAACCCGCTGCTGGTCGGCCAGCATGCCCTGGAGCCGGAACGGCTCACGGAGAACATGCGCCAGACCATGTTCTGGCTGGGCCGGGGCGGCGCGGTCGAGCATACGATCAGCGGCCTCGACATCGCCCTCTGGGATCTGCTGGGCAAGGCGCTCCACCAGCCTCTGGGCCGCTTGCTCGGCGGGATGTACCGGGACCGCATCCGCCCCTATGCCTCGATCCTGTTCGATGAACCGCCCCGCCTGCGGGAAAAGCTCCAGGTGCAACTCGCCCGGGGCTTCCGGGCCATCAAGATGGGTTGGCGGCCGTTCGGCCGCGTCAGCCGCAAGCTGGATGAAGAGCTGATCAAAACCGCGCGCGACACGGTGGGCGACGATATTGAACTCATGGTCGATGCCGGCGGTAGCGAACAGTTCTGGCCCCACGGCGTCTGCTGGGCCAAGGAGACCGCCCGCATGCTCGGAGATTACGGCGTGGTCTGGTTCGAAGAGGCCCTGCGGCCGGACGATGTGGATGGCTTTCGAGAGCTGCGCGCCGCCTCGCCGGTGCTGGTGGCCACAGGAGAGGTGCTCACCCGCCGGCAGGCCTTTCAGCCGTTCATCACCACGCGGGCCGTGGACATTATTCAGCCCGACGTCACCAAGTGCGGCGGCCTGAGCGAGGCACGCCGCCTGGCCTGGCTGGCGTACGACCATGGCGTGCTGCTGGTACCGCACGGCTGGAACACCGCCGTGGGCGTGGCAGCAGACCTGGCACTCACGGCTGCCATGCCCGTGGCCCGATGGATCGAATTTCAGACGGGCGTGCCGTACATCGAAGAGATCATCACCGAGCCTTTCCGGCTGGAGGCAGACGGCACGCTCCGCGTTCCCACGGGCCCCGGGCTGGGGATCACGCTGAATCCCGAAGCGGTCGAGCGTTACTCGAGATAAAGGACACGGCACCCCCTGCCCGGCCAACGCCAGCGGCAGACCTGCCCTCACTCATCCGGCTGGGGCCGCTGGCCCTTGAGAACCTCGACTGGCCTTGTGGACTCAATAGCTCCACGCTCGCCAGGAACGAGCTACGGCGTGCATTCCGCCTCGACAGGGGAGCTGGCCGATGTCTCGGCGGCCGCCGCGGCAAGCAACTCGCGGCATTGACGCAACGCGGCCAGGTCGGCTGCCAGGCGGGGATGGGCAAAGATGCGTACGCGCTTGACATAATCATCGAACTGTTCGCGGGCCAGCGTGCGCACAACGGGTGAGACATCGCCCAGAGGCCGGTAGCGGTTCTCCTTGGCGTAGAACACATCCACCTTGAACTCCACTTCGCGCTCGATGGGCGGGGCATCGAACAGCACTTCATGAGGCGCCACGGCGGTGTGCAGGGCCTGGCCTGCCAGCGCCGCAAAACGCTCTGCGCACGCCGCCAGCCAGGGGTAGGGCCGGCGTGCCAGCAGCCGGTACAGCTCGCCATCCTCAAACAAGCTGAACTGTGCCACCCGCTTGTACAGCAGGCGCCGAGGACCGAACAGGCCTTCCAGCAGCACAGCAGCGCCGCTGCCAGCGGCAGCACGCCGAAGCTGGGCAATGAATGGTCCTTCCGTTTCGCGGCAGAGGGCGGGCAGGCGGAGTTGCGGCAGCAACATGTACACGGCTCGCTGCAACATGGCCGTTGCCGCACGTACGGCATGATGCCAGTAGACCTCGCTGAACATTACATAGCGGGCGAACACCATCATCTCGGCTGCGGTCTTCCCCTTCTCGCTGATGGCCAGGCCGTCCCCCCCCTTGTTGAGGCACAGGCTGCCAATCAGCCGCCCCTGGTCGAAGTTCCGGCCGTAGGGCACGCCCGCGTGCAGGCTGTCTCGGGGAAGGTAGTCCATCTTGTCCACGTCGATCGGCCCGCTGAGCATGCTGTCCAGGATCTTCCCGGCCGCTCCCTGCGCTTTGCCGGCCAGCACATCGAGCAACCGCTCCGGCATCACTCCCCAGTCGTTGCGCAACAGGCGAGCGAGTTCGTCGTCCAAGATCAACGAGGAGGCCAGCACTTCGTGCCGGGGTACGTCGCTGAGATGCATGTCTTCCATGGGATGGCAAAAGGGCCAGTGTCCCACGTCGTGCAACAGGGCCGCGGCAATGAACAGCTCGGCATCCTCGGGACCAACGACGGCTGTAAACCGCTCATCGTGGGCAAGCTGCTTGAGGTACAGCAGGGCTGTTCGATACACGCCCAGCGAGTGCTCGAAGCGCGTGTGGTTGGCAGCCGGGTAGACCAGGCCGACCAGGCCGAGCTGGCTGATGGAGGCCAGGCGGTGGAAGGCCGCCGTGTCGATCAACCGCCTTACGCGTGGCGTAAGCGGCACATCCAGCTCGGGCGGTATGCGGACCATGCTGCGGCGATGGTCCAGGCCGGCGATCTCGGGCAGGCTGGCAATGCTCATGAGGAGCATCCTGGTCCGGGCAGTTCGATGCTCGGCAAGCCGAGCTGGCGTGGCAGCGGCCCGAAAACGCCAAGCACAGCGTCGGCCACGTGGGGACTGCTCCGCTCCGCTCCCAGGGCGGCCAGCCGCTGCCAGAGCTGTTCGCCCTGCCGCAAGGTTGCCGCCAGATGGGGCGGGCAAGGCACCCGCCAGGCGGAATCCCGACCTGCCAACAACGTCCGCAGCCGCGCGGCAAGCAGTGAGGGATGCTCCACCACCTCAAAGCCGGCCATTCACACCAC
>JAIMBC010000017.1 GCA_023511675.1 Pirellulales bacterium
TCTCACGGGAGGACAGGGCAGCGTCATCAACACGGTGATCGGCGTTCTGCTGCTCGGGCTGATCGCCAACGCCCTGAACCTTCTCAACGTATCGCCGTACTGGCAGCCGGCAGTAACGGGGCTCATCATCCTCATGGCTGTCGGCGTTGACGCCGTGGGCAAGCGCCGCGATCGGTAGGGAAGCTTGCGCCCCACCACCGCTGCGAGACAGAAGGGGGGTGTTGGTGGAGGACGGACGCGTGCAAAGTGGCGGAATCGGGTTTCGAGTCTGATGTCGGGATGGCTCGGTCCGAACACAAGTCAAAGGAGGCGGTATACGTGAAAGGGCTTCGGAGGGTGTTGATCGCAGGGCTGCTCGCTTCGTTGTTCCTGGTGGGTATCATACCGACAAGTGGCGCGGCCCCACTGTTCACGGTGGGTGCGACCATATGGGACATGTCCGTGCCCTTCTATGCGAACTTCATCAAGGGCCTCAACGACGGCGCCAGCAAGTACGGTCTGAAGCTGCTCCTGCGCGACGGACAGGGCGATCCCAACACGCAGGTGGCAGTGGTGAGGCAGTTCATTGCGGAGAAGGTCGACCTGATCGTGATCGTCCCCGGAGACGCCCAGGCGGTGGTCCCCGTGGTTAAGCAAGCCAACGCGGCCGGAATACCAGTCATTGCCGCCAACAACCGTGTTGGTGAGGGGGCTACCGTGGTTACGTTCGTTGGAGCCGACGACCACTACTTCGGCATGCAGCAGGGGAAGCTGCTCGTCGAGGCCATCGGTACTTCCGGGCAAGTGGCTCTACTTATGGGTGAACTGGGCACATCCCCCCAGATCCTCCGACGCAAAGGCCTCGAGGAGTATCTGAAGGCCTACCCGGGTATCAAGATCGTCAGCGCCATCAGCGAGGGTTGGGACAGCGCAAGGGCTCTTGCCGCCACTCAGGACCTGCTCTCTCGGTACCCCGTCGGGCAGCTTAGCGCCATCGTCTGCCAGGGGCCGCGCAGGGCAAGTCCTAAGCCGTTGATTGTGGCAATCTGTTACTTTATAAGGGCTTATGTCGATCGTGGTGAAGCGGCTCCCAGCGAACCGGCTCTCTCGGGCGGCCGCGGCAGCGATAGGGCTAGCTCCGCGCCGCCGCGCAGGTGGCGACCATGAAAAGGCGCAGCGAGCCAATCCCAGCGGCTATTGGCCGACGGCGCCATTCCCGCGCATACATGCCTAAATAACACAGCCAATATGGAGTTTAGTGCCATGCGAACCGCCGTGTTCAGCACCAAGGCCTATGACAGGCAGTTCTTGCAGGCGGCCAACGTGCCGCCGCATGTGCATGAGCTGACCTTTCTGGAGGCCCGCCTGACGCTGCAAACGGCGCCCCTTGCGGCGGGCTATCGCGCCGTGTGCGCGTTTGTGAACGATGTGCTCGATGCGGCCACGCTCTCGCAGCTTGCCAATGAAGGCGTGCAGTTGATCGCCTTGCGATGTGCGGGCTTCAACCAGGTGGACCTGCACGCGGCACAGCGGCATGGGCTGTGTGTCGTGCGTGTGCCAGCGTACTCGCCGCATGCCGTCGCCGAGCATACCGTGGGCCTGATGCTCGCACTCAACCGCAAGCTGCACAGGGCCTACGCGCGGGTGCGCGAGGGCAATTTCTCCCTCGAGGGGCTGTTGGGGTGGGATCTGCACGGTCAGACGGCGGGCATTGTGGGCACGGGCCGCATCGGCTGTGTGGTGGCCCGCATCTTGCATGGTTTCGGCCTGCGGGTGCTTGCGCACGATCTGGCCCCTTCCCCCGAGCTTGAGGCGCTGGGCGTGCAGTACGTGCCGCTGGCAGAGTTGCTGCGCAGCAGCGACATCGTCACGCTCCATTGCCCCTTGTTGCCCGATACGCACCACCTGATCAATGCTCAAACCGTGCAGCAGATGAAGCCCGGGGTGATGCTGATCAACACCAGCCGGGGGGCGCTGATCGACACGCAGGCGGTGATTCAGGCCCTCAAGAGCGGGCACATCGGCTGCCTGGGCCTGGATGTCTACGAAGAGGAAGAAGACTTGTTCTTCGAAGACCTTTCAAACCAGGTGATCCAGGACGACGTTTTCACGCGGCTTTTGACCTTCCCCAATGTGTTGATCACGGCGCATCAGGCGTTCTTCACGCGCAACGCCCTGGAGGCGATTGCTCGACAGACGATGCGAAACTTATCTTGCTTTGAGCGGGGGGAGCCGTTTGACCCGCACGTAGAGGTGACGCCCCAGCGGCTGCGCAAGTAGCGACGGCGCACCTGATGCCGCGGCGGAGCGAGCAACGCGGCTAGCTCACGCTCGTGCGGCTGCGCCAGTAGCAACGGCGCACGTGATGCCGTGACCAGCCGGCAGGTCGAGTTTCTCACCGTCCCGCGGCGGCTGCGCGAGGGTGGGAGTACGCCGCGATGGCGTCTTCGGCGAGTTCAGGGCTGCCCGCGGCTGAGATCCTCAAGGTGCCAGCGTTGCAGCCGGATGTGGATTCCGATTTCCGCCACCCCGCCGGGGTCGAGCACCTGTAACGCCGGCCGCCAGCCCTGGGCGTAGGCCTCAAAGGGATTCGGCAGGCTGGTGTAGGGCTCGATGCAAATCGCCTGCCGATGGGGCGGCGTGTATACCACGCACGCCTGGGCGAGCTGGTCCGCCTCTAAAGTCAAGCGGCGCCGGTTGATCGGATCGCTGATGTGGCAATGCCACCGGCCGTTATGCACCTCGAGTCCCGTGAACACATCATCGAGCACCAGGCCGGCAAACGGCTGGCCGCCTCGCAGGTCTCGCTCTGGGGAGACCGGCAGTTTCTTGCCGGTAGGTAGCAGGTTTTGCAGCTCCCAGGTCTCAGCCGCCGGCACCACAATGCGGCAGTCGTCGGCTGCCGGCACGGGCCCCAGGGGCAGGCGGAACCAGGGGTGCCACCCGAGAGAGTAGGGGAGCGTACGATCCCCGGGGTTCTCCACGCGCAACGTGCATCCCAGCGAAATGCCGCCCGCGGCGGCCTCCAGCCGCCAGGCCGCATGCAGCACGAAGTCTGCCGGCCAGAGGGGCAAGAGATCAGGGGCCTCGCGTGCAAGCTGAAACTGGCCGCGCACGCAGGGGGCCGTTTGATCGACCAGCCGCCAGGGGCGATCGAGCACCAGCCCGTGGATGGCATTGCCCAGTCCATCCTGCGGTGCGAGCTGGTAGGCGCGGCCGTCCCAGGTGAAGCGGCCGCGGCGAATGCGGCTGGCAAAGGGAAAGAGGATCGGTACCCCGCTGGCGGCGGCGCGGCCTCCGCCGCTGACGAACTCTTCTTGCCGCCAGAGCACCTCGGTGGGCGTGCCCTCGACCATCGCCACAAAGCGGAAGCAGTTGAAACCGCGATGTACGGCAATCTCGGCAAAGCTGCCGCTATGCGGCTCGCTCAGGCGTACGACGTGTGGCACCATGCGCTGGACTCCAAGACGGCGGTACCTGTTAGCATGGAATCTAGGAGGGCGGGTTGCCAGTCCGGCGGCTCACGCGTTAAAGTGAAGGTAGAATCGCAAGGCGAGTGCCGGCAAGGGGCGGTCCCGGTGGAGGATACGTGAGCAATCGTGCCTGCGCTCGCCTCCGCAGGGCTACTCGGCGCCCGCCAGTTTGGTGGCCTGCTGCTCTCCATCGCTATTTCGTGCCATAACCCCGCTAGCTGCTTATGCCCAGGGCTGCCCTGATCACCCCCCTTGGCCGAAGTGCCATTGCCTGCATCGCGGTCGAAGGGAAAGGCGCGCGCCAGGTGGTGGCGTCTGAGTTGATCACGCGGCGCCGCCTGGAGAGCTATCCTGAGGGCACGCTGGCGCTTGGCCGCTGGGGGCACACTGAGGGTGAGGAGGTCGTGGTGCGGATTGCCGGTGATGATCGTGTAGAGCTGTGCTGCCACGGCGGCACGGCGGCGCCTTCCCTGCTGCTGCAACGGCTGGCCGCCGCAGGCTGCGAGATCGAGCCGTGGCAGGCCTGGCTGGCCCGGCAATACACAAACCCCTTGCAAGCGGCGGCAGCCGCCATGCTGCCCCATGCCCGCACGCTGCGCACCGCATCGATTCTGCTCGATCAGCTTGCAGGCGCCCTCACCAGAGAGGTGCAAGAGCTGTACGGGCTGGTAGCAGCCGGTGCCGCGGCGGAAGCTGCTAGCCGGCTGCGTACCCTGCTGGTGCGTTCCCGTGCGGGCCGGCATCTGGACGTGCCCTTTTTGGTGGTGCTGGTGGGATTGCCCAATGCAGGCAAGAGCAGCCTGCTGAATGCACTGTTGGGTTACCCGAGGGCACTGGTGCATGCCGAGGCGGGCACCACGCGCGACCTGGTGGCGGCGGAGACGGCGTTATCAGGATGGCCCGTGCGGTTGGTCGATACGGCTGGAATTCGGGGCAGCAGCGACCCGATCGAAGCGGCCGGCATCGAATTGGCCCGGCAAGCGCAGGGGAAGGCGGATCTGTGTTTGCTCGTGCATGACGCGACGCGTGCCTGGCAGCCGGCCGAGGACGTGCTGCTCTCCCAAAGTGGATGCTCTCTGGTAGTGCATGCCAAGTGCGACCTGGCCGTCCCGCCAGAGCAGCCACAGGGCGTGGCTGTATCGAGCGTTACCGGCGCCGGGCTGGCCGAACTCATCGAGGCGGCGGTGCGCTGCCTGGTTCCCGAGTCCCCCCCTGGCGGGGGTGCGGTGCCATTTACCGAGGCACACGCGGCGCGCCTCGAACGCACCCTCCAACACGTTGAGGCGGGCAGGCACGCCGCCGCACTCGAGGAACTCAACCTGCTGCGGCATAACCAGTGAGGGCTGGGGCCCGCCAGGATCCCCAGACCGCAGTGGCGCCGTCACGTAGGCCCCATATTGGTCCGGGGACAGGGGGCGGTGGGCCTGGCGCGCGGCCGGCTTCGAGCTGCACCCACCTCGGCCGTGGGGGCGGCAGGCGGTCCTTTGGCCATCCAACTGCTGACACGGCGTGTGAGTCGGCACGTCTCGACATCAACAACGTGCGCCGCCATTTCCCGCCCCCATCTCTTTTGTTATAGGAATGACGGCATGGGCCCCCGCCTCCGCTGCCACTGCTGCCTGCGTGGACCCACCACTCCCCAAACTCTCTGGTGCCATGAAAGACGATGATCCCCTGCGCGGCATGCGCTTGCTGATGTTCGTGGACGATGTGTACGAAGACCTCGAGCTGTGGTATCCAAAGCTGCGGCTGACGGAGGCGGGCGGACACGTTACGGTGGCCGGGCCGCAGATGGGCGGTATTTACCGCGGCAAGCACGGTTATCCCTGCCGGGCGGACGCCGCGCTGGCCGAGATGGAAGAGCCGGACTTTCACGGCCTGATCATTCCGGGCGGCTTCATGCCGGACAAGCTGCGCCGCGATCAGGGAGTGCTCCGCCTGGTACGGGCCTTTGCCGCCGCGGGCAAGCTGGTGGCAGCCATCTGTCATGGAGGCTGGATCCCCATCTCAGCGGGCGTCTACCGCGGTGTGCGGGTCACGGGATCGTTGGGAATCAAAGACGATCTGATCAACGCGGGCGCTATCTGGGAGGACGCGCCCGTGGTGGTAGACCGGAATTTTGTTTCCAGCCGCAAACCGGACGACCTGCCTGATTTTTGCCGGGGCATCATCGCCGTGTTGACCGGCTCTCAATAGGCAGGTTGGCCGTGCGGGGGGGCGGGCATTCCGCCTTTGGAGCGTGAGCGGGCGCGTCCCGCCCGCCCTTTTTCTTGTAGCCTCAGGGCACGAAGGGGTTCTGGCGCTATGCGGTGCCGCGCAACGCTGCCCGCCTTGACCCCTGAGGTGCAAGCATCCCCGCGCACTTCTTTCGCTAGCGTGTCTTTGGGTAACGGTACACCAGCATGGGGGCAGCGGGGAAAGGGACGAGCGGAGGGGCGGCAGGGGGAGCGGAGTACGGGGTGACGGGGCACGGCAGAGGGCGGAAGGGGGTGGTTCGGTAATCGAACGTGTGCCGGCCATATTTGGGCCGGGCGTTGCGACCGGTGGGGTGGTAGCATCCGATTCCACACCAGGGTGCTCGGACGGGGCCTCGTACCGACCGGCCTGGTCCGTGACATGTGACGGCGCGGCAACACCCGTGAGAGCTATCGCACGGGCGTCCCGCCAGCAAAGATGGCGTACGTCTGCTAGCTCGCCGGCAAGCCTCTCCGAGCGCCGATAACCCCCCGATGGGGCAAGCGCTTTAAACCGTGGCCCTGCTCCCAGCGTCCCTGCTGGGGGGGGCACCGCTATCGATGCAGCGTGACGCCCTCCTGGCTGTTGACCGTGTTCGTCCGCCAGCCGGGGCGGCCGCTGCTGGGTGGAGTGCTGCCGCTTGGCAGGCCAGTTGGCCGCACCGCTGCCTTTACGGCCAACAAGTGCGCTGGCGTTGCCGGCCGCCTGAAGCCGGGCATGGCGGAACCCGTGGGCCAGCAACTTCCGTAGCGAAAGGGGGGAACTGCTCCAGCACCCCCTTGCCGCGCGCGTACCTGCGCACGCGCGGCTGCAACTTCCGCCGCCAGAGCTAGAACGGATCGCGCGGCAGCCCTTCCTCGCAGCGCCACTTGGCCCCACTCGAGCCGCTTTGCTCGAACGACCCCAACCTCGCCGCCCACCACTTACCTCGATCACTCGGCCTCGCCAGGCTCCATCTCGCTTGCGTGCACTGCTGATCACCCACCCTCGCACGCAAGCGACCAACCCCCATCAAGAATGGTCGTGATGTACGGTTGCCGGCAGGTTCGGCAGTCCTGCGTGGCTTCAGGGCGTTACCTGCGGAATCGGCACGCCAGGCGCCCGTGGGCTGTACAACCACACCGGAATGCCGAAGAGAAAGCCGACGGGGCGCTAGGGCCGTACTCGGGCATTGCGCCGCTCGGCATCAGGCCTTCCATCACATCTGGCATCGTAACGGGCGCGCCGCCTGAATCCCCCGGCGCCGTTTAGCCGCAAACCTGGTGGAACGTTGATGGCCTAGCTACAATCAAGCTTCCGCTCGGAGGTACCACGCCCAGCGAGTAGGTGCGTCGGTCCACCTGTGCGACAGGCTGGTCATGCGGTTGGCCATGGAGACGGTCGAAACCTGCCGAAAACGGTTGTGTTCAAACGGTCAAGCCACCATGGTTTCAGCCGTTGCCCAAGAGCGGTCAGGAAGGTTGCGCTTTAGTAGACGAAAGGTAACAGAGATGAACGGGCCAATCCCTTCGAGACACGTGTGGCTGGGCGTTGTGGTTCTGGGCGTGGCTGCTGTCGGTCTGTCGACGCTCCGGGATTCGCCGGCGCAGGCTGCCAAACAGAAGCCTCCCGTAAGGCAGTTTCCCCAACCCGGTTCCTTGGTTGTGGACCAGGAACGGGGCGAGGTCATCGTTTCGGGCCGAGTACAGTTTCCGGAGGGCAAGCCCTGCATCGATGAGTTCGGGCAGAGGGTGCAAGCTTTTGCTGGAACGGCGCGGGCGGCTGGCGGCGACGCCAAGATGGCCTCTTACTTCGTCTTCCTGGTGGACGTGGAGACGGAGCGGATCCACGAGGGCCTCCTCGAGCTAGGGTGCCGGCCGCGAGTACATTACAGCATTCAGGAGGGGCGCGCACGCAGCGGCTTGAAGCGGGATACCACGCTCGCCGACTATCTGCAGGGAGACCCGGTGCTGCTTTCGGTCATTTGGCAGGCCGATGATGGCCGATGGGTCGAGCGCGCCTATCAGGATTTCGCCACGGAACTGGTGGAAGTCGATGGGGAAAAGGTGGAAAAGCCCTGGACGCCGCATTTCGTGTTTCACGGCAGCGGCGCCATCCACGCTTCGGGTACGGGATGCATTGCCTGTCCCTGTGATTGCCCGGGCGGCATCATCGCGGATAATCGCTTTCCGATATACGAGCCCAAGCCGACCGTGCGCTTCGATATGAGCAAGGCGCCCCCGCCCGGCACGCAAGTCTATGTGCGGATCCGTGCGATCGTCCCGCGCTCGTAGCAGGTAGAGAGCCCCTGCTGTGTTTCCCAAGCGACCGGCCGCCGCCCCTTCGTGGAGGGAGCGAGCGGCGAGCTTTGTGGCTGCCTGCTTCCTGGCCGCTGGTACCTTGCCGGCGTGCAGTGCGCGGGCCCAGGCCGACGAACCCCGCCAGCTCGTTGGCCACTCCGACAACATCTACCAGTTGGCATTCGATCCTCGGGGACGATGGCTGGCAAGTGCCTCCGGCGACCACACGGTGGTCCTCTGGGATACGGCAAGCGGAGAGCCTATTCGCCGCTGGGACCATGATGCCCCGGTTTACACGGTGGCCTTCGATCATGGCGGGACGCTCGCGGCGACGGGCTGTGGCGACGGGAGGGTGGTGCTTTGGGATCCCACGCGCGGTTGTGTCGTGAGCGAATTGGGCCGCCAGGCGGGGCCCGTGTACTGCGTGGCCTGGAGCCCGGATGGCGCGCTGGTGGCAGCCGCGGGCGGGGATGCTGAGAGTGGCGATTATCGTTGCCGTTTGTGGAGTGTCGAGCGGCGCTGCTTGTCGCATGAGTTGGCGGGCCATACCCGTGCCGTGTATGGTGTGGCGTTCTCTGGCGACGGCAAGTTCCTCGCCACCACGAGCGGAGACAAGTCCATTCGACTCTGGGCGTTGCCCGGCGCGGAAATGCGAGCAATCACTGGCCATGCCAGCGATGTCTATCGCTGCGCCTTCTCGCCCGACGGAACCCGATTGGCCACGGCTAGTCAGGACGGCAGCATCTGCGTCTGGAACGTGACGGACGGCGCCAAGCTGACCCATCTGCGGGTAGGCGAAGATCCGGTCTACGCGGTGGCTTTCTCCAAAGATGGAACTTTCTTGGCCGGCGTGGGGGCCGATCAGCAGCTTCGCCTTTGGGACACGGGCCGTTGGTCGGCAGAGGCCGTGCGGCGCGTCTCGCGGGCCAGCCTGTATGCGGTTGCCTTCGCCCCGGATGGTGCCACGCTGGTGGTGGCTGGAGAAGAGCCTCGGATCACGATCATCCCCCTGAACAGTCTTGCCAGGATGAAGGCACCATGACTCGGCTTTTGCCAGGGGCAAACGAGCGTGCGACCGCACGAGCGGCAGTTCAACGGCACCATCGCGGCTAACAGGGATCTTCCCCGACCGGCCCCTGCGGGTGGCATTCTTGATCGATCGTGGCCGCCGGCACGCCACAAGGTCCCAGATCGATGCCTCGGCCCAGCATCGTGGCCGACACGAGCCATCAAGTGCTGGGGCACTCTGACAGGCCGGAGCATCCGTCGCGCACCACCGCTTTTTTTGCCAACACCCCTGGCAAGCCGGACGGATGATCCCCGGGTGGCAGCAGGTTTGCTTATGGACCTCAGCTTGCCTAAACTCTTCAGCCTGGCAAGGCGACCTCGGCCGCAGTAAAGGCAAAGTCGGGCTCGTTTTCCGATTCTTCCAAGCGCGGGCACGCCATGAAATTGCAGGCGGTCCGAGGTGCCCAGTGAACAGGTACCCAGCGAAGGCGGGGTTCAAGTACTCTTCTCGAGAGGCGGCTTGCCGTCCAGCGATGTGCGGCGAGGATGATCGCTTGGGCAAAGCTAAAGTGCTGCGCGGTGGCCGCGCGTGGGTTTCCTGGCACAAGGGGCGCATCGGCACCCCGTTGCGAGCGCCTGCCTCAGCTCTGGGCGATTCCCGCGACCTTTGCCGCATAATGTCTGTAACTCTTTCACGATTCGCAGCCGATGCTACATCTATCGACAGGGATCTCGAGGTGTGCCCCTCTATAACAACAGGGTTTCGAACATGGTGCATTACGTACGCTTGATCACGTTGAATCGAGCCGTAAGGCAGGCCGTGTGCTGCCAGTTCGTGGCCGCGTGCTGTCTGGCCTCCGCAGGGGCGCAGGAACCTGACGCGCGAGGCAGTCCGAGCAGGGATGGGGCTTATCTGGAGGATTCGTTTCTGCCAGAATCCGAGAACTCGGCTGCCCGTCCAGGATTCAGCTTCGAAAGCGTGGGATACGAGGAGGGAGACAACGATTGGCGGGACGCGGGCGTGGCGAATGAAGGCCAACTCGCGAGCGGCACGCTTGTCAGCGAGGCGGCGAGTGGAGAGCCATGCACCTGTCCATGCTGCCAGAAAAAAGAGGCAGCCAAGAAACAACCCACACGCAAGTGCGTGACTTGCTGCCGCGGCCGCCGGGTGGACTGGGCGACCATCCCGCCGGCTGCACGCCCCATGCCCAGACCTGGCAACTTCTGGGTGTTTCCAGCGGAGCCGGGTTTCTATTCCCTGTGGGACGTGTGGACGTGCCAGTGGCGCGACAAGCCGCCCCCCTCCGGCTATCCTCCCTTTGCGCTCATGCCGCCCTCGTTCTTCGACAGCAACTGGAGCTTCGTGGAGGGCCTCGACCCGGCGAAACGCAATCTGGTCGAATCGCTCAAGCGAGTCCATCTGAGCGACTGCCTGATGTTCGCCACCGGGGGGCAGGCCTGGTCTCGTTACATGCACGAAACGAACAGCCGCTTGCTGGAAGCCAACAATGATTACTTGCTGGCCCGGACCCGTGTTTGGGGCGACTTATGGTACGCGGATACCGCGCGGCTGTACGGTGAATACATCTGGGCCGACTCCTTCGCCGAAGACCTCGCTCCCCTGCCTATCGACGTCAACCGGGGGGACCTGCTCAATCTGTTCGTGGACGTAAAGGTCGGCGAGTGGGAAGACAAGCCGGTGTATGTGCGGTTCGGGCGGCAGGAGCTGTTGCTGGGTTCGCAGCGCCTGGTTTCGACACTGGACTGGGCCAATACGCGGCGCACCTTCGAGGGGGTGCGCGTCTTCCGCCAGGGCGAGAAGTGGGACGTGGACCTGTTTTGGACGCAACTGGTGCCCCCGCTCCCCAGTGATTTCGATCGGGCCGATCACAAGCGCGATTTCGCGGGTGCGTGGCTCACGTACCGCCCCAAGCCAGGACACTTTATCGACCTCTATTACCTCTACGCCAACCACAACCGCCCTGTGAACGAGCAGGGATTGGCCGTGGCGCCGTTTGATGCCAACACCTTTGGCACGCGCTATGCGGGAGATCGCAACAATTGGCTGTGGGACTTCGAGACGGCCGTGCAGTTCGGCCGCCGCGGCGGACAGGATTTGCTGGCGGGCGCTTCGACCGCTGGAGTTGGGCGCCGATTTGCGGAGGCGCCGGCGCGGCCGACCGCTTGGATCTACTACGACTGGGCAAGCGGCGATGCCTCGCCGGGCGTGGGAGGACGCAGCTCCACCTTCAACCAACTCTACCCCTTCGGACATTACTATCTGGGCTGGATCGATCTCGTGGGCCGCCAGAATATTCACGATGTCAACGGCCACTTGCTGCTCTTCCCCGCGAACTGGGTGACCCTGTGGTTGCAATACCATCATTTCTGGCTGCACCACCGCCGCGATGCGCTCTACAATGCCGGCGGCGTGGCAATCCGCCGGGATCCCACCGGGGCTGCCGGGAACAATGTGGGTGACGAGATCGACGTCGTGCTTAATATTCGCCTCGCGCGGTATACGGACATGATGGCTGGCCACTCGCGGCTGTTTGGGGGGAGCTTTCTCGAACGCACCGCAACCCAGAATCTTGCCGCCGACAGCGACCTGACCTATCTCATGTTCGTCCAGCGGTGGTAGACCGCCGTAGCGACTCCAGCCGGACGGCACGCCTTGCCGTCGCGTGCCGCATGGGTTGGCACCCCCGCCCCTAACCGGCCACCGCACCATGGATATAGGGGGGCGGCGGAGCTGCGTGGCGGGCAGCGGAGTAGGCGGCGACGGGGGCAGGGCAAAAAGCGAAACAGAATCCGAACTTGTGGGTGATACTCTGCTTGTTAAGGGGGATCGATCCCGCGAGTCCTGTTGCTACGGGAGGAAAGTGCTGCCCGCTTCTCTCCTGGAGGCCAGGGGCGTAGGTCCACCTCCCGAAAACCAGGGGTGCAGGGTTCGCCTTAGCGGTCCGGAGGGCTTAGCGGGTGCGGCCCGCCCAGCCGGTGAGCACGGTCTTGGGGTCGGCGCCGTAGGCCTTGGCCATGGCCGTGTCGAACGACGTGCCGGCGCGCAGCTCTTCCAGCAGGCCGTGGAACTTGCGGGCCACCAGGGGCTTCATGGCGCCGTAGGCCAGCAGGGCATCGTCTTCGGTGGCGGCGTCGCTGGTGAGCAGCCCCTCGACCGTTTCAGGGGCCATCACCAACTGTTTCAGGCCGTCATCCCAGGCCTTGGCCAGTGGGCTGCGGGGGGCTGCGCGGACGGCGATGGCGCGGGCTCCTCCCACCACGAACCAGCGCGGTGCCTTGCCGCCGCTGACCTCATCGAGGTAGGCGCCGGCGAACACCTGGGCCAGCAGCGTGTTCAGGGAGTCCGGGTCGTCCTTGGGCAGGAGAATGCAGGCGTAACCATCGATGACCGTATACCGCCAGTGGGCGCGCCAGGCCTCGGGCAGGGAGCGCTTCTCGACCATCTGACCGAACTCGGAGTAGTCGAACCGGCGGTTGAACACGAACAGGGTCAGGCGGCCTTTGTAGATGGGCTTTGCTGGGGAAAGTTTGAACTGCGCCGCCACCTTGGCGAGTTGAGCCTGGGCTGCCCGGCCCACCTCTTCCAGCACGGCGGGGGGCACATTGCCCAGCAGGATGAACTGGTCGTACTCGCGTTGTGCGGGCGTGGTATTGGGTGCGGCAAGCTGCCAGTTCTGTTGGGCCAGCTTGGCACGCATTTCGGCAAGCTGTTCGTGGCTCATGGCTGCGGCCTGACGGATCCGCACGGCCAACTCGAGTGGTTGATTCTGGTCCTCGCCATCGAAGGCGGCTCCTTCGCGGATCCACGTTTCGAAGCGGGCGATGATCTCCTCGGGCAGGGGCGGCCGTTGCAGAGGCATGCGTGCTCCGTTGGCAGCCGTGCCCCGCAGCTTCTGCACGATCAGGCTGCGTTCTGGCATGCCGGCGGTAAGCAGGGCGCCGCTGTTGCCGCCTTGCAGCAGGCCGGCAAACGTGGTCAGGTTCAGGCGGGCCGCAGGCTGACGGCCGCCGTGGCACTCGATGCAGTTGGCGACAACGGTTTCGGCCAGGTCGCGGACGAACTGCACGCTTTCGTTGCCCGTGGCACGTGTGAGCTGAGGGCCCGCCGGTACTTCAGCCGTGTCGCGGGGAACCAGGTCTGTGAGGTTGGCGCGGGGATCGGATCCATCAAAGCGGGCGCCAGCGTCGATCCAGCTTGCGATCAGCTTCTGCTCGGCCTCCGACAGGGGGGGGGAGCCGCGCGGCATGTCTCCCGTCTCCAGCACTTCCATCAGGCGGCTGCCTGCGGCCTTTCCGGGTTGGAACACCACGCCGCCGTCCGAGCCGCGCATGAGTGCCTCGTAGCTGGCCATGCTAAAGCCGCCGCGGGCGTTGCGGATGTGGCAGCCGGCGCAGCGCGCCACCAGCAGGGGGGCCACCTCCTTCACAAAGCTGGGGCCGCTCGGCACGTCAGGCTCGTTCTGCTTGTTCTTCCCCTTCGTCTTGGACGGGCGTTTCTTGGCGGCCAGCAGCCGCTCGGCCGCGGCGAGACGCTTCTCCAGCCCGGCCAGTTCCTTCTCCAGCTCGTCGGCATTCTCAGCGGCACGCAGGGCCTCTAGCAGCTCGCGCGCTCTGGCTGCCAGCCGGTCGGCTTCCGCGTACTTTCGCGCGCGGAATGCTTCGGCAAAGCCGTCCAGCGCGGCACCGGCCTCTGCCAGTTGCGATTGCTGCTCCGCCGTTACCTGCTGCTCCTCCGTCACCTCGGCCATGTCTGAACGTACCAGCCCCACTATCGCCGCCAAGGCGACGAGCCCTGCCGCTGCTTGCCTCATGGGTTGCTCCTCGTTCCGCTGGACCAATGGGTTCCAGCCGCCATTATAGGCCATGCATCAAAAGAATGCCCCTGTTCGCCAAGACGGAAATGCATTGCCGCCCCAGCGCCGGCGTTGGTCCCGATCGGCGAATCCCTAGCTCCCCGTCTGCCAAGCTGGAAATGCTTTGCCGCTCTCCCAGTACCCACGCCGCCGGCGAACAATACTTCCCTGCCTTTCGACAGCCGCAGACCTGAGCGACGCCGCGCCGAACGAAATGCGGCAATGCCCAAAGCGGCTGCCAACGCGGTCCGCGCGCCGTGCTGGCTAGCCCACCAACTGCGCCTCGTACCTGGCAGCAAAGGCCAAGAGATCCTCGCGCCCCTTGCGAGCGCAAAAGTCTCCGAACGTCTCGCCAGGCTGCCGAGCCTGCTTGAAGTACGCCAGGGGCGGCACCAGGGTGGCCACCAGTTCTTCCGTGGGTACCAGGTCCTTGTACATGAAATTCAGTCGGTTCCCCAGCAACCGGCCCCCCAGGAACACGGTGTACTTGTCCGCCGTGCGGCCCACCAGACCCACATCGCAGTTGTAAGGGCGGGCACAGCCGTTGGGACAGCCGGTCATGCGAATGGTAAACACCTCCTGACTGAGCCCCAGCCGCGCCAGCTCCACCTCCAACTGGTCGATCACGCCCGGCAGCGCCCGCTCCGCCTCGGTAATCGACAAACCGCAGGTCGGCCAGGCCACACACGCCATCGACCAGCGGCGTGCCGCGGAAATCTCGCTGGAGAGCTTGACCCCGTGAGCGTGCAACAATCCTTCCAGTTCACTCTGGCAGCCGGCGGGCAGGTCGCAGATCAACAGGCTCTGGTGCGGAGTGAGCCGGAAACTCGGCCGCCATGAGCGGGCAACCTCCCGTAGTGCTGTCTTGAGACGCATGCCCTCCCGATCCAGTATCCGCCCGTTCTCGATGTTCAGACCGTAGAACAGCCGCCCGTCTCCCTGCTCGTGCCAGCCCATGTGATCGTCGAACCCCCACACGTCTTCGGGGTCCGGCTCGGGCAGCCGATATCCCAGATACTCCTCGACGCGAGCCTTGAACCAGGGCAGACCGCGGTCGGCCAGCAGGTATTTCAGACGTGCCACCTTCCGGTCCGATCGATTACCGTGGTCGCGCTGTACCTTGATCACCGCGGTGGCGACGTCCACGGCCTGTTCGGGCGTGCAAAAGGCCATCCGCATGGCGAGCGCCGGAAAGGTCTTCTTGGCACTTGGCGTGACGCCCATGCCGCCGCCCACCAGCACGTTGTAGCCCACCACGCGCCAGTCTTTGCAAATGGCCAGCAAGCCCAAGTCGTTGGCGTAGATGTCCACGCAGTTGTCTCCGGGCAAGCCGATGGCCGTCTTGAACTTGCGCGGCAGGTAGGTGGCGCCGTAGATAGGCTCGACCTCCTGCTCCTCGAAGGTCGGTTCGCCGTTGGGGCCAAAGACCAGTTGCTCTCCGCTGTGCAGGTCCTTCAACCAGATGTCGTGGTAGGCCCTGGTGCGCGGAGCCAGGTGCGCGGCGAGGCGGTCCGCCAGGGCTTGCAATTCGGCATGGACCGGATCGTGGTAGTGGGGGGCGGGACAGCACATCACGTTGCGTTCCACGTCGCCGCAGGCAGCCAGGGTGGTGAGCTGTACCTCGTTGATGCGGCGGATCACTTGCCGCAGGTTGCGCTTCAGCACGCCGTGGAGCTGCAAGCCCTGGCGGCTGGTGATCCGCAGCGTGGTATTGCCCAGTTCGTCGGCCAGGTCCAGCTCTGCCAGGAGCTGATCACAGGTGAGCTTGCCGCCCGGTACCCGCGTGCGGACCATGAAGATGTAGGCCTTCTCAGACTTGCCGCCGCCAGCAGCCCGAATCTCGGCACGCTCATCACGGTCGTCCTGCTGGTAACTGCCGTGGTGCTTGAGGAGCTGCGCATTCTCCTTGCTGAAGTTGGGCTTCTCCTCCAGCAGATCCTCGGCAATGGTGCCGCGGAGGTACCGGCTTTGCAGCTTGATGGCCTCTACCGGGCTTAACTTCACGTCGTCGCTCATGGCCTCAAAGGCTCCTGCCGCCCCAAACATGCCGCGTCCCTCGAGGGGAGCCGGATGTCAAGATGGGGCGGAATCACAACCAAGATTAGCATCTTTCTCGTCATTATACCCCGCGGAGAGTGCAGTGTACTGCTTTGTGCCGGTGCTACCAAGGCCAACGTGGTTGACAGGCCGATCCGCTGAGACGCTGAGATACACTGACATCGGCCGCGGTGCCCCAGTCTGCGAGGGCCCGAAGCCCGCTGTTTGTCTGAGCCCGGCATGTGCCCCGGCTGTGAATGGAACCAAGCCGGGGATGTGCCGCAGGAGGGGATGTGACCTTTTGCCGCCGTCACCAAGCTGCCGAAGTGCCCATAGCGCCGCTAGCGCCCTGGCATCTGGAAGACTCGCCGAGCAGGCAGCATCACGGATGTTTTCCCGCTCAGGCGGGGGCTGGTCAGAAAGGGGTGTGCGTCATCGGCTTGCCGCGCAGGTCGGCAGGATGCACTGGCTCATGTCGCGGTACCACGCAGTCAAGCTTGGTCGTGTGCCGCTTGCCGCCTTGGTTGGCAGGATGCGCTCGCTCCGCTAAAGTGAAGGCAGTAGCAGGACTGCAAGGCCAGGATGTGCCTTCGAAGGGGGGCAGGGCATGGTCGAGGCAAGCCATGAGAGTACATCCAGTGCACGGGGCGTTTGCGGCTGCCGGCACGTTGCTGTGCATCGTGACCGCGCCGGCGGCAGTGGCCCAGCTTCCCCGAGGGTTTCCCTTCGAACAGCGCCAGCGCGCGGCCGCACTGGACGGGGGCACAGAATGGCTGAACACGCCCCAGCCGCTCTCGCCTGAGGATCTGCGCGGCAAGTTCGTGCTGCTCGATTTCTGGACTTCCTGCTGCATCAATTGCATGCACGTGTTGCCGGAGCTGAAGAAGCTGGAGCACGCCTATCCCCATGAACTCGTGGTCATTGGCGTGCATTCCGCCAAGTTCGACGAGGAGCGGGATCCGGAGTTTGTCCGCCAGGCGATCTTGCGCTACGGCATGGAACATCCCGTGCTCAACGATCCGCGGCTGGTGTTGTGGTCGCGCTACGGCATCGACACCTGGCCCACGCTGGTGCTCATCGACCCGGAGGGGAATGAGGTGAGCCGCATTCGCGGCGAGACGACCTTCGAGCAGCTCGACCGCATGCTGCGGCGGGCATTGCCCTACTACCGGCAGCGCGGCCTGTTGCGCGAGACGCCGCTGGTGTTCGACTTTGAGCGTCAGCGTGCCCCCGCCACGCCGCTGCGCTTTCCGGGAAAGGTGCTGGCCGATGCTGATACGAACCGGCTGTACGTGGCCGACAGCAGCCACTGCCGCATTGTCGTGGCCACGCTGGAAGGAGAGGTGGTCGAGATCATCGGCACCGGCGAGCCCGGGCGGGAGGATGGCCCTTACGACCAGGCCACATTCGACCATCCTCAGGGTCTGGCCCTGCACGGGCAGCGGCTGTACGTGGCCGACACAGAGAACCATCTCATACGAGTTGTCGATCTGGAGGCGCGGCGGGTGACGACTCTGGCCGGCACTGGCAAGCAGCGGCGGCTGACAAGCGTGGTGGGCCGCAAGGTGAGCGGCCGGCCGCTGCGGGTCGCACTCAACAGCCCCTGGGGCCTGTGCGTCCATGGAGACTACCTCTACATCGCCATGGCAGGGCCGCACCAGATCTGGCGGCTGGCGCTGGATGGCAGCCTGGTCGAGCTGTATGCCGGTACAGGGATCGAGGATATCGTTGACGGCAGCTTGCTGGGACGCGCCTCCGAGGGCAGTGCCTTCGCGCAACCCAGCGGTCTGGCCACGGACGGCAATCGGCTGTTTGTGGCAGACAGTGAGGGGAGTTCCATCCGGGCTGTGCCCTTTGCGCCGCGCGGGCGGGTTGTCACGCTGCTGGGTACCGCACACCTGCCTGAGAACCGGCTGTTCACATTCGGAGATGTGGACGGTCCCCAGGACATGGCCCGTCTGCAACATCCTTTGGACGTGGCCTGGCACAACGGCATGCTCTACGTGGCCGATACCTATAACCACAAGATCAAGCTGCTCGACCCGGACCGGGGTACGCTGACCACCATTGCCGGCGATGGTCAGTCGGGCAACACTGACAGGCCGCCGCGGTTTCACCATCCCTCTGGGCTGAGCGTGGCCCGCAACCGGCTGTATGTGGCCGACACGAACAATCACCTCATCCGCGTGATCGAGCTGCGGGAGGGCTATCCCACCGCCACGCTGGAACTGCGCGGCCTCCAGCCACCGGCAGCCCCGCGGGGCAAGAAGCCTGCCTTTCCGGCAGCGGAGCAGCTCCGCCTTGCCACCCAGCTCGTGGCGCCGGAAAACGGGGCGGTGAGCGTGCGCGTGAAGCTGGAGTTGCCTGACGGCTTCCATCTGCACGAGATGGCCGCGCCGAACATGTGGATAGAAGCCCAGCAGCCTGCCGGCATTGTGGACCCCGCCCTATTGCAGCGCGTGGTGCGGCCAGAAGTGTGGCAGGACGAACTCTCCCTGCGATTGCCTGTAACGGCCGCGGAAGGGAGCGACGTGCTGCGCGTTTGGCTGGGCTTCTACTATTGCTCTGCTGGCCCGGCCGCAGCCTGCAAGTACCGCAGCGTGGTATGGACCGTGCCAATCACTCTCTCTGATCAGGCCGCAACGAGTTCCCTGCTTTTGGAGTACGCCGTGCAAGACTGATCGGGCATGTCGCGGCGGCAAAGACCCGGCACACCGGCGTGCTTTTGCCATTCGCCGCATGCCCCACCCCAACGAGCCAAGAGCGTTTGCTGAAGCG
This sequence comes from Pirellulales bacterium, assembly GCA_023511675.1. GTDB lineage: Bacteria > Planctomycetota > Planctomycetia > Pirellulales > JAIMBC01 > JAIMBC01. The sequence goes on from JAIMBC010000017.1 coordinate 18,664, forward strand.
GCTGCGCCGGAGCGGCCATTCGCAGCAAACCACCGTGACTGCAGCGCTTGCAGGAGGCCGGGCGCGTGGCTTGCGGCCTGCGAGACAACGCTGGCGGCGAGGCGAGCGCCGCTGCTCTGCCCCGATTGGCCGCCTGGGCGGCGTCCAATTCTTCCCACCGAGTTCTGCAAGCCAGCTCCGAAGCTATTCCCTGGCCTGATCGGCGTGCACCCCACCTGACCCTGGCGATCACTTCGGCCCTGACGATCCCGAAGCTAATGCCCGGCCTGATCGGCGGTGGCCCAGCCTGCCGCCGTACGCACCTCCACCCTCGGCTCCACGCGGCCACGCTCCACGAGCAGGGGAAGATACGCGAACACGGGCCGCACGCTGCCGCGTGCCTGCGTATAGCCTGCCAGACCGGGCGGACCGCTGGTGGCCAGCGGCGCCAGCTCTCGCGTGAAGCGTTCCACGGCCTCGCGACGCGGATCGCGCACGGCCAAGCGCAGCACCACCTCCGGGGGATGTGCGGTCAAACCGGTGCCCGGCACCCCCGCCCCCGTCCCCAGCAACTCCACGTGGGTCTCCGCCAGCTCGATGCCTGCACGCCGCAGCCGGGCCCACACCAGCTCGGCACAGGCGCGTGCCCTTGCCTCGCAATCGGGTCCAAACACCAGCAGTTCGCCGCTGGCCATGTAGCCCGCCTCGTAGGCCAGCGACACCTTCAACCGCTCTGGCGGCGGGCGGCCCTGGGCTCCCTTGAGGCGCACCCGATCGCCGCCCTCCTCTTCCAGCTCGATGGCGGTGAAATCGACCGTGACGTCAGGAGTGAAGTATTGCGCGGGGTCCTCGATCTCATAGACGAGTTGGGCCGCCACGGTCTCGCGCGTTACCGCGCCGCCGGAACCGTCGGGCTTGGTGATCACGGCGCTGCCGTCGGGGGCGAGTTCGGCGATGGGGTAGCCCACATCCTCGAGGCGGTATTCGGCCCAGAGGGGGTGATAGCCTCCGGTGGCCTGGGCACCGCATTCGATCACATGACCGGCGGCGCTGGCACCCGCGAGGAGGTCCCAGTCATGCCAGTTCCAGCCAAAGACGTGCACGGCCGGGGCCAGGCAGAGCGAGGCATCTGCCACGCGACCGGCGATCACCAGCCGTGCCCCGGCTGCGAGGGCCTGCACCAGAGGGCGTGCGCCGAGATAGGCGTTGGCGCAGACGGGGGTGCCGGGCAGCTCGTGGCAGGTCTGGCCCGTATCCAGATGGCGCAGGGCGCCGTCCTGAAGCAAGACCGGCAGTTGCGCCAACAGATCGTCTCCGGTGACGACGCCGATGGGAAGCTCTGGCAGGCCGGCCGCTGTCAGGATTCTGCCGGCCGCAACCGCACAACAGAGCGGATTCACGCCTCCGCCGTTGGTGAGCAGCTTCAGGTGCGGCTGCTCATGTAGCAGGGGGCAGAGACTTTCCAGCACTGTCAACAGATCAGCGGCATATCCCAGCGAGGGGTTCTTCTGCCGCTGCCGCGCGAGGACCGAGAGCGTGAGTTCGGCCAGGTATTCCAGGGTGAGGTAATCCAGCCTGCCGTGCTCGGCGAGCAGCCGCGGGGCATCGAGATTGTCACCCAGGAACCCCGCACCATTGCCCACCCGTAGGTTCATACCTGAAACACCCCCAGCTTGAACGGCTCGTCCTGCGCGTGGCGCGTGGCGATCTCCAGCGCCTGGATCAGCTCCTCGCGCGTTTGAGCGGGATCCACAATCCGATCCACCCAGCCGCGCGCGGCAGCATAGCGCACGTCCATCTGCTGCTCATAGGCCCTACGCACCCGCTGGCGCAGCCCCTCCAGCCGCGAGGGCTCCACCTGCTGGCCCTGCCGCTCGAGACTCTTCAGCGTGATCTCCAGCAGCGTCGAGGTGGCCTGTTCTGCCCCCATCACGGCACAACGCGCCGTGGGCCAGGCCAGGATCAGCCGCGGATCGAACGCCTTGCCGCAGAGGGCATAATTGCCCGCGCCGAACGACCCTCCCATGATCAACGTGATCTTCGGCACGCGGCTGTTGCTGATGGCGTTTACCAGCTTGGCCCCCGCCTTGATGATGCCGGCCCGCTCGCTGTCTCGCCCCACCATGAAACCGTTCACGTCCTGAAAAAACACCAGCGGCAGCCAGTCCTGATTGCAATTCATCACGAAGCGTGCGGCCTTCTCCGCGCTATCGACATACAGCACGCCGCCAAATTGCAGCGGCCCATCGGCAGGCCGCACCATGTGGTGCTGATTGGCGACAATGCCCACCGGAAAGCCCCCAATGCGGCCCGTGCCGCAGACCACGCTCTGGCCGTACTCGGCCTTGTACTCGTCGAAGCTGCCGGCATCGACAAGGCAGGCCAGTACGTCCCGGATTTCGTAGTCGCGCCGCGGGTTGGGAGAGACCAGGCGGAGCAGTTCCGCCGGCTCGCGCTGCGGTGGCAGGGACGCATGCCGCACAAAGGGCGGAGGAGGCGCCGCAGGATCGGGTGCACAGAGGGCCGCCAGACGCCGCAAGCGTTCCAGACAGGCCTCGTCGTTGGGCTCCCGGTAATCGATGGTGCCGCTGATCTGCGCATGCATGGCGGCCCCTCCCAGTTCCTCGCTGCTGGCTTGCTGGCCGATGGCGCTGCGCACCAGAGCAGGGCCGGCCAGGTACAGCCCGCTCCCCTCGGTCATCAACAGCTTGTCGCACAGCACCGGCAAATAGCCGCCCCCAGCCACGCAATTGCCCATGATGGCAGCCGTCTGACCAATCCCCGCCGCAGAGAGCACGGCATTGTTGCGGAAAATTCGACCAAAGTCGTCCTCGTCCGGAAACACATCCTCCTGCAATGGCAAGAACACGCCCGCAGAATCGACCAGGTACACCAGCGGCAAGCGGTTCTGGAAGGCAATCCGCTGGCAGCGGAGCACCTTCTTGGTGGTCATGGGAAAGAAGGCCCCGGCCTTCACCGTTGCGTCGTTGGCGATGATCATGTGCCGCCGGCCAGCAATCGATCCAATGCCGCATACCACCCCCGCGGCGGGTGCACCCCCCCACTCTTCATACATGCCCCAGCCTGCCCACAGCCCAAGTTCCCAGAAGTTCGTGCCCGGGTCGATCAGCCGGCTGATGCGCTCCCGCGCTGTCAGCCGCCCTTTGGCGTGCTGCCGCTCGATCGCCTCCGCCCCACCTCCCATGCGCAACTGGGCCTCGGTCTGCGAAATGGCAGCGACCAGCTCGGAGAGGGTCGGTCCTTCTGTAACTGGTTTGGGGCCGGCCATGCAGATGAGCAGATCGTGAGGCTCCAGCGGCAAACCCCGCCTGTGCCGGCGGAGCGTCTTGCCATCATAACACCACCGGTCCACTGGCGGGATTGCCCTCGCGGTCGCCGCCAGGCCACCGCCTTGGCTCGCCAGCCGCTTCTGCCCGCGGCGGGGCCAAAGGTCAGGACCCAGCCGGCCGCTGAGCCGCCGCACAGTGGGGGGCCATGAATTCAGGTACCGGCACAGGTCGCTCGGTCGCGCAGAGCCTCCGCACACTAGGGGGCCATGGCGCAACGATGAAGATCACGGCCCTGCTGCTGCCAGACCTCCGCAGGCCAAGGGGGCACGTGGGCGTTTGCAAGACGGTTGCGGGGAGGCTGCCAGTCCGGGTGGCAAGGCAGCCGGCGAGACGCCGGCTCTACGGGGGCTGAAGTGCAGAGGCCGTTTTGCTCCTGCCTCGTGCGGCTTGCCGTGCCACCGCGGCAAAGGTGGCGGAGGCAGCGCAGGCTCACGCGCCGGCATGTTGCCACACCTCAACCGAAGTGGCGGGAATGATGGGAAAAGGCAACAGGCGTCGGCGGCCTTTGCAAGGCCGCTGAGCGGGTTTCTTGCCGCAAGCGATTGGATGGCAATTGGTTGCGTCATCGGCTGGCATGGGGTGCTGCGGGCGGCATTCAACGTGCTTTGGCCTGGATGTGCCGCTGCGGGCCTTCCCCGCGGGGTCCTCACACAAAGGAGCAGCAACCTTGGGCAGACCATCGCGCAAGCATGCACATCCACTTTCCCGGAGGGGCCGCACACGCAAGACAGAGCTGGCGGAGGAGGGGATGGGACTGCCAGCGTCCGCCTCGTGGGAGCTAGCTGCGATCCCACCTCACGAAGAGCTGTTCGACCTTGCCGAGCTGCCCCACGAGCCGCTGCCGGATGAGGCGGAGGAGGAGCCGCTAGCGGAAGCCGACCACATCGACTTCCACGGCGAGCTAGACGAGTCCGAACATGAAGGAGGTGAGAGCGGGACCGCCGACCGCATCGACGATCCCGTGCGCATCTACCTGATGCAAATGGGCGAGATCCCGCTGCTGACGCGCGAACAGGAGGTCGCGGCAGCACGGGAGATCGAACGCACGCGGGCGCGCTATCGCCGGACGATGCTCGCCAGCGACTTTCTCTTGCACGGGGCCATGACGCTGCTCAAGAAGGTACGGGATGGAGAGCTGCGTCTGGATCGAACGGTCGAAGTCTCCGTCACCAACGCGGTGGAGAAGAAGCGGACGCTGGCCCGCCTGGGCCCGAACTTGAGGACGCTCGAGCACCTCCTCTTGCAGAACCGCAGGGATTTTTGCTTGGTGATCAACCGCCATCTGCCACTGGCCGAGCGGCGCGCCGCCTGGCGGCGGCTGGTGTATCGCCGCCACAAGGCCGTACGGCTGGTCGAGGAGCTGAACCTGCGCACCCAGCGCTTGCAGCCCTTGATGGAGCGGCTGTGCGAGATCTCCAAGCGCATGCAGCAGATCTCCCTCCAGCTCCGGCAGGCGCTGGCCGAGGGTGCCAGTGAGGCCGTCTCCGCCCTCCGCCGCGACCTTCGCTACCTGATGCGGATTACCCTGGAAAGCCCCAGCACCCTGGCACGCCGCGTCGAGCGCACGGCGCAGTACCGAGAGGCGTATGACGCCGCCAAGCGCGTCCTCTCCGCAGGCAACCTGCGGCTGGTGGTCTCCATCGCCAAGCGCTACCGCAACCGCGGCATGAGCTTCCTCGACCTGATCCAGGAAGGCAACACCGGCCTGATGCGCGCCGTGGATAAGTTCGAACATGCACGCGGCTACAAGTTCTCCACCTACGCCACCTGGTGGATCCGCCAGGCCATTACCCGCGCCATCGCCGACCAGAGCCGTACCATCCGCATGCCCGTCCACATGATCGAGACCATGTCGCGCGTCCGCGCCGTGGCCCGCGAAATCTTGCAGCGCACCGGACGCGAGCCCTCGCTCGAAGAAACCGCCGCTGCCGCAGGCCTCTCCCTCGAGGAAGCCCAGTGCGCCCTGCGGATGGCCCGCCAACCCCTCTCCCTCGATCAGCCCGTGGGCGACCACGACGATAGCTACTTCGGCGAGTTCGTGCAGGACCATCGGCAGGACGACCCCCTCCACGACATCAACCAGCAGTCCCTCAAACAACGCATCGCAGACGTGCTGCAAAGCCTCAACTACCGCGAACGCGAGATTCTGAAGTTGCGTTACGGCCTGGCAGACGGCTATGCTTACACCCTGGAGGAGGTGGGGAAGATCTTCTCCGTCACCCGCGAGCGCGTGCGGCAGATCGAAGCCAAGGCGGTACGCAAGCTGCAACACCCCGTCCGCGCGCGGGCACTGCAAGCATTCGTCAACCAGGCCAACGCCCGCTAGGAGTCAGGCACACGCCTCGGCGCGGCGAACATTCACGCACGGAAGGCACCATGTCACGCACCGCCTCTCGCCTCGGTTCCCTGTTGCTGGGAACCTGCTGCCTGCTGGGCATCCGCGCCACGGCCCAGACGCTGGAAGAACAGGCCCGCGCCGCACGCCAGCGGATGGTGGAACAAGACCTGATCTCCGCCGGAATCTCCCACCCGCGGGTGCTCGAGGTGATGCGCGCCGTGCCACGCCACGAGTTCGTCCCAGCCTCGCAACAACGGCTGGCATACCTCGATATGGCCCTGCCCATCGGATCTTCTCAAACCATCAGCCCTCCCTTCGTGGTGGCGCTGATGACGGAAAAGCTCGACCCCCAGCCCACCGACCGGGTGCTGGAAATCGGCACCGGCAGCGGCTACCAGGCAGCGGTGCTGGCCGAACTGGTTGCTGAGGTGTACACCATCGAGATCCTGCCCGAGCTGGGCAAGCGGGCAGATGCCACGCTGCAACGGCTCGGCTACCGCAACGTCCAGGTCAAGATAGGCGACGGTTACGAGGGCTGGCCGGAACACGCCCCCTTCGACAAGATCATCGTCACCTGTTCGCCGGAACAGGTGCCGCAGCCGCTGGTGGAGCAGTTGCGAGAAGGGGGCCGCATGATCGTACCCGTGGGAGAACGCTACCAGCAGACGCTCTACCTCTTCACCAAACGCAACGGCAAGTTGCAAGCCACGGCCCTCGAACCCACCATGTTCGTGCCCATGCTCGGGGAGGCAGAATCTCAACGAAGCGTGGCGTATGACGATACCCGGCCAGCGCTGGTCAACGGCGGCTTCGAGGCCGCCACGCTGCACGCCGATCGGCCCGATGGCTGGTACTACCTGCGGCAGGCCCGCCTGGCAGAAGAGGAGGGCGCGCCAGAAGGTACCAAGCTGCTGGTCATTCGCAACGGACAGCCAGGACGTCAGGCCCAAGCCTTGCAGGCCTTTGGGATCGATGGATCTCGCGTGCCGGCGCTGGAAGTCAGCCTGTGGGTACGTGCGCGGCGGGCGCAGCGCGGGCGGAGCGAGGCGGAGACGCCCGGCCTGGCACTGGTGTTCTTTGATGAGCATCGCGCTCCCTGCGGCAAGGGGGAGATGGGTCCGTGGGTAGGCAGCTTCGAATGGACGCGGAAGCGCAAGCGGATCGCCGTGCCGGAGTCGGCGCGCATGGCGGTGCTGGCGATCGGATTGGCCGGCGGCACGGGAGAACTGGCCTTCGACGCCGTGGCGGTTGCGCCTGCCGAGTAGGAATTGCTTTCCAGGGGCCGTGCCCTGCCGCACGCGGGCATGTTACAATCAGGATGTCGGCAGCGGTCCAGGCCGTCCAGCGGGGAAGCGTGGTGCTCCGCAGTGAGAGGACCGGTGCGGCAGCGCAGGGCGGCGTGGGCAACCGACCGGATGGGGAGGGTGCCACCTGAGCTGCTTGAAGCTTGGCTGCGGCATCCCGCCGGGCGTCATGGCGTGTTGCCGTCGGCTGGCGTGTGAGGCGTGGTGGTGTGTCTTATTGTCCCTGGTGATAACCTTGTGGAAGCGGCGATCCTGTGGCCAGTCTTACCGTTGAGAATTACGTGAAGGCCATCTTTCAGATCTGCCATGGGCAGGATGGCGAGCCGGCGGCCACGGGGCAGATTGCTGCGGCGCTTGGTGTCTCGCCGGGCACGGTCACCAGCATGCTCAAGACGCTGAGCGAGGCGGGACTGGCCAGCTACACTCCTTACGAGGGGGCGCGCCTGACCAAGGCGGGCAGCAGGCTGGCGCTGCGCGTGCTGCGGCGGCACCGGCTGATCGAACTCTTCCTGGCCGAGACCCTGCATCTGGCATGGGACGAGGTTCATGAGGAGGCGGAGCACATGGAGCACGCGGTGAGCGAGCTGCTGATCGACCGGATCGACGCCTACCTGGGTTATCCGGCGGTGGATCCGCATGGGGACCCCATCCCGCGTGCCGACGGCTCGCTGGCAGACATCCAATGCCAGGCACTGGCCACCTGCGCGGCGGGAGAGCGATTCGCCCTGGTGCGCGTGGTGGACCAATCTCCCGGCTTCTTGCGCTACCTGACCGACAGCGAACTGGCATTGGGCGCCCAGGGCGAGGTGCTGGCCAACTGCGTGGAAGCCGGTACACTCACCGTACGCGTGGGCCAGCGCGAGACCACGCTCAGCCGCGCCAAGGCGGAAAAGCTGCTGGTCCAGCCGCTAGCCGAACATCTCCAGGAGGCCGACGAATAGATCCCCGGATCGCTCTGCCCAGTAACCAGAGATGATGGCTCGACATCGGTTCCCAACCTGCGCCGTCCCCCTGATCTTCGCCTGCCTGTGGGCGGCGGACGCACCCGAGGCACACGCCGGCAAGTTCAATCGCGTGCTGAGCGTGGGAGATCAGGCACCCTCCTGGAACGATCTGGAAGGCACGGATGGCCGCCGCCACAGCCTGGCGGACCTGGCCCAGGCACGGCTGGTAGTGCTGATCTTCACCAGCCATCGCTGCCCCGTGGCGCGCGGCTACGACCAGCGGCTGGCAGAACTGCACGCGGCGTTTGCCGAGGCCGAGGTGCAATTCGCCGCCATCGAGTGCGGCGGCTCCGCACCCGACACGCTGGAAAAGATGCGCCGCCGCGCCACAGAGGCTCGCTTTGGCTTTCCCTACGTGCATGATCCCGCCGCCGCCATCAGCCGTGCCTATGGCGCCACCTGCACCCCCACGGTGTTTGTGCTCAAGCCCCAGCCAGACGAAGCCTCCGGTCAGCCTCGCTTTACGGTCGTGTATCAGGGCGCCATCGACGATTCCCCCGCTGACGCCGCACGCGTTCGCAAGCCCTATCTGCGCCAGGCCATCGAAGCCTTGCTGGCCGGTCGCGAACCCGGCACGCGCGAAACCCGGCCCACGGGCTGCGCCATCGCCGGCAGCGAAGACTGAAGACCTGGACCCGCCCGAGAACGTACCCGCCAGCCATGCTCCCTAGCCCCAAGCTGCCTGCCACGGGCTGCCCCTCCCACTCCCTGCACAATGCACAGGCTCCACAAAGAGGGCACGCGCCGCCCAGCGCACAGGCCCCGTACCCTGTGCCCACCTCGCAGGGCGCACATGCCCCTGCCTCCTGCCGCCAGGGCTGGCGGCAGGCCGCACGTCATGCCGCGTTGCCGCTGTTGGCCCTGCTCGTCACGACGGCTGCGCTGTTGCTCGAAGTACCCGATGAGCAGCACGTCTCCCTGGCCGGCCTGCCCTTGCCGCAGACGTGCGTGTGGCGGGCGACCCTCGGCTTTCCCTGCGCCGGCTGCGGGTTGACACGCTCCTTTGTGGCGTTGGTGCATGGAGAATGGTCGCGGGCCGTCGCTTTCCATCCGCTGGGGCCAGCGCTGTTCGCGCTGATCTGGGCGCAGATACCCTATCGGGGTCTGCACATGTGGCAGGCATATCGGGGCCGCCCCCTCTGGAAACCGAGATGCCTGCTGGCCATTCCGCTTTGCATGGCCGCGGCATTGCTGGCGGTGTGGTTGTGGCGCACCCTGGCGCTGCTCTGGTAGGGCGGCCTGCGTCAGCCAGGCGGTGGTGCCGCCGGGCTTCAGCGGTATCAAGCAGTGGAAAGGTGAAACGCGGATGTTGAAGCACATCATGGCCAATGGCGTGCGGCTGGCGGTGTGGGACCGCGGGCAAGGAAGGGCGATCCTGCTGCTGCACGGCTTCCCGTTGGACCACACGATGTGGCACCGCCAGTTGGAGATGCTGGCGGGCCGGTATCGGGTGATCGCCCCCGATCTGCGCGGTTTTGGGGCCAGCGAAGCCATACCGGGCAAGTGCACCATGGAAGAGCTGGCAGACGACACGAGTGCCCTGCTAGACGTGCTGGAGGTGCGCCAGCCGGTGGTGCTGTGCGGGCTTTCGATGGGCGGTTACGTTGCCTGGGAGATGGTCCGCAAGTACGGCTGGCGGCTCGGCGCCCTGGTCTTGTGCGACACCCGCGCCCAACCCGATGCGCCGGCCGCAGCGGAGGCGCGGCTGGAGACGGCACAACGCGTAACTGCCGAGGGGAGCGGGGTGCTGGCCGAGGCCATGCTGCCGCGGCTGCTGGCGCCGGCCACCCTCGAGCGCCAGCCCCAACTGGCGGCCACGCTGCGCGAGGTGATCTTGCGCACCCCCCCCGCAGGCGCCGCGGCAGCACTCCGCGGCATGGCAGAACGGCGGGATGCCAGGCCGCTGCTTGCCAGCATTGCCGTTCCCACGCTGGTGCTGGGCGGAGAGCACGACGCCATCTCGCCCCCGGCGGAAATGCGGGCCATGGCGGCGGCCATTCCCGGCGCACGCTGGGTAGAGATTCGCGGCGCAGGCCACCTCTCCCCCTGTGAGAATCCGCAAGCTGTCAACCAGGCACTCACCGAGTTTCTGGCCGGCCTGTAAAACGGCCCGCAGCCACGCCTGCTCGTAGCACACGCCGGCGGTATGATACCAACAGCCCACTGGCGGCAGGCAGCGCGGCCGGCACGCATCGCGGCCCTGGCGGGTGCCGGCGTTGTGCGCCGGCGTGCGATCAGGGAATCTCGTACAGGGACTGGCTTTTGACGATCGCGTGATCGTCGGGGAAGGTGTGGAACGCCTGCACGAGCAGGCTGCGATTGCGCGTTTCTACATTGATGTAAGAGAGGGCGCCCAGGGCCATCCGTCCGCTGGGGCCGAAGCGGTGCAGCATGCCCTGCTGCTGTCCATCGAGGGCCAGCTCGTGCTGGAAGGTCCAGAACACCTCCGGATCGACCTGTTCGAGTTGAAAGCTCACCTGGAATGTGGCCCCGCCGCGGCACTCCATCCGGTCGCTACGCTCTCCCTTGAGCCGGTAACTCAACAGCCGCCGCTTCTGAGGCAGGGGATGATGGGCACTGGTGGCCACCTCGGTCAGCGTCTGACCGTGATAGCGCCAGGTGACCAGGTGGCCTGCCGTGGTGATGCATATCGTGGCCGTGTATTCCCCACGACTGACCGTTCGCGTTTCACAGATCTCGAACAACTCGGTGTGCAACGAACGCCCGTAAAGCTGATACACCAGCTCGGTCACGCGCGGTCGGACAGACAACACGGCTGCTATTCCTCGTGAGATGGCCAGCGGTTGGAATCGTTTCGACAAGGCCTCTTCTCCTTGCTTGGGCTCCATTATAGATCCTGCCCGCAACCTGCTCCAAGGGAGTTTGCCGCCAGACGGAGCAGGGTGCCACACGGCTGCTGCAGCGCGCCAAAATCGCCTCCCACTGCACTTGACAAGAATGCAACTCAAATACCAACGATCCCCACCAGCACGTCATACGCCGCATGCGTGCAGGCGGCAATCCCAAAGCCCCTGGCCACAAACACCACCGCAAACAGGATGCCCGCCAGCGTGCGGAACACAAAGCTCGACAGCTCCCACGCGTCACCCAGCGGCCCCACGTAATGCGCCGCGGCAAACACCAGGCTCGTTAGCAGCACCGCCCCCCAGGCGGCCGCTTCCGGCCGCAGCTTGCACGCAGCCAGGACCGCAAAACAGCCAGGCAGCAGCACCAACCGAAACAGCAGCTCTTCATACAACCCCGCTCCCGCAAAACACACCAGGCGTGCAAACAGCCCGCGCGGCCCGTCCCCCAGCCACGCCCCTGGCACGCCGGCAGCGCCCACGCTCATCAGCCAGCCCTGCACGTGTGCCAACCCCGCCAACAACAAAGCCAGGCCCAGAGACTCCAGCATCATTCCAGCCAGTAAACCCGCCGTCAGCCGCGTGGGAGGCCGCACCGCCAGATGCCAGCCCGCCAGAATGCCCACGGTGATCAGCGGCAGCAAAAAGTACTCGCCCAGCCCGATCAAAGAAAGAAGCTGCCGCAGCCAGACCTCGGCCCCGTTGCGCACCTCTGCCGGCCCCAGCAGCAGCATGCCCAACTCGTAGAACAGCACGAGCGGCATCACCGCCACCAGGCTGGCCAGCGGCGTGCGAGACTGCTCCCAGTAGCTCGACGCCTCTTGCCAGCGCGCCACCTGTAGCCACGGCCCACGCATGGCCCTGATGATAGCAGGAGGCGTTGCCAGGCGGCAGCCGGGCCAAAGCCGCGCTGCTGTGCCCCCGCAACACACGCGCCTTCAGCCTCCGCAACAGCGGCACGACAAAGCCCCGTTGCCCTGGAGAGAGAGCTGCCGACTTGATGGAAGACGTGCTTGCGGCGATACCCCTTTCCCCCCGGAGAGAGGGAGCTGCGCCAGACCGCCGCCGCATGCCAGGCCAGCCTCTCCCCCCGCCCATCACTCGCGTGCGGGCGAGCCGGCTGGTATCTAATAGGTTGCGGCCGCCGGCGAGACAGGGCTGCCGGCCCATTGCACATGCCGCCTGCGCGCCGTTGCACCACGAGGTTACACGCCATGCGAATCGCCCTGTTTGCCTTGTTGCCAGCCTGCACCACCGTGCTGGGGGCGCTTGCGGTGCGGCCCGGCTGGGCTGCCGATCGCCCCAACATCGTGCTCATTTACGCAGATGACATGGGCTGGGGAGACCTAACCTGCCAGGGCGCCCAGGGCTTTGCCACTCCCAACCTCGACCGGCTGGCCGAACAGGGCGTGCGGCTGACGCACTTCTACACCGCGCAGCCGGTCTGCTCCGCCTCGCGGGCGGCCCTGCTCACCGGTTGCTATCCCAATCGGCTGGGCATCCTCGGCGCCCTCTCCCCGCGTGCCCAGCACGGCATCCATGAGGATGAACAGACGCTGGCCGAACTGCTCAAGGCGGCCGGATATGCCACGGCCATCTTCGGCAAGTGGCACCTGGGACATCACGTGCAGTTCCTGCCCACGCGCCACGGCTTTGACGAGTATTTCGGCCTGCCCTACTCCAACGACATGTGGCCGCGGCATCCCACCATCAAGGACTTTCCCGAGCTGCCGCTGATGGAGGGGGAAGAGGTAGTGGCCTACATGCCCGATCAGAATCAGCTCACCACCTGGTACACGGAGCGGGCCGTGCAGTTCATCGAGCGCCATGCGGCCCAGCCATTCTTCCTGTACGTGCCGCACACCATGCCGCACGTGCCGCTGGGCGTCTCCGACAAGTTTCGCGGCCGCAGTGCGCAGGGGCTGTATGGCGATGTCATCGAGGAGATCGACTGGTCTGTGGGAGAGATCGTGGCGGCCCTGGCGCGGCACGGCCTGACCGAGCGAACGCTGATCATCTTCTCCAGCGACAATGGTCCCTGGCTCAGTTACGGCGACCACGCGGGCACCACCGCGGGCCTGCGCGAGGGCAAGGGTACCACCTTCGAAGGCGGTGTGCGCGTGCCGTGCATCATGTGCTGGCCAGGAACGATCCCGGCCGGCCGCGTGGTGAGCGAACCGGCCATGACCATCGACATCCTTCCCACGCTGGGACGGCTGGCCGGGGCCGAACTACCGCGGCAGCCCATCGACGGCCACGACATCTGGCCGCTGATCGTGGGCGAGCCTGGCGCCGTCTCTCCGCACGAGGCCCTCTATTTCTACTGGGACCGGGAGCTGCAAGCCGTGCGCAGCGGACGCTGGAAACTGCACTTCGAGCATGAGTATCGCACGCTGGCCGGGCAGCCCGGCGGCAGCGGCGGACGGCCCGCCAATTACCAGCAGGCGCGGATCGGTCTGGCCCTCTTCGACCTGGAGGCCGACCCCGGTGAAACTACTGACCTGGCCGCGCAGCACCCCGAGGTCGTGGCCCGCTTGCAGCAACTGGCCGACGCCGCACGCGAAGATCTGGGAGATACCGCCACCGGCCGCCAGGGCCGCAACGTGCGCCAGCCGGGGCGGCTGGCCGCACCGTGAGGATTGTCTTCCCCGCATCGCCGCGCCGTCGCACCTGTTGCCGCGCATGCCCCCAGCGTTGAATGCCTTACAGGCCGCATGAGCCCTCGCAAGAAACGCCGCCGCCCAACACCTGACCAGCGTGGCGGTCTCTTGCCGCGGCGGCCCACGGCCGTCCAGGCCCGCCGCCGCCCCCACGATGGCGCCTGGGAACTGGTACACCCCCGCTGCGCCCGCGAGCGCGCCGAGGACATCGAAGAGGTCCAGCACATGCTCGACGCGGGAGAGGTCGAGATCGCCCGCGAAGAACTGCGCTGGCTGCTGCAAGGCTGCGCCGACTTCATGCAGGCCCACCTGCTGTTGGGCGAGATCGCCCTGGCAGAAGATCACCTGCGCCTGGCACGCGGACACTTCGGACGGGCCTTCGAACTGGGCTACTCCGCCTTGCCCCAACGGCAAGGCCTTGCCCTCCCCTATCGCCTGCCCGCCAACCAGCCCTTCTTCCAGGCAGGCAAGGGACTTGCCTGGTGCCTCTACAAGCTGAACCAGCGCCCCCAGGCGCTCGCCGTGGTCGATGTCTTGCTGGCCTGCGATCCCACCGATCCGCTGGGCGTAAGCGCCTGGCGCGACGCCTGGCGTGCGGAACCAAACGCCGGCTCCGCCGAGGCGGATGACCTGCCTGAAAGCTGAAAGCCCCCGCTTGCTCCGCGAGGCGCCAAGCCCCCCTCGCACCATCTCCAGACGACCCAAACCCTCCTCCCGCCCTCACGCCGCGCGATCCCACCGCACTACCGACGTACGACTCGCTCGGTTGGCCTGCCGCTCCTAAGCCCGCTACTGGACGTGCACGCGGCCCGTGCACAAGGCGGGCTGTGGATTCGACGCCGGCCGCAGATCGCGTGCGTGCCGGCAGGGCAAGCCGCGCCGGCACACGATCTCTGCTCAGGCGACGGGAGCTTCTTCCAGGGCGCGGCAGAAACGCTTCAGCCTCTGCTGCATGGGCGGCGGCGAGGGAAGCTGATAGTCGCTCACTGTCTGCACGCGCAGCACAATGAACCTCGGGCCCGGCAAGGCCAGCACATCGGCGGCGTGTGCCTGCCAGGTGGAGAGGTCGTCGAAGGCGGCCGCGCTGCGTATGCCTGCGGCGCGGGCCAGGGCGGCAAAGTCGAGTTCGGGGGGCGCGGCGGTTCGCTGGCCGCCCGTCACCTCGAACACGCCGTTTTCCAGCACCAGCAACGTGTAATTGGCAGCACCGCAGGCCGCAATGGTGGCCAGGGCGCCCAGATTCATCAGCATACAGCCGTCTCCATTGAGCACGATCACCTCGCGCTCGGGCCTGGCCATCGCCAGACCCAGGCCGATGAGCGGTGCCTGTCCCATGGAACTGGGCAGATAATGGAAATCGAGCGGATGATCAGATAGCCGCGGCCACTCGCGCGCCGCCCCCATGGTGGTGACCACCACCTGCTGCTTCCGCAGCCGCACCAGCACCTCCAGCGCGGGACGCAGGGGCATGGCACGCCGCACTCCACCCTCTGTCGCCGGCTGCATGCCTACCTCCTGGCCTCAACCCGCAACCGCCGGCCGCTCAGCGTGCAGCCTGACCCTTGCCGCGCGGCCATGCCTAGCCCTTTCCCTCCGCCAGCAGCACCACGCCCGGCCGCTGCGCCGCACGCGCCGCCTGCAAGTGCGCCACCATCTTTGCCGCACCACCCGGCGTATCCAGCAGCAGCCACTCCAGTCCCCAGGCGGACAAGATCGGTTCCGTAAAGCGGCGCGCCGTGTCTGCTGACTCCACCGCCAGGTATGAGCGATAGCCAATCATCGCCCACAACGGCAGTCCCCAATCGAACAGCACGTTCCGCAGCGCGTCTCCCGACTCAAACAGGCCCGTGCTCTGCATCGCCACCAGCGGCTGCTTGCCCCCCAGGTACAGGCCGGCCGCCAGTGCCCAGGCCTCCCCTTCTCTGCACACCCGCACAAGCCGCAACCGCGGCTCGGCCGTCAGAGCCGCCTCCCACTGTCCCAGGGTAGAGTCGGGTACCCACACCACGTGCGTCACCCCCAGGGAAACGCAGGCGGCGGCGGCTTCGTGTCCCGTGAGCATCGGCTGGAAAGTTGTGCCTGCCAGGGGCGGCTGCGTGGTTACGGCGCCGCCGCGCGGACCGGATACTGCGTGGTGATCCACAGAAAGGGCCTGTCTTGCTCGTCCAGCCGCAGCTCGTACTTGAGCTTGGCCTGCGCCAGCACCCGGCGCAGCGCCTGCACGTAGCTGGTGCGCTTGGAGGGCAAATTGATGCGCACCTCGTGCACGTCGATGTCGTGCCACAACAGGGCGTGGCGGTCCAGCAGGATCGGCGCCTTCAACCGCTCGCTGATGGCGTTGAGCACCTCATCCAGCGGCACGTCCGTGAGTTCGACATTCAGCACCTGAAACAGCTCCGGCAGCACCTCACTCTCTTTCTGTTGCGGCTTCCATCCCACCGGCCAGGCCGACTGCCTGGCGTCCGCCACGGCCACGAGGTACTCCGGCTGCCCGTCTGCGCCCGGCCGCGGCTGCAACATCAACCCGGCGGGCCGCAGCAGATACGCCAGCGCCGTGCCCGTGCTCAGGCCCCGCACCTCGTCCAGCACCGGCTCGGCCCCTTCCAGCGCCCCTCGGGCGGCGGCATCCACCAGCAGCCGATACTCGAGCGAGCCGCCCGCTCGCCCGAGCACCTCTGCCAGCTTGCCCTCACGCGTTTCAAACTCGATCGGCCGGCCCAGGTCTCGGCTGACCTCCATGAACTGCTCTTGCCGCAAACCGAACGGCAGCTTCTCATCCCCCTCCAACGCGCGGGGACCGCCCTCACGCAGCTTCTTCAGCCAGTTGCCCAGCCGCTCGCGGTCGCGCGGCGAGAACCTCCCGCCGGGCAGCAGCAGCTCGTTGCGGGCCGTGATCTGGCCCACCACGCGATAGACCGGTGCCTGGGCGGTGCCTGCGGTGGTGATGCCCACCTCGTCTCCCGCCTGCGGGCCGCGGATGCGCAGCTTGTCTACCTTCAGGGCCGTGAGCAGCTCGTACCACTGCTGGTGCGCCCCCACGGCCAGCTCGCGTGCGGCGGCCAGCTCCAGCTCGATGCGTGCCGCGGCCTGCCCCGCGCGTTGGGCCAGCCCACGCTCCGGCAGCAACGCAGCGGTCACCAACACGGCGCCCGGCAACGCCGCCCACAAGGCACAGGCTCGGGCAACCGTCGGACAAGCAAGGCGCATGGCACGCTACTTCGGCTACAGTCAAGGACACACAGGCCGCACCCAGATTATAGCATGCCCTGGGCCATCCGCCTGAAAAACCGCCGCGTTGGCACGTGCTCTCGATGCCGCTGCGTAGCTTGAACCGCACAATGGTAGCGAGTACCCAGCAGGAGCTACGCGCCACCGTGAAGAGGGCGATGGCCTCGGCGGAGGCCGAGAGTGGACTACATCAAGCGGATGGCCATGCCTTGTGTGCGAGCAGACGGCTCCCGGGCAGGCCGTGCGAGGCCGCAAGGCGGCCTGGCCGCTGGAGCGCGAGCGGCAGGCGAAGTACACTTCTCTATCGGCAGGGCGGCCGGCAGCGAGGACCACGCGGCGCTGGTCGGTGTGCTTGCGGGAATCCTACAGCGGAATGCCGCCGCAGCCCTGCCCGCGGATCTGCCAGGCCATGCAAAGAAACGGCCCAACGTGCTGTCGCGGCGTGCGTGGTGCCACCACGGTCGAAAGCAATACGCGGGAGGATATTCTGCGCGCCACCCGGCAGTTGCTGGCGCTCATGATCCGGCAGAACGGTATCGATCCGGCCGATGTGGCCAGCGCCATCTTCACCACCACGCCCGATCTGGATGCGGAGTTCCCCGCCCTGGCCGCCAGACAGCTCGGCTGGCTGGATGTGGCCCTGCTCTGTACGCACGAGATTGCGGTGCCCGGCTCGCTGCCGCGCTGCGTGCGCGTGCTGGTCCACTGGAACACCAGCAAGCCTGCCCACGAAATAGTACACGTGTACATCCGCGATGCGGCGGCGCTGCGGCCGGATCTCTCCAAGCTGCCGCCCGTGGACTGGGAGGAGCTGGAGGCCTGGATCCAGCAGGAGCTGGCGCACGCGGCGGACCGCCGCCGCGGATAAGGGGCACGCTGCTCGTGATAGAGAGGGGGGCGCTCCTCAAGCCCCCCGTTGCAAAGGGTGCTTGGGCGGGGCGAAGCATGGCCCCCCTTGGCAAGAGTAGTGACGAGTTCTTGCAACGGGCATTGGGGGAGCCAAGGCCCCAGCAGCGCTCAAGGCTGCCGCCTCTGCTATGTCCAGGGGCCTTCGGGAGGCCACGTCTTCTTGAATGCATGGCGGGCCACAAGGGCGTTGGTGGGCGGCATCAGAAAGTCTGCGAGCATGGCGCAAAGCTGTTGCAGAGTGGTGCCGTTCGCCGTGAGCTTGCCGTTCTTCAGGAATGCCGACCACTGCTTGACCTTGGCCGCGTCCGTGCCGAACTCCCTCGTCAGTGCTACCGGTGGTTGAACCGGCAGCGGTGTGTTGCCCCGGCGGAAGGTTGCCTCCATGGCGCGGCAACGCAATGGCCCCTCGAACGTGAACTTCCGGCTCAGCAGCCCCAGGTCGAAGAAGTCCTTCATGCGGCTGTTGGCGATACCTAGGGCGACCATGGTCTGGAACTTCTCGGCCACAACCGTTTCGCGGGGGTACATCGGCCATACCGGGCGGGAAAGGGCAGCATGGTCGGGTACGACAGGCGGACCTCCCGCGGCGTGACAGCGTCCCCAAAGCCGACATCGATTGGCAGATCGATCCGCGCCTGTCCCAGCCGGGCTTCGCAGCGGACGCGCACCCCCTCGTATTCCTGGTCCTCCTTGATACGCTCGGCGGCGACCATGGCGGGGTCGAACGTCCGTCCGTCTTCCTCAGCCGCGATTGCGCAGATGGTCCAGAACACCTGCACCAGCCGCGCGGCGGAGTTCTCTCCCTTTGCCAGCAGGTCCAGGTCACGGGTGGGGCGGTGCGGCTGGCCGGTCCACAGGCTAAAGAGCATCGCGCCCTTGAGGACAAACGTGCCACAGTGCTCGGAGCGGCTATGCCGGTACAGCAGCCGTTCGATGGCGTAGCGAGTCAGCACGAGCTGGAAGTCCTCGCCGCGATTGCGGGCCAGATCGGCCAGCCGCTGACGCACCGAGGCGGCCAGGTTGCGGAGGCTGCTCCCTGCTCATGCCAGGGCCTCCAGGTAGGGGCGCATGACGTTGGCCATGCGGCGGGCCTGCGCAGCGCGATGGATTTCGTGGTCGCCTTGCGCTTCTGCCGGCAGTCTCCCAGCGCCTCCAGAGCCACGTCCAGTCCGACCTTGTTGCGGTACTTGAAGCAGTCTACAAGCGTGCGGGCCGGATTGGTCACCCGCAGCCTCACGCCCCGGATGTCATGCTCCTCAACGCCTTCCCTCAGCCCCGCGCCCGAGAAGCGCACGATGCGCACGGGCGGGTACTTCACCCTGGGCAGCCGGGCCTTGGCATCAATCCCTAGCCACACCTCGAAGGGGGCCTGAGGGCTCAGGCCGATGAGTTGCGTGCCACTCAGCCGCATGCCGGAAGCTCGCCTGTTGTCGACACGAGGAAGGCGTCTGGCGATTCGTCATAGGCGTACTGCGGCACCAGGTACGCGCTGTCGCGCTGCCAAAGGGCCAGTCAGCAGAATTGAGTAGCAAGGGCTCGCTTCCGTTGGCAATGGCCCCCTCAAGCCACCCAAGCCCCCCCTCTGCAAAGGGGGACTTGGGGCGAAGCCGTCCCCCCAACGCGCGGCTGTCACTTCCTCTTGCTGGCCGCTGCCGCGGCTTGCAGTTTCACAAGCTGTGCCCGCAAGCGGCGATCTTGAGGCGCCAGCTCCACGGCCTGGCGCTGCACGGCGAGGGCCTCCTTGTGCTGGCCGGTGGCGGACAGGGCGGCGGCCAGGGCGTGCAGGACAAAGGGGGCCTGATGGTCGGTCAACTGGGCAGCACGTCGCAGATCTTCGATGGCCCCCTCCTGTTGCAACTCGTAGCGCAGCCTGCCGCGCAGGAGGCAGGCCATGGGGTCGTTTGTTTCGTGGAGGATGGCCTGTGCATGCTGCCGGGCCTCGCGCACTCTGCCGGCGTGCAGCAGCACCAGCCCTGCCAGGGCGTGCAGGCTGGGGAGCTGCAATTCTGCGGCGTGGGCCTGGGCTACGAGACTTTCGACGGCAGGCCAATCTCCCTGGCCGGCCAGCCATTCGGCACAGGCGAGCGCCTCCAGGGCAGCGAGCGGGCCGCGCTGCGGCGGGGGGCTTTCCAGGCCTTGCTGCAATGCCTCGTAACGGCGGCTGCAATAGGCAACGGCCGCCACCAGACGCTGGAGGGTGGTGCGTCCCTCCTGCGAGGTGCCGGACAGCATGGTGCCATCGACCTGGGCGACGTGTTCTCGGGCCACGGACAGATGCCCGGTGCGGAGGGCCGATTCCAACACCGCGCGTGCCGCGTCGGCGTTGAGCAAGAGAAGGCCCTGGTCCACGGCAAGCACGGCCTGCTCGTAACGGCCCAGGGCATGGTACGCGCGGACGAGGAACCACCGCGCCAGACGCAAGTCTGGCTGCGCCTCCAGTGCTCTTCGGGCTGCGTGGAGTGCCGCGCTGCGCTGGCCAAGCGCCAGGGCCAGCTCCGCGACTTCGACAAGCCGCAGGGCATCGTGATCGTCGGAGGAGAGATAGAGATAGCGTTTGAGTTGTTGCCAGGCGGGTTCGGGCTGACCGAGGTGGCGATGGGCCTGGGCCAGCAGAAAGGCGAGCTCCAGCTTCTGTTCGTCGTCCGATGGTTGGGCATCCTGGAGGACTGCCAGGGCGTCGTGGGGGCGGCGGGCATGCAGCGCCAGGCGGGCTTCGAGCAGGCGTGCGTCGATGTGTTGGCGATAGGCATCGGGGCTGGCTGCGAGCAGGCCGCCGAGCTCGGCGACACGCCGCTGCTGCTCGTGCACGGCACCCACGACGAGCTCCTGCCGCCCGAGACGAGCGGCGTCGTCCAGATGCTCGCCGGGCACGGCGAGGTGATGCTGTGCGCCGGCGCCGGCCACCTCCTGACCGAGGCCGCCGCGGACATCCGGGCCCGGCTGCGCGCCTGGATCCCAGCCCGGTTCGGGCGGACGGCCGCCTGAGGCCCGCGGCGCGGCCCGGGCGGCCGACCCCACGGGGGCCGGCCGGGGCCGGCCCTGCCGATCCCTCCACTGGCGCCGCCGGCGTCCGATACAGACGATCCATGCAGACACTCCGTCTGACCGTCGGGGTGGCGCTCGCCACCGCCACCGCCATCCCCGCCCGCCCGGCCGCCGCCGCGAGCGCGACCGCCGTCGTCCATGCCTCCGCCGTGCGGGACCTCGACGCCGACGAGCTCGCCGTCCTGACCGGCGTGTGTCGCGCCCTGCCGGCCGTGCCGGGCGCGGACGCCGCCGCCGGCGCGCCCGACGGCACCGGCTGGCGGGTCGCCGAGGACGACCTGCCGTGCGCACCGACGGTCGACGAGGCCTGGTTCGCGCTCGACTTCCCCGTCTCGTGCTCCGACACCTCCGCGATGACGTCGATCCGCGCCCGCGTCACGACGCTCGGCGGGGCCTCCACCCCGGCCGGGCAGGATTTCGGCATCGGCCTCATCGTCGCGGGCACCCTCGCGGGGCCCGTCAACACCGACCTCCCCGACACGGCGACGACCGTCGAGATGGACTTCACCGCCGGCCGGGCGGCCTTCGCGCACTCGCCGAGCTACGTCGCCTGGCTCGGCCACAAGAACTCGGGCGCGCACTTCCACCTCGACGCCTTCTCACTCGTGCTCGAGGGCGACCTCGGCTCGTGCGACCTCGACACCGACGGCGACGGCCTCACGAACGCGGGCGAGTCGGACCTCGGCACCGACTGGACCGACC
>JAIMBC010000168.1 GCA_023511675.1 Pirellulales bacterium
ACGTAGAGGGCCTCGTCGGACGTCTCCCACACCGTCTGTTCCCACGTTGCCGGGGGGGGCAGCCTTTCGCCTCCCAGCCACACGCGCGTCTCCCAGGGGCCGTGCAACCACAGGATGCCGCCGGCCTCCAGCTCCACGTAGACCTGTGCACGTTCGCGCACAATTACCAGGCAGGGAGCGTCTGACGTGGCTTCTCCTCGCAGCACCGCCAGGCCGGCCGACTCGTGGCAATACCACGGCGCGGGGCATGTGCCGGATTCAGACGCCGACTCATCGAGCGTGCCTTGCAGAGTGCCGGCTTGGTCGCTAGCCAGCCCGTTCCGCCCCCCTGCTGGCGGGATGCCGTCACAGCCTCCCTGCCTAGCCCCGTCTGGCACTTCTCGGCTGGGGGGGCCTTCCTCTGACGAACTGCTCGCCCCATCAGCGACCCGTGCGAGGGATGCCTCTCCCCCCCCTTTGCCGTTGGGGGCTTGGTACACGGTCAGGGGCTGCATCGCCGGATCACCGTCATGCGTCCTGGCGTGGGACGCTGTCCTGCGGCGCGGGAGCTTCCATGCGTGCCACGCTGCCAGCGCATCTCCGCCTGCCAGCATGGCCGCCTCTCGCAGCAACGCGCTGGCACCTGCAGATTCTTGCGTGCTGAGCATGGCCTGCCCGCTAGCACGAGAACACTGCAACAGTCGAACCACGGCCAGCACATAACGCTGGCGAATCTGCGGCAAGAGTTCCAACCCTGCAGCCTGCGCTACCATCAGGCAGCGGGTCCAGCATGCCACCAAGGCACCCAGCCGAGCAAGCCAGGCGGCCGCATGCCCGTCCTGCGGATCAATGTGTTGCAGCCCACGTTGCAACGCTGCCAGGGAGGCGGAGGCATCAACCGCACCGTCCGCCCCCGACATGACATAGTGAACGGCGAGCGGCAACTCTGCCGACCAAAGCTGCCAGGCCAGGACGTCGGAGTAATCGCCGGCGTTGCCTACGGCTATAATGTCTTGCCGCGCGCAGCCTGGCAGCGCGTTGGCTCCCATGGTGGCGACGGCGGCATGGCTCTTCGGCATTGCATGCGCAGATGTTCCTGTTCCAGCGGCCGATGGGTTGGCGGCTGCTGCCCAGGCGCGCAACCGCTGGGTGAGGTTGGCTAGGAGCGTGGCATCGCAGCAAGCCGCCACCTGAGAGAGGGCATGGCACCAGGCGAGAGCCTCAAGGGCAAGTGCCGCACCGTGGGCTTGTGGCGGACCTTGCGGCCCATCTGCCTGCTGCTGTGTGTGCCGCGGCGAGTCCACGCGCGGCAGCTGCAGCCATTCATCCAGACGGCGCTCCAGATGGAACCGCTTAACGCGACGCCTGCCCAAGGCCCAGAGACATCGCAGCAGGCCCACGTCCAGAGAGCTGTACTCCGCGGTCTGCCCGCCGCGTGTGGGGCTGTACGCTTGGCGAGCCGGCACGGCTGCTGTGCCTGCGGCAGGCAGGGTAGGCATGGCCAGCTCCGGCGGGCTGTCAGGGCCCTCCGTTGCCACGCTGTGCGATCCCCTTCTAGCCGCCTCAGCCAGGCTCCCGACCACCTGCGGCGCTGCTGCGCGGTCGTTTGTCAGGACTCCTGGGGGCCAACCCCACAAGAACGGAGTAAGGGAACCAAGCCGGACAAGAGGCGAGGTCCGCCATTGCTGTTGGCGCGCCTGCCAGACGCATTGTTCTGGCGCAAACCCGTTGCGGGCCTCGGCGATGTGCCGTGCCAGACTTGCTGTTTCGACCAACCCATTTGCCAAGTCCTGCGCTGCGGCCGGAGGCGTGCCCGCCGGGCCACGCGCGCCATTGCTGCGAATTGTCTCCAAACACCAACTCCTCGAAGGGCGGCTGCAGCGGTGCTGGCGGACGCTTCGGGGCGGCCAGGCCAGGCAGTGCTGCAAAGCACCGCATGTACCCCGCTGGGCCAAGCGAGTATCTTACACGATAGCAGGAGAACTTTACTCTCCGTCGGAGACCCGCATTCGACACCCGTTTTGAGCAAGCGGCCATGTGGCAGCCGAGCATCGGCACTCGAACAGTAATTGCGATTTGCCTGGCCTCGATGTACCTGGCGAGCGGCCAGGCGCGGCCTGCGACGGCCGATCGGCCGGGCACCCCAGATCGGCACCCCTCGGCAGCAGTCTGCTCTGGCGAGGGTGCGCTCGATGTATCACATCTAAGGGCTGCCGCGCAAGATGCGGCCTCGGATCCTGCGGTGCGTTCGGAACGGGAGGTGAAGGCTGCCTCCACGCAGCCGGCTAGGGAGGCGCCCCCCACACTGGTCTCTCTGCCGCAGGCACAGGCTGGCGAGGAACAGCCGGCCGCAGACAGCTCGCTTGCGGAGAGTGATCCGTCGCGCATTGGGGTAGAGCAGGGCCAGGCTGCCGATGCACCACCTCAGGCCGGGGGCGAGCCACCCCAGGTCGGCGGGGAGCCATCCCAGGCGGGGGAAGCAGTGGCACAGCCGGCCCCCAGCACGCAGGCAGAAGCCGCGCAGCCCGCTGCCGAGCAGGCAGAGAAGCCAACAGCCCTGATCCCGCTACAGCCCCAAGGCAACATCTGGCTGGATCCGCAAAAGAAGCGGGTCATCCTGGTCGGCAAGATCTGCTTGCGGGAAGGCCAGTTGGAGATGTTTGCCTGCCCCGAGGGGACCAAGGAGCACGAATCGATCATCAGCGTTCCGGTCAAGGCGTACGTGATTCACGCCGCACTGCTGGCCCTGGGTGCCAAACCCGGCAGCCCGACCGTGTTCGTGCCGGAGTTCCGACCGGCCTCGGGTACCCGCGTGGACGTGAGTATCTACTGGACCGACGAGCACGGCCAGCGCCGCAGCGCTTGGGCTCAGGACTGGGTACGGCACTGGCGCACGGGCCTGCCCATGCAAGAGCACTGGGTGTTTGCCGGCAGCAGTCTCTGGGTCAACGAGCAGACGGGGGAGAAGTACTATCAAGCGGAGGAGGGCTTTCTCATCTGCCTGGCGAACTTCAGCACCGCCATGCTCGACATTCCCGTTGAGAGTTCCGACGCGGCCGGGCAGCTTGTGTTCGAGGCATTTACCGAGCGGATTCCGCCGCTGGGAAAGCGGGTGACCCTGGTGCTCACGCCGAGATTGGACGAAAGCCCAGAGGCACAGCCAGTTACGCCCGAAAATTGAGTTGCCCCGCACCAAGAGAGGGCAGCGATCGACCTGCCACGCAGGGAAGTGTTCCGTCGCTTGTTCTGGGGCTAGGGGGGGGAAGCACCGCCCAGCCGAGGCGGGCGTGCTGCCCAAGCGGCTGGCGGACAGCGGCCGGGCCCGCGGCACGGCGTGGAGGGCGCATCACGGTTCCCGCCGCATCGCAGGCGGCTGGGAGAAGAACGCTACTCTCCCGCCTCCAGCTCGAAATAGCCGTACAGCGGCTTGGTGCCGCGCATCACGTAAAACTTGAGCGGCAGAAGGGATTTCAGATCTGGGCGGTTGAGCACGTAAGCCACGTTCTCCACGGATAACGTCTCCCAGATGTGCATGCCCACCAGCACATCGCCGCGCTTCATGCCCTGCTCGGCAGCGGGACTGTCGGGGCGTACCTCCACCACCCGCAGCCCGCCGTGGTAGCGGCTGCGCAATTGGCGGAACTGCTGCGCTGGCATGGGCTCCAGGCGTAGGCCGAGCACTTCCCAAACTTGCTCAGCGGGCGTCAGGCGGCGCGGCCGGGGTGGGGAGGCCAGGACCAGATTGAGGCTGAGCTGCTCTCCGCCCCGCAGTACTTCTAGCTTCACAGCGTGTCCTGCCTGCTGGCCCAGCAGCGCGCGTTCCAGATCCAGGGGGTGTGCCACGTGCTGGTGGTCCACGGCGCGGATCACGTCGCCGGGTTGCAAGCCGGCGGCGCTGGCGGGGCTGTTTTCTTCCAGAGAGGCCACCACCACCGCCGGCTGGTTTCCGCGCTCGTCCCAGCGTGCCACCACGCCATGCCAGAGGTTCTTCACGCGGCGGGTACTGAGCAGCTCGGCCGCCACGCTGAGCACCTTATCCACCGGGATGGCAAAGCCAATTCCCTGAGCGCCGGCGCGCACGGCTACGTTGATGCCCACCATTTGGCCGTCGATGTTCAAGAGCGGCCCACCCGAGTTGCCGGGGTTGATGCTCGCGTCGGTTTGAATCAGGTCATCATACCGCTGCGTCTCGCTCACCTGCACCGAGCGGTGCAAGGCGCTGATGATGCCCAGCGTCACCGTGTGCTCGTACCCGTAGGCATTGCCCACGGCGATTACGGTCTCGCCCGTCATCAGATCCCGCGAGGTGCCCAGATCGATGACGGGCAGCGGCGCCTCCGCGTCAATCTTGATGATCGCCAGGTCCGTCTTGGGGTCGTGAGAGACGAGGCGTGCCAGGTACGTTTCCTGATCGGCGGTGGTAACCTGGATCTGCCGCACCCCGTCCACCACGTGGAAGTTGGTGATGATGTAGCCCCGCTCGTCGATGATCACGCCCGTGCCCATGCCGTTCACGCGGCGGCTCTTTTCTCCAAGGGGCCCTGCGTCCGTGTCGGAGAGCGTCTTTTCTCCGTTGATGTTCACCACCGAGGGGCGGGCACGGTGTACGGCCAGCACGACGGGGCTGCGGCGGCTTTCGTGCTCTGCATGCAACGCGCCTTGCCAGCAGAAGATTCCGGCAAGCAGCAAGGTGGCTGGCAAGTGCCGCAAGGCCGGCCAGTGAGACGAGCAAGCTGGGCCGTGGTGCATGGGGATCCGTCGCCGATGCCAATCCTGAAGCGGGGCCACTTGTTCGGTTGCCGGCCCTGGCGGCAGAGCCGCCGAGGCCAGGCATGGGTTGTCATCGGCCAGCCTAGGGCTGGCCCTTAGTTTGCAATGCCGTGCATGCATGGCCCGCACCACGCACAAGCTCCAACACTGGCGGGAGGGTAGGCGCAGCATCTCCGCCGGCCTGCCAGAGGCTAAGGGCCGCCGCCTTGCCTGCGTGTGCCCGGGCAGGCCCGTGGGCCAGCCTAGGCCCGGCCTCTGCGGCGAATGGAGTTGGGCCGTCCTAATGCAGGCGGCTACAGCCGGCTGTGGGGTCGCATGCGGGTGCGTCGTCCTTTCTGGGGGTTGGCCGCCCTTCTGGCAGTGTGCGCTGTGGCGCGGCGGCCGGAGCTCGGATCGCTCTCAGGTGCGGCCAGCGGATGGGCAGTCGATAGGGGCCTGAGGTGCAACTCGTTGGGCTGCGGCGGCATCGGTTCGATGTCATCGCTGGCTGCGTCGCGCTGGCCTTGCGGGGGCGGAAGTTCAACTGCTTCGCTGTCGTCGAAAGGCTGTCCGGCCAAGGCATCAGGTGGAGCCGAATGGGCGGGCTGGAAAGCGGGCCGTATGGGGACTGGAAGAAAGCGTGAGCGCACGGCGGTGCCAGCAGTATCGGGGGGTACAGGGATGGCCTCGGGCGGCTCTGCGGAACCGGGCGGCGGTTCAGGCAGTGGTGAACAGGTTGGGCAGGTAGGGCAGTCGCTGGTGCATGCATAGTGCGGGCCATGGCCGGCAAGGTGCGGGACGCGATTCAGTTCAATGGACCAGTCTCCGCGCAGGACGATCCCTTTGCGCAGCCGGCAGCAGCCGCACAGGAGGCAGAGCAAAAGGCTGCTCAGCAAGAGGGTTGCCAGCCACGGCTTGCGCATCTTCTCCATTCTCTCTTGAGGGCTAGTACGGGGGTCTCCGCTGCGGTGGGGAGCCGGTTTGGGGCATGCCCAGCCGCAGAATCAGAGATCGGCAAGGGCCGCGCATCACGTTCAGAACAATCGGCAAAGTTTGCCGAGATTTGACGAACGGCTGGGCAGGGCCTATCGTAAAACCGCTGTGGGGCGTGTGGCCCCCGTGCGTCGCGTGCGTGTGCGGCACGTACAGAGTTCGTATTGACGAAAGGAGCATCTCTCATGCGCTCGTTCGTTGCGTGTTCCCTGGCGCTTGCCCTTGCGGCCGTGGCCGTGGCAGGCGAGTTGAAGAGCGGCCCCCAACCGGATCAGGCGATCGGTCCATTTGACGTCGTCAAGTGTGGCGGGGGTACCGACGACGATGTGAGCGTGGGCGAACAGTTGTGCTACCGCTGCCGCTACGGCAATCGGCCGATGGTGATGGTGTTCACCCGCACGGTGAACGACACGGTGGCCGCGCTGACCTCCAAGCTGAATGAGGAGGTGGCCGAGCACAAGGATGCCAAGCTCTCGGCGTTCGTCAACCTGATTGGGGACGATAATCGGGAGCCGCTGGAAGCCCAGGC
The DNA here is from genome assembly GCA_023511675.1 of Pirellulales bacterium. GTDB lineage: Bacteria > Planctomycetota > Planctomycetia > Pirellulales > JAIMBC01 > JAIMBC01. Next base: position 6,251 of record JAIMBC010000168.1, read on the forward strand.
GAAGGACCTGGCCAAGAAGGCCAAGGCGGCCCACGTGCCGGTGGTGGTACCGGTGGAGTCGGCCAACGGCCCAGAGGATTACTCACTCAACCCCAAGGCCGAGGTGACTGTGATCCTGGCCGTGCGCGGCAAGGTAAAGGCCAGCCTGGCGTTCGAGTCCGGCAAGCTGGATGAGAAGGCGGTCGACGCCATTCTCGAGCAGGTCGACGCGCTGGTGCAGTGAGTCCGGTCGATCACGTGTGAGAAGGTTCTCATCGCGCATGTGATCGAACAAGTGTCTCTGGCCGATCGCTTCGCCCGCTGCGCGTGAATGCGGCCTGCTTGCCGCACACGAGCGCGAATCACCTCCCGGCCCCATTCTTGCCGGCGCGGCGTAGCGATCTGGCTGGAGGCGCGCGCCCTCGGCCGCCGCTGGCTGGCGGTAGCGGCCGGACCCGCCCGGCGGGGCTTGCAGCCTAGCCGTGCCCAGCAGCCCTTGCACTCCGCGCCCCGTGCCCAGGCTGCGCTTACAGCCGCTGGCCGCGGTAGCGCACAAAGCCCTCCATGGCATAATACTCGGGCAGGCCAAGTTCGTTATAGACCTTGGCCGTGTTGATGTTGCGATCCTGAGCACGCTGCCAGAACTCGCGCCGGTCCGCGCCGGGGAAGAGGGCGGTATCTTTCTGCGACTCGTGGCGGAAAATGGCGTGCTTCTTGCGTTCCATGTCCGCGGGGCTGAGGGGCACGGCAATCTCCACCTCGTGGGGTGCCCATTCCTGCCAGGCACCTCGGTACAGCAGCACCTCGTAACAGCGGCCGGTCTTTGCTTGGAGCTGCTGCAGCACTTGCAAGATTCCCTGGGCACACACGCGGTGGGTACCGTGTGGGTCGGAGAAGTCTCCGGCCATGTAGATCTGGTCTGGCTGTACCTCCTCGATCAGCCTGCGAATGATGGCCCGGTCTTCGTCTCCCACGGGGCGCTTTTCGATGGTTCCCGTCTCGTAAAACGGGAGGTTCAGAAAGTGCAGGTGTTCCAGCTTGCAGCCGCAGACGGTGGCGGCGCTCTTTGCCTCGCAGCGGCGAATGAGCGCCTTGATGGCACGAATGTCGGGATGGTCTTGCTGGCGGGGCCGTTTGCGCCGCAGCTCCTCCGCTACCCAGCGCTCCTTTGCCTCTGAGGCCTGGGGGTCGATGCCGAAGTGGCGGTTATACTCCGCGACCATCCGCGCCACGTTCTCCGCGTCATGATCGAACACGGCGATGTTGCCGCTGGTCATGTACGCCACGTGCACCTCGTGGCCGTCCTCATTGAGGCGGATCAGCGTGCCGCCCATGCTGATCACGTCGTCGTCCGGATGCGGGCTGAAACACAGGATCCGCTTCCGCCCCACGCCCTGCTGGCACACCCCCGCCGGATGATGGTTGATGCTCCGCATCATCTCCTCGAACACCTCGCGCGTCAGCACCTCCACCGCCTGGCGGAACTGCGATGCCCCGCCTTCTGCCGCGCGCGCTCGCAGCAACTGGTACAAGTTGTGCTTGAGAAAATGGCTGGCATCCAGCTTCAGCAGCGGCTGCTGCTCCTCACGAGACAACCACAACACCGCCCGCTTGGCCATCTCCCCCGTCCACTCCACCTCTCCCAGCAGCCAGGGCGTGGCCACGCCCTTCAGCTCGCTGGCCGCCGCCTCGTCCAGCAGCACGGTCGCGTCCAGGTGCTCCCGCAAAAAGCTGGCCGGCACACGTTCCGTGACTTCCCCCTCCAGCGCCTCACGAATGATGGCCGCCTTGTGTTCGCCCAAGGCCATGAGGATGATTCTGCGGGCCTGCATGATCGTGCCGATGCCCATGGTGATGGCCTGCATCGGCACGTGGTCCTCGCCATAGAAGTCGCTGGCGGCATCCTTGCGCGTGACCTCATCGAGCGTAACGCGCCGCGTGCGGCTGAAGCGCGGGCTGTACGGCTCGTTGAAGCCGATGTGGCCGTTGCGGCCAATGCCCAGCAGTTGCACGTCGATGCCGCCTGCCGCCTGAATGCACTCCTCGTACCAACGGCAGTGCTCCTCGATTTCGCTATCGGGCACCAGACTGCCCGGAACCGCCCATTGAGATTCGGGAATATTCACCTGGCTGAAAAAGTGCTTGTAGAGCCAGTCGCGGAATGACTGTTCGTCCTTATCGCTCAAGCCGTAGTACTCGTCGAGGGCAAAGGCGAACGTGCGGCTGAAATCGAGTCCCTCCTCCTTATGCATGCGGATCAGTTCGCGGTACACGCTCACGGGGCTGGAGCCGGTGGCCAGCCCCAGCACCGCGTACTGACCGGCCTCGTTCCGCTCGCGAATCACATTGGCGATGAGGCGGGCCACGTACACCGCCATCTCCGTATGCGAATCGAACACGTACGTGCGGAGGGGAGTGCCAGGAACCTGCCGATATGCAGTGCTGGCAACGGTTTGCGCGCTCATGCGAGGGACTCAACAACAAGGGGATGGCGTGCGGGCCCGTGCGCGGCAGCCCAGTGCCTCTGCCGCCGCATGCCCACGTGATTTTAGTATGGCATACGCCCCCACAAGCGCGTAGGGGAAAAGTGAGCTTCCAGCGCGGCACTGGGCCGCTCCCGAGCCCCGCCACGAGTGCTTTGGGAATAGATGCACGCGGCAGCGAGGTCGCTATCAGCCCGCTACCCCGCCACAAACGCGTAAGAAAGCGCGGCACAGCACGGTGGAGTTCGTCCGGGCCGCACGCTGTACCGTGGACCAACGGTTTCAAGCACAGTTCATAGGCGATCTGTTGCCTCGTTCCTGGGCAAGGGCCGCCCCAGCCGGCAAGCTGCAGGTCAACAACGCCCCATCCTGACCCGACCCCGCTCTGGGAGGTACCTCCGACCCCGGCCCGACGAGCCCAGGCACCGCGGCGGCATGCCCGCCTGGGCCAATCCTCTCGGTAGGTCCATCCCCCTTGATCGCCTCATCATCGCATGGTGTCCTGCAAGGCTCCTTGAATGATGTTGATGTAGGCCAGGGCGCCGCGAAAGATGAACACCACAATCACCGCCGCCACCAGCAGCCACACGCCCACCGCGCCAAGCTGCGTGATCAGGCTCAATGCCTGGCGCGCCCGATCCTGATACTGCCGAGACAGCACGGCAAGCTGCTCAGGCAGCCGGCCGCTCTCCTCTCCCACGTGCAGGGCATCGATGAAGTCTCCAGGAAACGCTTGCGTCTGCGTCATGGCCCGAGTGAGATCCGCACCCTGGCGCAAGGCACGCACCACCTCTTCGCTCTGCTCCATGTACGGCGCATGGGCCGAAGCACGCAGAGCCAGCGGGACGGCGCGTAGCACGTCCATGCCCGCCTCCAGCGTCAGTTGCAAGGCCCAGGTTAGCCGCGCCAGTGCCAGCGTCCGCAAGGCACTCCCCAGCCCTGGCACTGCGGCCAGAGCACGCTGCATGCCTGAGGTCCACGCCAGGCCCTGCTGTACGGCCACACCCAGCACCGCCAGCGCGGCAACAATTCCGCCCACGATCGCAAAGAACGTAAGCATGCCCGACAGCCCGTACAGTCCCAGCCCAAAAATATCGAACGGTTTGCCCGTATCGGGCATGGGCGGCAAGAACCCCATCGCCAGGATGGCCAGGCCGAGCACGCCCACCGCCAGCCCAAGCTGAATCGCCGGCCAGGCAATGGCAGTCAGAAACTCGCGCCGCAGCCGCAGCCGCAACTCGCAGTGCTCCGCCACGCGACGGAGCACGTCGGGAAGTTTGCCCGTCTCCTCGCCCACCGCCACGAGCTGAAGGAACAAGGGAGGAAAGAACGCGCCCCGCGAGCGCAGCGCTTCCGTCACACTGCTGCCTCGATCGACGGCCTGCTTGAGGGCGTGCAGTTCCTCCCTCAGTCTGGGCCGCCATTGGGCCGTGCTCTCCCGCGCGAGGGTTTGACGAATATCCACCCCTGCCTCCAGCGATACCGCCAGCCGGCCGGAAAGCTCGGCCAATTCTCGCAGCCGGAGGGAGGGGTTGATGAACATGGCCACCCCTATTCTGGGCCCTCTGCGCAAAAGGCTCAAGATCCTGTCTTGTCAACCGTGCGCCAGCGCCCTTTGCCTGCCGCCAAATCTCGCGCGCGAGGCAGGCGGCGGCCAGCGCAGATTGCCGCTGAAACTCGCGGCACCCACCGCATGGTCGGTAGTACGGCACTCTCTAGCTGTGAAGCCCTGCCGGCACGTACGGCAGGCTGGACTATTTCGTCCGCCCCTTTGTACTACAGCGCCACGTAAGCTGGAGAACACAACGAAAAAGGGTTGTTGTCCCGACGACGGGCCTTTGCAACGCCCCTGCCATTTCCCCACGTTCGGGCGAGGTGGCGCTGTGGGTGTTAGCAGGGTTAAACGGGGCGAGGTCCATCCCGCAGATGGCACTGGTATACGCATACTTCTCACCGGGGGCCACAAGCCTGTTGAAAATGGACATGCCTGACAACCCCGGGCCGCTTCTGGCGGGTCGTGGGTTGTGGCAAGGGCCTGGCCTTTTCCTCCCCATCGCAGTTCGGTTGCGAGGAGATGGTCCCCATGCCTGATCGCAGGTCGGCGAACCTGGGCCTGCCGGTACTTGTGCCGCAGGCAGGTTGGCACGTCTGTCACGTGGCGGCGTTCGAGCAGATACACGCCAATTGGCCATGGCACCCCCCTGGGCGGTTGCAGTTACGCCCGCTGCGAGGGCTTGCTGGCGTCTGTATGGCGTGGTCCGGCGCCTGCTGGACCTTAATGATATGCTTTGCGGTTCAGGCTGCTGGAGCTAGGGCTTCGGCAGTGCAGCAAGGCAATAAGAGGCGAGCGGCAGCGAAGCATAAGAGGGATGTTCCCACCTCAAGACGAGTAAGGGAGGTCGAAATGGGGGGTACACGTCGCGGCTTCATTAAAGTGGTGGGAGGGGAGCCCTTGTTCTGGGGGGCGGCGGCTTTCTCCTGACCCGCCGCAGCCTAGCGCGGGGGGCCCCTGGCGTCGAAAATGGTTGATGACGCGCTGCGGGAGCTGCCGGCGGTTTGGTACGGGCAGCTCAGAACTTTGCCGAGCCGGGCGCGAGATGAAATCAAGCGTTATTTTCACGGCAAGTGCTTGAATGTGGCGGGGTTTGTCAGCCACATCTGCTCCAACGAGTTCGCCGAGTGGCTGCACCGCTGTGCCACCGAGGACGAGCGGCAGCTTTGCTTCCTCCAGGCGTTCTGTGCCCGAGTTGCCACCGAGGTGGAGATTCTCCATTGGTTGGAGACGATTGCCGAGGAGATCGGTGCAGCATTGGACGATGCCTGGGCGGCCTACTGTACGGAGCTGTCGCAAAAGTGGAATAGCCACATCCAGGTTTATGACGGTCCGAACCTTTCGGCCGATGAGCTGACGCATCGGCTCAGCGAGTTTATCCTTACCGAGTTGCGAGAAGCGGCGTGTCTCGCCAAATCTGGTAGCCAGCGGCCCGCGGCAGGGGAGAGCATCGGCAAGATTGGGGTTACTGCCATCCTGCTGCTGCTGGTAGGATTGCTCGGTCCGGAGGGTGCTGCTCTGGCCATCCCCATATTTGTGGTGCTGGCCGCGAAGCATGTGTGGGATTATGTGATGTCTCGCCTGGATGACCGCGGGAGCGAGTCTCAAAACGCCATTTCCAGCAGGCTGGCCCTGCTAGGCAACCGGGTGGGAAGCGAGTTTGAGCGCGAGGTCCGGCAGCGGATCACCGACCTGCACATCTGGCAGGAGCGCTCGATCCGCGCTGCGGCTGCTCAGGTGGCCAGAGAGCGGATCGGATTGATTTGAGGTACGGTAATGCCGCCGCTTGCTCGCATTCTCTTCGTGGCATGGTTCGTGGCTGCCGCCGCCGGTTGCGAGCCGTCTGCTCCCCCCCCTCCAGCACCGGACACGCGCACGCCTCTTGAGTATTTTTTTGACACGCAAGGGGCCACGGTAACGCCCAACGGCAGGATCCTGCTCGACACCGCTACGGAGCGGGACGGCAAGATCGAGTATTCCACGGAAGATGGCAAACGCTGGAGCGTCACGTATTCCAGGCTGGCCGACGGCACGTATCAATATGGCACGCCAGAAGAGCTAACGCCGGTAGAGGCAACACGCGAGAAGACAACTTCAGAGGACATATCCAACGAGGAGCAAGCGTCGGACGAGGAAGTGCCCTAGCCTCCTGCTGCCTGCGGCAGCAAGGCAGGGGTACGCTTCCGCACGCGGGCCGTAGTGGGCCGGATGGAGTACCGTGCGGCGCATGCGCGCACCGGCGCCCCTTCGAGCGACTGAGGGGCGGCACCGCCAAGCGTCCACCACGAAGGGCACGCTCTGCCAGGAACTGGGCCATGAGGGTAGCGGATCGCCCAACACAGCGATCGGAGGGAGCCCCGGGCCGGCAAATGTGTGGCCTGGCAAGGTCAAAGGTTCCCTCGGTCGGACTGGCAGTCGGCCTTGGGTGGTTCGCCGGCCCTCCTGCCCATGGCATCTGTGGCCGCCACGGTTTGCGGCGTGCAATCGCTGCAACATCCTGGTAGGATCCCTGCCGTGCGAAAGAGTGGCCGCCCTGCCATACGCAGCGCCGATGGCAGATCCTCGTAGCGAGGAAGAAAAGAGAAAGCGTCGAGCACTTTCGCCCTGCCACGGTATCGTTGCGGGATAGGCGCCCACCGCTGGCCTACCGCGCGCAGAGACAACTGATTGAGGAGGATGAGGTTTGCCATGCATCCAAGCCGTGCCTGGGGGCTGTGCCTGCTGGTTCTGGTGTGGGGGGCGCAGGCCCCGACGTTGCCTGCTGCCGAGGCAGAGCCGCCGCCTGCTGCCGACGGGCGGTCCGTCTTCGAAGCGACACAGCAGCCTGATGCCGAGCTGCTGGCCGCACCGATCGTGGGCGCAGAACAGGGGCTCAAGGACGTGGTGCAGTTTACGTCGCGACGCGTGCAGCGGCTGCCGGAGTTTCGCAGCGTGCCGGAGTGGGAGGCCTATCGAGAGAGTTTGAGACAAGCGCTGTTGGAGCGCGTGGTGTTTCGCGGCGTGCCGGCCGCCTGGCGCGAGGGTGCCACGCAGGTGG
>JAIMBC010000169.1 GCA_023511675.1 Pirellulales bacterium
GGCGTCGTCAGCGACCTAGGCGGCCCCACCGCCAACATGTACCAGATGCGCTGCACGCGCCCGGAGGTCGAGGCCCGCTGCCGGCGGCTGAGCTGCGTGCATCCCACGATCTGCAAGCTGCTGGGCACGGACCACGGACCGCTCATCGAGCTGATGCGCCAGGCCCGTGCCCAGCCCGGCGTGCGCAAGGTGCTGATTGCCTCAGGTATCCGGATGGACCTGGCACGCCGCAGCCCCCAGTACATGCAACAGCTGGTACGGCATCACGTGGGCGGCCACCTCAAGGTCGCTCCCGAGCATATCGACCCCAACGTGCTGGCCCTGATGAAAAAGCCCGGCAAGGAAGACTTTGAAGAGTTCGGCCGCGCCTTCAGAGAGGCGTCGCGTGCGGCCGGCAAGCAGCAGTACCTCGTGCCCTACTTCATCGCCAGCCATCCAGGCAGCACGCTCGACGCCATGATCGAACTTGCCCTGTTTCTCAAGCGCAACGGCTACCGGCCCGATCAGGTCCAGGACTTCATCCCCAGCCCCTTCGACATTGCCGCCTGCATGTACCACACCGGCTTGGATCCCTTCACCAAGCAGCCGGTATACGTGGCCAAACATTTACGAGACCGCAAGCTCCAGCGGGCGTTGCTGCAGTTCTTCAAGCCCGAGAACTACTTCGAAGTCCGGCGGGCATTGGAACAGGCCGGCCGTCATGATCTGATCGGCAATGGGTGCGATTGTCTGATTCCGGCTCACCCCCCCAAAGAAGCGATCGAGGCGCGGCGGCGGCGTGCCCAGGCAGCCTTCGCGGGCGACCACTACCACGCTGTACCCAGCCGGGCAAAGGCCAACCATGCGGTGCAGGCGGGTAGCCCTGGGGCGAAGCCGGCCGGCTACCGCCCAGGACGCAAGACGGCCCGCCGCCGTGATGGAAAAAGGTAGCTGTCCCCCACGCGACGCGCGTGCGCTCTCCACGCCCCCACGCACGCCCCCACCAGAGTCAGCGCTCACACCATGACTGGCTACGAATTGCTCGACTTTGGCCAGGGCCGCAAGCTTGAGCGTTGGGCGGGCGTGCTGCTCGAGCGTCCCTGTCCAGCGGCCGTCAGTGATCCCTGCCTGCCGTACACGTCCTGGCGGCCCCATGCCCGCTACAGGGACAGCAAGCCGCACTCTCTGCACCAGGCTGGGACAGCCTCCCGCCGCAGGCCAGCAGCCATGCGTCCCGGGGCGGGGACTGCTGACAAGCCATCGGCAGCTCGGACGCTAGCCGCCGGGCGATGGGAATGCCTCCTCCCCTTGCCCGACGACTGGTATGTCTGCTGGGGAGGCGTGAAGCTCGGCCTGCGGCTGGCGGCGTCCGGGCAGGTTGGCGTATTTCCCGAACACGCCCAGTACTGGCCGTGGATCGAGCGGCAGGTTCGCCAGGCCGGGCCGGAGATCGAGATCCTGAACCTGTTTGCCTACACGGGGGGCGCGACCCTGGCCGCTGCGGCGGCCGGGGCCCGCGTGGTCCACGTGGACGCCGCACGCTACGCCGTGCAATGGGCCAGGCAGAATGCACAACGGACAGGGTTGGAGGGTGCACCGATCCGCTGGATCGTAGACGATTGCCGCGCCTTCGTGGCACGCGAGATCCGCCGCCGGCGTGTGTATCATGGACTGATTCTAGATCCGCCCAGCTACGGCCACGGCAGCCGCGGACAGGCGTGGCGCATCTCTGCGCATCTCGAGGCGTTGCTGACGCAGTGTGCACGGCTGCTGGCACCGCGGCCCCTACTGGTGCTGTGTACCAGCCACACGCCTGGCTATGGGCCCGAGCGATTGGCCGCCATGGTCCGGCAATCGCTGGGATTGCCGGCCGTGCAGGGCGAGGAGATCCAACTTCTCGCGGTGGACGGACGCGCACTGCATTGCGGCTACGCCGTACGCTGGCCCGCCTCTAGAGGCAGGGGCCTGGCGGCTGAAAAGCATGTGTAGCACCTTTTCGATTTTGGATTTTGGATTTTGGATTTTGCATTGCGCAAGGCGGCTGGGGGCTGGCCGACGAGGGGTTACAGGTATAAGAGATCGGAAGGCGATGGACCTTCGGCCGGCGGCGCACCAGAGAAGCCCGGCCTGGCTGAAGGCGGTCGGTTTGAATAATCCAAAATCGAAAATCCAAAATCGAAAATCCAAAATCCAACATTGCCCAATGGTTGTGTGCTTCGCGGTGCCGACGCCCGGCCGCGCGCGTTCCCCCTGCCGTGGCAGGGGAAGCAGCGCGTATGGCTCACGCGGTGCCACACCGCACAGAGCGTGCCGGCACCCCGCCACGCATCAACAGAGGTTGATTTGTTCGGGCGCGCTGCCTTTAATAGGGAGATGTGTTTTCTGCCCGCGGCCCGGCGGCATGGGCGTGGACAGGTTGGAGCTGGACTTGCCGCTGATGGAAGAGATGCATGACACCCCACGCTCATCTGCCTTGGGTTTGCCGGCGGTGTGTGCTGGGCATGCTACTGGCATGCCTCATGCTGGCAACGGCGCAGGCAAACTCTGCGGAGCGGGGAAGAACGGCACTTGCCGTACCGGGTTGCTGGGAAGAGGTTTCTGGCGGCCGATTTGCGGATTACGACGGCATTGCCTGGCACCGGGCATTTGTGCGTGTGCCGGCGGGTTGGGCTGGGCAGGAGTTGGGCCTGGCGGTGGAGCAGGTAGATAACGCGTGCGAGGTGTATGTGAACGGCGAGCGGGTGGGGGCAGCGGGCAGCTTTCCGCCGAATTATGCCAGCGGACTGCACATGGCTGCGCGGCACCGGGTACCGACGGAACTGGTGAAGTTCGGAGAGCTGAACGTGGTGGCCATACGCGTGTATGACGCGGAGGGGCGTGGTGGGTTCAAGGGCGCGGCGCCGGCGCTGGTGTGTGCTACAGAAGCCGTGGTGTTGGCGGGCAACTGGCAGTTCCGAGCGGGAGACGACGCTGCCTGGGCCGTGGGCGAGCCGCCGGCAGATGGTACGGCCGTGTTCGAGCAGGTTACGGATGCCGCGGCCGTTGCCGCCACGATGCCGGGCCGCCTTGCGCCAGCGGCGGAAGCGGCCACGTTTCGCGTAGCGGAAGATCTGGAGGTGGAACTCGTGCTGGCGGAGCCGGAGGTTCGCCAGCCCGTGTTCATGACCTTCGATGAGCGAGGCCGCCTGTGGGTGGTGCAGTACTTGCAGTATCCGTTTCCGGCGGGGCTGAAAATACTCAGTGAAGACCGGTATTTGCGCGCGACGTACGACAAGGTGCCTCCTCCTCCGCCGCATCACTATCGGGGTGCTGATCGGGTAAGCATTCACGAAGATACGGACGGAGACGGCCGTTTCGACCGCCACAAGACGTTTCTGGAGGGATTGAACATCGTCACAGCGGTGCAGCCTGGCCGCGGCGGGGTGTGGGTGCTGAATCCTCCGTACCTGCTCTTCTACCCCGATGCCGACCGGGACGACGTTCCTGACGCGGACCCCGAGGTGCATCTGGCAGGCTTCGGTCTTGAGGATACCCATTCTAACGTGAGCTGTCTCACCTGGGGCCCCGATGGATGGCTGTACGCCGCGCAGGGGAGTACGGTGAGCGGTCAGGTGGTGCGTCCTGGGATGGACCGCACGCCCGTCTCTTCCATGGGACAGCTTATCTGGCGCTACCACGCGGAAGAGCGGCGTTATGAAATTTTTGCAGAGGGTGGTGGGAATGCCTGGGGGGTGGAGATCGACGCAGCAGGGCGTCTATTCTCTGGACACAATGGGGGAGACACACGCGGTTTCCACTATGTGCAGGGCGGTTATTACCAGAAGGGTTTCGGCAAGCATGGGCCGCTTTCCAACCCGTACACATTCGGCTATTTCACGGCGATGCCGCATCCCAGCGTGCCACGTTTCACCCATACCTTTGTGATTTACGATGGTGTCGGTCTGCCGGCCCGCTACCACGGCCGTTTGTTCGGTGTGGCTCCCCTCCTCAATCATGTGGTGTGTGCCCGTCTCGAGCGGCTGGGGTCGAGCTTCAGGACAGAGGACGAGGGCTATGCCCTGGAGGCTGGGGATCGATGGTTTCGCCCCGTGGACATCAAAGCGGGGCCTGACGGCGCTCTCTACGTGGCCGACATGTATGAGGGAGAGATTGCGCATCTCCGGCATCACGAAGGCAAGATCGACAAGACCAGCGGCCGGATCTGGCGAATCAAGGCACGCGGCGGCGGGCCGGCGCCCCGTGTGGGCGATCTGGGCGCGCTGAGCACGCCGGAGCTGGCGGCGCTACTCGCTCATCCCAACAAATGGCACCGCCGCACGGCGCTGCGTCTGTTGGGCGATCGGCGCGATGCATCGGCCAACGGGCATTTGCGGCAGCAGCTTCTGGAGAGCCGCGGCCAACTAGCCTTGGAAAGCCTGTGGGCGCTGCATCTATCTGGGGGCTTCACAGAGGAGGCAGCGCAGGAGGCGCTTGCGCATGCTGAGCCATTGGTGCGTGCCTGGGCCGTACGGCTGCTGGGAGACGCGGGATGCGTTACGGCTGAGCTGGCTGCTCGGCTGGCAGAGCTGGCGGCTGTTGAGCCGGCGGTGGAGGTGCGCAGCCAGCTTGCATCGACCGCTCGCCGACTGCCCGCCGAGCAGGGATTGCCCATCGTGCGGCGTTTGCTGGAGCACGACGAAGATGCCGGCGACGTACACCTGCCCTTGTTGCTCTGGTGGGCCATCGAGGCGCGCTGCGGGGAAGACCGCGAGCGGGTACTGGCAATGTTCGCGGATGCCGGCCTCTGGGAGCGGCGACTGGTTGTTGAGCATATCTGCCCACGGCTGATGCGTCGCTTTGCAGCCACGGGGCGGCGGCAAGACCTGGCGATGTGCGGCCGGCTGGTGGAGCTGGCGCCGCACGAGGAGGCGGTGCGCGTGCTGGTGCGCGGCTTTGAGGAAGCCATGGCTGGCCGACGCCTGCCCGAGATGCCGGCCTCGCTGGCGCGGGCGATCGAAAGACTCGGCGGCCAGTCTCCGCTCTTGGCGTTGCGGCAGGGCGATGCCGAGGCGATCGCGCTGGCCATGAAGACAATTGCCGATCCGCAGGCAGACGTGCAGCAGCGTTTGCAGTACGTCCAGGTCTTTGGCGAGATCCGCCAGTCTGCGTGCATACCGGTGCTGCTGGGGCTGTTGAGCCAGGCCGCGGACGATGCGTTGCGCGGCGCCGCACTCTCTGCCCTGGCGGCCTACGACGAACCCGAAATTGCCCAGCGTGTGCTTGGACTGCTGCCCTCGTTCCCAGACGAGCTGCGTGCCTCCGGCCTGTTGCTGTTGGCGTCGCGCCAAGCGTGGGCACTCCGGCTGGTGGAGGCGATCGAAGCGGGGGCCATCGACCCTGCCGCGGTTCCGCTGGATGTGGTACGTCTGCTCACCGCGCATCGCGAGCCGCGCATTGCCGAACCGGTTGCCCGCATCTGGGGGCAGGTGGAGGGGGCCTCCACTGCGGAGATGCAGGAGGAACTCGTCCGCTGCCGGCAAGCGGTGCTCTCCGGCAAGGGAGACCCCTACAGCGGCAAGCGTCTGTTCGCCGCTGCCTGCGCCAAGTGTCACCGGTTGTTCGGCGAAGGGGGGGATGTCGGCCCCGATCTCACGGCCTACAAGCGCGACGATGTAGAGAACCTGCTCTTGCACGTGGTACATCCCTCGGCAGAGATCCGCGAAGGCTTTGGCACCTGGCAGGCCCTTACCGGTGGCGGCCGCTTGCTGGCCGGCCTGCTGATCGAACGGGACGAGCAGGCCGTCGTGTTGCGCACCAGCGATGGCCAGAATGTCACCCTGCTGATGGAAGACTTGGAAGAACTGATCCCCCAGCAGAAGAGCCTGATGCCAGAAGGGTTGACGCGGTCCCTCTCCGATCAGCAGGTGCGAGATCTGGCAGCCTATTTGCGGAGCACGCAGCCGCTGCCCGAGTAAGGCGGCCAACTCTCTGCTGGACAGACGCCCCGCAAGGCCGTGCAATGTGCGGGCACGCGACCTGCGTCCGTGCCGCGTTGGGCGATCCCGCATGGAGCTGGCGGGGTCGAGGCACTGCGGGCCCCCAAAGTCGGCCGCATGTGGCCGGTTCGTGCGGCGCAACCGAACGCGGTGGCAGCGCACTGGGGACGAGGGTTGTGCTGGTGTGAAAGCGCCGGCAGCTCGGCCGCATTCGGCTCAGGAGGGCCGGCCGTTGCGCAGATGCCCCACAGCGATACAGGCGTTGTGGCCGCCAAAGCCAAAGTTGTTTTTCAGTGCGACGCGCACCCGCCGTTGGCGCGGTTCATTGGGGGTGTAGTCCAGGTCGCACTTCGGGTCCGGCTCTTCGTAATTGATCGTGGCCGGGATGACGCCTTGGCAGAGGGCGTACACGGTGAGCACCAGTTCGACGCCGCCGCTGGCGCCGATCAGGTGGCCGAGGTGGCTTTTCACGCTGGAGACGCTGATCTGGCGGGCACGCTCGCCGAAAACTTGTTTGATGGCCGCGGTCTCGGCCTGGTCGCCCAGAGGGGTACTGGTGCCGTGGGCATTGATGTAATCGACTTCGGAGGGGTCGATGCGTCCGTCCTCGAGGGCATGGCGCATGGCGCGTGCGGCGCCGCTGCCGTGCTCGTCGGGCTGCGTGATGTGGCTGCCGTCGGCACTGGCGCCGTAGCCGAGCACCTCGGCGTAGATGCGTGCATTGCGTGCGCGGGCGTGTTCGAGTTCTTCCAGCACCAGCAGGCCGGCACCTTCACTGAGCACAAAGCCGTCACGTTGTGCGTCAAAGGGGCGGCTGGCCCGCTCGGGAGCATCATTGCGTTCAGAGAGGGCGCGCATGGCGGCAAAGGCGCTGACGGCCATGGGAGTGAGCGCTGCCTCCGTGCCGCCGGTGAGCATGACGTCCGCCTCGCCGTACTGGATCTGCTTGAAGGCATCTCCAATGGCGTTTGCTGCACTGGCACAGGCGGTGGCCACGGCCGCACTGGGTCCGCGCAGGCCGAAGAGGATGGAGAGGTTGCCGCAGGGAGCGTTGACCATCAGCTTGGGAATGGTGAAGGCAGAGACCTTGTCGGGTCCCCGCTCCAAGAGGCGGCTGTGCTGGGCCTCGATCTCGCTCAGACCGCCAATCCCAGACCCCAGAATCACGCCGCAGCGATAGGGGTCCTCGCGCGAGAAGTCGATACCGGAGTCCCGCACCGCGTCGATGCCTGCGACCATGGCAAACTGCGTGAAACGATCGATCCGCTTGGCGTCCCGGGGGCTGATGTAGCCCTCAGTGGACCAGTTCACGATCTCCCCGCCGAACTTGACGCGAAAGTTCGTGGTATCAAACGACGTGATCGGCCGCACGCCGCTCTCGCCGCGGAGGATGCGCTGCCACAGGTCTTCCACCCGGCAGCTCAGTGCCGTCACGACTCCCAAACCAGTAATGACAACCCGACGTTTCATGGCACACGTGCGCGGCCCGTTAGCCGCATGCCCGTCTGTCGCGGCGCGCACCATTGCGGCCGGCATTCCGAGGTGCAGGGCGGCTCGGCTGGCCTCTACGCCGTACTCTACAGCAGCCTGATGTCATTCACTACCTGGCTGCCTCCTCTCCGGAGCGAGGTGGCGGAATCGTCCCGTCTTGCACCTTCTTGATGTAATCGATCACCTGGCCGACCGTCTGAATCTTGTCCGCCGCATCATCGGGGATGCTGATACCGAACTCCTCCTCCAGCTCCATCACGAGTTCGACCGTATCCAGAGAATCAGCACCCAGGTCATTGATAAACGACGTTTCTGGGGTGACCTGCTCCTTGTTCACGCCGAGTTGTTCGGCCACAATTGAGATCACGCGCTCTTCGACTGAGTCCACTAGACCGGTCCTCCTCGCCATCTGCCGTGGGTGCAGGAACTCTACGTTCCCCCCAACCATGTGCTGTTTCCCCTGCTCGCTTGAGCAGGGCCTCTGAAAATGGGCAACCCTGCACGGGTGGTAAACATATAACCAGTTTTGCCGCCCATGTCTATACGGATCCATTCCTTCCGTCTGCCCCTCCCTGGGCAACCATCCTGATCCCATCTGTTCCCAAAGCAACAGCTCACGCCGTCAGGCCCCCGTCGATTACCAGCACCTGGCCTGTAATGTACCCCGCCCTCGGCCCCGCCAGAAACCGTACGGCCGCGGCTACTTCCTCGGCCAGCCCCAGCCGCTTGACTGGTATGCGGTTCTTGACCTCTTCCAGGGTCGCGTCTCCCAGGGCCTGGGTCATCTCGGTCTCGATGAAGCCAGGGGCTACGGCGTTTACAGTAATCTTACGGCTAGCCAGCTCCCGGGCCACCGCACGCGTAAACCCAATCAGCCCAGCCTTCGACGCCGCGTAATTGGCCTGCCCAGGATTACCCACCAGCCCCGATACGCTGGCCATGTTTATGATCCGGCCGTAGCGGGCCTGCATCATCGGCCGAGTCACCGCTCGCGTAAACAAAAACGCACCTCGCAGGTTGGTGTTCAGCACCTCGTCCCATTGCGCGTCTTGCATCCGCGCCAGCAGCGTATCGCGGGTGATGCCGGCGTTGTTCACCAGCACATGGATCTGCTGCCACCTGCTCAGCACCGACTCCACCGCTTGTTGCACGCTGGCAGCATCCGATACGTCGCAGGCAACGGCCTCGGCATCCCCGCCAAGGGCCCGGATCTCTCCCACTGTTTCGACCAGCTTTGCTTCGTTGCGCGCCACGCACGCCACACGTGCCCCCGCCCGGGCCAACTCGATGGCCACGGCCCTGCCCAGACCGCGCGAGGCACCCGTCACCAAAGCTGTCTGCCCTGCCAGTTCTCCTGCACCCGTGCCAGGGAAAGAGAGGCCGTGCTCACTGGTCATGG
The DNA here is from genome assembly GCA_023511675.1 of Pirellulales bacterium. Taxonomy (GTDB): domain Bacteria; phylum Planctomycetota; class Planctomycetia; order Pirellulales; family JAIMBC01; genus JAIMBC01. The sequence continues at coordinate 8,845 of JAIMBC010000169.1, forward strand.
TTCGCCACCGTCAAGCCAGAACGCGTCACTCTCCCGGCGTGCCGTCACAGCGCACGCCGCGATCGATCCGCCGCAGCAGCCCGCGCAACACTCGGCCGGGTCCCACCTCGAAAAACTGCGTGCATCCCTCCCTGACCAGCCAACGCATCGAGTCCTCCCAGCGTACCATGCTGGTAAGCTGCCTGGCGAGCAGGTCCACAAACTCGTGTGCAGCCGTGTGAGGCTGTGCGTCCACGTTCGAGACCACGGGGAGCCGGGCATCTCGAAACGCGGCCGCAGCGAGCGCGGCACGCAGTCGCGCCGCGGCCGGCTCCATGAGCGGTGTGTGAAACGCCCCCGCGACCGCTAGGGGGACCGTCTTCACCCCCCCGCTCTCCTCGGCACGTCGTGCCAGCCGCCGGCAAGCTGCCTTGGTGCCGGCAACCACCACGTTTCCAGGGCAGAGGAGATTGGCAATCTGGAGCACTTCTCCCTGGGCCTCCTCGGCACAAAGCTGCGCCAGCCGCTGCTGTTCCAGCCCCAGCACGCTCACCATGCCGCTGGGAACCGCATCGGCTGCCGCCTGCATGGCCGCTCCTCGCTCCTGGACCAGCCGCAAACCGTCTTCAAAGTCCAGTGCGCCGGCGAAAACCAGCGCAGTGTACTCGCCCAGACTGAGGCCGGCAGCGGCGACACACTGTTCGAGCGCGTCGGGCCGCTCCACGCGGAGGGCCTCCAGCGACGCCAGCGACACCACGAACAGGGCCGGCTGGCTGTACGCCGTGCTATCAAGTCGCTCCGCCGGCCCAGTGGCGCACAGGGCCAGCAGGTCGTACCCGAGCACCTCCGAAGCACGGGTAAACAGCGCCGCGGCAGGCACGTATTTCTCCGCCAGCGCCTTGCCCATACCCACGTACTGGGCACCCTGGCCAGGAAATAACAGGGCAACTTTGGTCACGAGATCTTCCCCACACCGTGCAAACCGGCCGTCGCCGCACTATTTGGCTCGGCAGGGCAAAGGGGCGCCTGCGGGCCAAACCGCAGCGTTCCCGCACAACGATTAGGTGGTCGGCTTCTTTTCGACAGGCTCCACGACGATGCGCCCCATGTAGTGGCCGCAATTGGGGCAAATCACGTGGCTTGGCACGGGCGTGCTGCACTTCGGGCAGACCTGCAACTGCGGGGGCTTCTTGGCATCGTGTGCCCGGCGGCTGCCGGTGCGAGCATTGGATTGTTTTCTTTTAGGTACAGCCATGGTTGTTCTCGGCCAGCGGTCGGGCAGCCGGCGGCGCCACGGGGCCTACGGCCAGACTGCGGCAGGGCGGGCCGAGGGGCCGCGGCCTTGGCATCGCAAAGCGCTTGATGCTAGGGTTGGTCCGCTCATCTGTCAAGCGACACGAGGCGAAACAGGTTGGAACGCTGCAGGGCTGGGGGGCCTACAGGCAGGGCAATATGCCGGGCAAGGAGGAAGCCGGACGAAAGGCCCATGGGAGCCCGGCAGCAGGGCACGGGAGCCTGGGGCACACCCCCGCCAGACGGGAGGCCCCTGCCATCCGGACCGTGGCAGCCGGACGAGAACGCGGCATGGGCGAAGGGAAAAGCGAACCGCTAGGGGGAGGCTAGTGCCATCAGGCCCAACCGCCTCAAAACTGGGTAACCGTACACCACAACCATTGTTGACGGGGTGGGTAGCCTGCGTGCGGGAGGGGAGGACGAGTTCACGCACGCGAGGTGGAGAATGCCAAGGCCGACGGCTGGAGTGAAGTGGCGGTTTGTGGGCGGCGAGGTTGCGGCGGTTTGAGCACAGCGGCTTGACCGGGGCCTAATGGTGGCGGCAAGAACGCCTCCCGCTGCATCTGGGCCCTGGAGGGACGCGCTCCGTCGAGTCCGGGCGCAGCGCACACGTCGGCGGCCATCACGGCCACGACGGAGCGTGGCCCTCCATCCTCGCAGGACTCGGCCAGGCGGCTCGCACGTTTGCGACGACGGAGAGATGTCGAGTGGCGGCAACGGCGCGTGCCGCAGATCAACGCCACGTTGCCTTCCCGCTACATGCCCCCCGGAGAATGCCTGGTATCGGCAGGCGGCGTATCGACTGAAAACCTTATGCCACAAATGGTTAGGTGATCACGCCTCCCCCCCGTGGGGCAATCTGGCATCGGCCTTGCCCTGGCAGGTTCTTGCCGCCGCAGCCGGCGGCCTCTCTGTAACACTCCTTCGAGCCAGTAAGAGGTTGGCACATGTCATTGCCGGGGGCTCTGCACGACACGAAGCCCATTGACACTTTGAACACAGACGGTTCATCTCTGGCCACCAAGGCGTTGGCACCGCTGCCCAGTTGGCGCGGCGCGCCGCTGTGGGACTCTCACACGCGCGACAGCGAGGGGCAGCACTGGGCCGAGCGCATCGAACGCTGGGAGCGAGACGAGGCATTGCTCGTGGCGCCGGCGGGCAACCTGTCGTTGGGATACCAGTTGGCCAAGCGGATCATGGACGTGGTCGGTGCACTTGTGTTGCTGTTGCTTTTGGCCCCCGTGATGCTGGTTGTGTTTTGCGTGTTGATGGTAACGACGCGGGGCCGGCCCCTTTACAGCCAGGTGCGGGTGGGCTGGTGCGGCCGGCGTTTTCGCATGTACAAGTTCCGCACGATGGTACTGGGCGCAGAACGGCAGCAGCATCTCGTACAAAACGAACAGCAGGGGCCCGTGTTCAAGAACCGGCACGATCCGCGGGTGACGCGCATCGGACGTTTTCTGCGGTCGACAAGCCTTGACGAAACGCCTCAATTGTTTCACGTATTGTTTGGCCAGATGTCGCTGGTGGGGCCGCGCCCCCCCGTCCCGGCTGAGGTGCGTCGCTACGAGCCCTGGCAGTTGGCCAGGCTGGCGGTGAAGCCCGGCCTCACTTGCCTGTGGCAGGTGAGCGGCCGCTGCGAGGTTGGCTTTCTGGACTGGGTGCGGATGGACATCTGGTACTTGCAAAACCAAAGCCTGCTCACCGATCTGACCCTGCTGGCCCGCACGCCGATGAGCGTGCTCAGCCGCCGGGGGGCATACTGACGGCCTGGCTCGGCATGCAGGCGCTGAGACTCCGAGCATGGCGCGAGCCCACAATCGCCACGGCTGACGCACGGCCTGCACGCGCGGAGATTCCGAACAGCGTTCGGCTGCCGACCGCCGGCACGTCGGCACGGCCCGCACGCGCAGAGCTTCCACCAGGCCGCTGGTGGCAATGCCGGTGGCGCACGCCGCCGGCACGCGCGGCTGGCGTAACGCCCGCTGCCGGCTACACAAGACTCTGTAGTGCGGGTATTCTGGCCCTCGTCGTCATGCGGACCCGAAGGGTGATGAGATGAGATCGTACCTAGCGCGGCGTGCGGCCTGGTTGCTTGCGGCGGGGGGCGTATTGCTGGCGGTGGGCGTTGCATGGATGCTTCTGGCTGGCGGTGCGCTCAACTCGCCGGAGCCTGTCATCCCGCAGGCCGCAGCGGCGGAGCCAGCGGCTCAGGGTTCTAAAGCGCCCAAGGCGGCACCATCGCCAGCGGGAGAGGGCGCCGCCTCCCAGCCCAAGGGCCCCGAGTTGGCCGAGCCTGCTGCTCCGCCCGAGGCGCAGACTGAGCCCGACCAGCAGGCCCAGCGCGAAAGTGAGGCTCAGCCCGACGAGCCGGCCCTGGAGGATCCCTTTCCCAACGCCCGAGCGGCTCCCGACCTTTCCGGCGGCGTCGCCTGGATCAACACGGCCGGGCCCATCGAGTTGCGCGCCCTGCGCGGCAAGTTCGTGCTCTTGGACTTCTGGACCTACTGCTGCATCAACTGCATGCACATCCTGCCTGAGCTGAAGAAACTCGAACAGGCTTATCCCAATGAGATCGTGGTCATCGGCGTCCACTCCGCCAAGTTCGAGACGGAGCAGGATGCCCGCAATATCACCGAGGCCGTGCTCCGCTACGAGATCGAGCATCCCGTGGTCAACGACGCAGACCATGTGATCTGGAACAAGTATCTGGTCCATAGCTGGCCCAGCCTGCGCGTGATCGACCCTGAAGGGCGGCTGGTGGCCGGAGACAGCGGAGAGATCACCTTCGAGGTCCTCGATGCCTTCTTTCGCCGCGTGATCCCCTACTACCGCAAGAAAGGCGTGCTGGACGAGACCCCCCTGCGCTTCGATCTGGAACACTGGAAGGCAGCGGCCACGCCGCTGCGCTACCCTGGCAAGGTGCTGGCGGACGAGGCCTCGGGCCGCCTGTTTATCTCGGATAGCAACCACAACCGAATTGTGGTGGCCAGCTTGGATGGCCGCTTGCTCGACATGGCGGGCAGCGGCGCCCCAGGTGCGGAGGACGGGCCTTTTGACAAGGCTTCCTTCAATCACCCACAGGGCATGGTGCTACGGGGCCAGACGCTGTACGTGGCGGATAC
>JAIMBC010000170.1 GCA_023511675.1 Pirellulales bacterium
GGACGCCTGTGAGGCGTATGCGAATGGTGCGAGCAGAGCGAGGGCTAACAAAACTGCGGCGCCGCGCTGAGACATGGTTCATGCCCCCTCGTTCATTGTAAGCAACCCACCATTGGGACGCTCGCCCGCAAGCGCCGGTTTCTCATGCCCCGCGCAAACTGGCCAGTTCGCCCACGCGGTGAAGCATCATGATGTTGGCCGGACTCATCCTTTCGATCGGCAAGCCCGCCAGCAGAATCACCGTCTGCCCGTCCTGAAGGCCGCCGCCGGTCTGGAGCAGCCCGTCCAGGGCCGCCAGCACGCTGTCGGTCGATTCGAGCGGCGGCGCTTGGAGCGCTCGCACGCCATAGACCACGGACAACTGGCGCACCACGCGGCCGGAGCGCGTGAAGGCCAGGATGGGCACCGGCGGACGGCATCGAGCCACCAGTCGCGCCGTGTGGCCGCTCGCGGTGAGCACGACGATGGCGGCCGGCTGAGCGATTTCCGCGGCGCGCGAGGCGGCGTCGGCCACGATTTCCGGCGGCGTCGGGCGCTCCGGATGGGGCAGTGGCTGAAAACCCCGCCCTCTCAAACGCGAGTCGGTCTCCTCGGCGATCCGCGCCATCAACCGGGCCGCCTCGACCGGATAGCGCCCGGCGGAAGTCTCCGCCGACAGCATCACGGCATCCGTGCCGTCGTAAATCGCGTTCGCCACGTCGCTGACCTCGGCGCGTGTCGGCACCGCCGAATCGACCATCGATTCCAGCATCTGCGTCGCGGTGATGACGAACCGCCCGCGCCGCCGCGCCCGCTCGATGATCGCTTTCTGAATGAAAGGAACGCGCTCGAGGGCCATCTCCACCCCCAGATCGCCCAGTGCCACCATCACGCCGTCGGATTCCTCGAGGATTTCGTCGAAGTTCTGCCAGCCCTCGGGCTTCTCGATCTCGAAGTTATCCTTCAGCCAGCGGTTTACATCCCCGCGGCAACGGTTGATGAGCTTCTCGTCGAGCTTGGTTTTCACGCGGGCACGCTTCTGGGCCTCGGTCTCCACCAAGCGGAGTGCGTCCGGTGTTTCGTCGTTGGCCGCCTTCTTTAGGGGTGCCAGGCCAAGCTGGTCACGGCAGATATAGACGCTGCACGCTCCGGCGATCGACATGCTGTGGCGGCTGCCGGATTGCTTGACGCGCTCCCCAATCTTGCCTGTGGACACGGTACCCTGGTAGCCGAAGCTGCCGCTGGGATCCTGCGTGCGAATCAACCAGACCATCACCCGCTCCCAGATGGCGGGGTCGGTACGGATCTCCGCATATTCAGCCGCTTCGAAGAGGGCCAGTACGGCGAACTGGGTCATGGAAGAGTCGCACGTCTTGCCGCCTGTCTGATGCCCCTCGGGGTAGCCCCATGCGCCCTGGTCTTTCTGGCGGCGGTGCAGGGATTTGACCAGCTTCTCGATCTCGTACCGGTACAGTTTGGGATCGAGCGCGACCAGGAACATGATCGCCACGCTGGTGGAATAGATGTCCGCACGGACGTTCTCGGGGCCGCTTGCCACCTCTGCTTGAACGGTGGAAACAGCCCGCTGCACGACGGCGTGCTCCGGGCCGGCCCCGTTCTTCACCAGCGTCAAAGCGGCCAGGCAAAGGGGCCCCACCCCACCGCCCGGGTTGGCTTCGAGGAACTTGATACCTTTTTCGATGGCCGACCGGACCTCAGGGCTCTCGGGCGTGAGCAACTGGGCCGCACCCTGGCTGGACCAGGCGAGGATGGCCGCCATCGAGCCCGCAACCAGCGCTAGCTGCCGCGTCCACATCGCTCTCTTTCTCCTTGCCAGATAACGTGTTTCTTCTGCCAACAGCCACGTAAAGGCGAGCGTAGTGCTGGCATGCCGGCCTGTCAAGTTTGCGGTCGGCATCCACTCCGCGGCGCCGAGTCATTCTCAGCCCCCCGCGGCCGCCGCAGCCTCCGCCACGGGCATCGCCCCCCCAGCCTCCCGAAGCGGAGCGTGGCAATCTTGCTGCTCCCTGTGGCGCCTCTCTTGGACTTCTTGGCGGTTCTTCGTCGTGGCCCTGGTCGTTCTTCCTCGTGTTCACAGTGGCTGTCTTGGTGTTGTTTGTGCCCTTGGTGGTTCTTCTTGGTGTTCTTTGTGCTCTTGGTGGTTCTTCTTGGTGTTGTTTGTGCCCTTGGTGGTTCCCTCTATGCGTTCTGAGTGGTACTCCGTCGCCAATTCCCAACCGACGTTGCCAGACTTCAACACGGTGGTGTTGGGCCGCGAGGCATCTGGCGGGCAGGTGTATTCCATAACTCATGTTGCCGCAATCGGTTATGGCAACCCTTCCTAGCTAGGACTGTTTCAGGCGCCAGGCTTGCTCACTCCTCGGCTGCATCTCGCTCCAGTACCCGCAGGCAAGGCGAAGCAAGTGTTCAGCGTTACCGAAGTCAACAACCTGGCGGAGCTTTCCTCGTACCACTTGCAGTGGCAGCGGCTGCTGGCGGTTACGCCGCAGGCCACTTTTTTTCACACGCTCGGTTGGCTCACGAGCTACTGGGAGCATTTTGGCGAGCGGCAGAAGCTGCGGGTGTTGTTCGTGCATGCTCAGGGGGAGCTGGTGGGCATCGTGCCGCTGGTAGTGCGGCAGGAACGAACGCGGCTGGGTCCGCTGCGTGTGCTGACGTATCCGCTGGACCACTGGGGCACGTTTTTTTCTCCGCTGGGGAGGCAGCAGGCTCTGACCTTGTGGGCGGCGATGAAGCACATTGCCTCGGGGCGGCGCGACTGGGACCTGGTGGATGTGCGCTGGGTCGACCGGGACGGGGTGGATCGAGGCCGCACGCCGCGGGCGATGATGCTGGCAGGGCTGAGGCCGGCCGAGCGGCGGATGCACGAGGTGTCGCAGATCGACCTGGCGGGTAGCTGGGACGCCTACTGGAGGGGGTTAGACGGACATTGGCGCAACAACGTCCGCCGCAGCGAGAAGCGGCTGGCCTTGCAGGGACGTGTGACGCACGTGCGTTATCGGCCGGCGGGCTCGGCCTGCGGGGACGACGAGCCGCGTTGGGACCTTTTCGAGGCATGCGTGAGCGTGGCCCGGGCAAGCTGGCAGCACCGGGTGCGGGGCGGAGGGAACACGCTTTCGCATCCTGGCGTGAGCGAGTTCTTGCGAACCGCGCACCTGGCCGCCGTGAAGGCGGGTGCGGCGGACATCAACCTGCTGTATGTGGATGAGCGGCCTGTGGCCTTTGCCTACAACTACGTGTGGTGCGGTGCCGTGTACGGTTTGCGTACGGGCTACCACGAGGAGCTGGGCCAGGCCGGTGCCGGCAGCGTGCTCATGGCGCGGATGCTGCAAGACAGCTTCGCTCGGCGAGATGCCACGTTTGACCTGGGCCCGGACGAAACGCACATCAAGCGTCACTGGACCACATACGTGAAGGGGAGCTACCAGTACACGTACTACTCCTGGGGCCTGCGTGCCCAGGCACTCCGGTGGCGCCGTCGACTTGCGGGCAAGGATCGTCCCGTACGTGAAGGTCGGCGGGCCCTGTCCCGTGCAGGCTAGCGGCCTCGTGTCATGGCTGCGCTTGCGGCGGCTCGCTCAGTTTTTTGCCCTGGACGGCTTCTCGCAGGGCACCGATCCGCAGTAAGAGTTGCTGCACAAGGTCGGCGTGCGCAGGGTCGCCGGCCAGGTTGTGCTGTTCCTGCGGGTCCTGTTCCAGGTCGTACAATTCCAGCTCCTCGGGGGGCTGGTAATAGTGGATCAGCTTGTAGCGCCGCGTCCTCACCCCCCGATGTGGCCGGACGCTGTGGGGACCGGGAAACTCGTAGTACTCGTACAGCCACTCCTCGCGCCAGGACACATCCTTGCCGGCCAGCAGCGGTACGGTGCTGCGGCCATGCATGTGCGCGGGGACGTCCAGACCGGCCAGTTCGAGCAACGTGGGGGCCAGGTCCACGTTGAGCACCATCTCCTGGCACTGGCTGCCGGCCGGCACCAGGGGTGGATAGCGCACCAGCAAGGGGACGCGGATGGAAGGCTCGTGCATCAAGCGTTTGTCGAAGAGCCGCCACTCACCCAGGAAGAAGCCGTTGTCTGAAGTGAACAGCACCGCGGTCTGGTCCAGCATGTTCAGCTCCTCCAGCGTGTGCAACACGCGGCCCACGTTCTCGTCCACGGCTGTGAGGGTGGCGCAGTAGTCTTTGACAAAGTCGAGCGAACGGACATCGGCAAAGTCGCCAATCTTGTTATCCGCCTCGACAAATGCTCGCGGCTTGCCGGGGTAGCCCAGCAGATCGTCATCGTAACTGGGGGGCTTGGGCACCTGCACGTCCGCGAACAGGTCATGGTGTCTGCGGGCACGCTGCCAGCTGCGGTGGGGCGCCTTGAACCACAGGAACAGGCAGAACGGCTGCTGGCGGGGCTGCCGCAGCCATGCGATGGCATGGTCCGTGACCACGTCATCCATGTAACCGGTGTAGGGGCGGTCCTGGCCGTCGGTTCCTTCGGCGATCACGGGCTTGAGGTAGTCGCCCTGTCCTGTGTAGCCGAAGTAATAGTCCCACGTGCGATCGCGCAGATGTCCTCCCACGTGGGATTTGCCGCAAAACGCCACCTGGTAGCCCGCGGCGCGCAACAGGTCGGATACCAGAGGGATCTCCGGCGGAATCGTGCGCTGCTTGTTGTCAATCACTCCGTGCGCATGCGCATACAGTCCCGTGAGCAAGGTCGCTCGGCTGGGGGCGCACAGCGAATTGGTCACGAACATGTTGGTAAACCGCATCCCCTCTCGTGCCAGACGGTCGAGATGGGGCGTGCGCAGAAAGGGATGGCCAGCGCAGCTCATCGCATCAGCACGCTGGTCGTCTGTCATCATCACGATCAGGTTGGGCCGTTGCGGAGGGTGTGGCGGAACGCCTGCCGCGGATGCCGCGACCCATAGCAGCCAGCACGCGGCCAAGTATGGGGCGGCAGCGCTCGCAGAGCTGAAGCATTTTCTCGGAAACATGGTGCGTCCGTTGGGTGAAGAGTACGACAGCGCGAAAAGGATGGCTTGTGTGCAGTGCGTGCCACGGGGGCGGCAGGCAGCGGCGCCGAAGGCCTCCGAACCCGTGGCTGCGGGCTAGTCCGGGTGGGAATGTGTTTCGGCTGGTGCGTGGCTCCTCTCGCAGTAGTGCGCACGCAGCAGGCGGCGCATCACCTTGTTGGACGCCGTGCGCGGCAATGCGTCCAGGGGAACAACGTCGTGGATCTTGAACAGCGGATTGAGTTCCGCCTTGATGGCTTGTTGCAGTCTTTCCTTCCAGGCCGAAGCTTCGTGCTGGATGCCCGCTCGGGGCACGACAAATACCACCAGGCGGCTGGGGCCGCCTTCGGGCGGATTGACGGCCACGGCGGCCGTTTCCACCACGTCGGTTTGTGCATTCAGCACGCGTTCGATCTCGGCGGCACTCACCTTCACTCCGCCGAGGTTCATGCAATCATCGGCCCGTCCCTGCGCGCGAAAGAAGCCGTTGGGAAGCCGCTCCAGTTCATCGCCATGCCTGCGCAGCGGCGACCCCGCATCGTCCAGCGGTGTGCCGGCGTAATACACCTCGTCGTGGTCGCGCCCCACCAGTTCGGTGGAAAAGCCGATGGAAGGCCCACGCAGGAACACCTCGCCTCGCTGGGTGGGCAGGCCCCGCTCGTCGGTAATCACCAGTTCCATGCCCAGTGCGGCTGTGCTGAAGGTCGAGGGCGCGTTGGGCTGAACGAGCGTGCTGGCCACATAGCCGCCGCCGATCTCGGTGCCGCCGCAGTACTCGATCACCGGCTTGAAGCCCGCTAAAGACATCAAATACAGCATGTCCTCGGGATTGGAACACTCGCCCGTCGAACTGAAACACCGCAGGGCCGGCCATGCCAGTCCCTCCATCCGGCCGTCTGCGCGCCAGGTCTTGACCAACGTGGGAATCACGCCGAGCATGGTTACGCCCGCGGCCGCCACAAACTCTCCAAAGCCTCGTGCCTGTGGCGCGCCATCGTAGAGGCAAATCGCTCCGCCGTTGATCAAACTTGCATAGATCAGCCACGGGCCCATCATCCAGCCGAGGTTTGTGGGCCAGGTGAGCCGGTCGCCCGGCCGCACGTCTTGGTACAGCCAGCCATCGGCAGCACACTTGATGGGGGTGACGTGCGACCAGGGAATGGCCTTGGGTTCGCCCGTCGTGCCAGAGGAGAAAAGCAGGTTGGTAGGCTCGTGGGGCGCCGCCAAATGCGGCTCCTCCAGCGGATGCGCACCCCCCAAGAACTCCGCCCAACTCACGTCGCCTGGACGCAAGCGAGAAGCCGGCGGCCCCTCTTCCCCAATCACCACGGCCCGGGGAGGCTCGGCCTGCAAGACCTTCGCATAGAGCTGCCAGTGCTTGTCCGCTCTCGTCACTTGATCTTGCGTGAAAATGGCCCGCGCTCGCCCTAGACGCAGCCGGGCGGCCACCTCGGCTGGCGCCAGACTGTCTGCAATGCTGACGACCACGCAGCCGGCCCAGACCAGTCCCAAGTAAATGGCGACCGCAGTGGGGGTGAGCGGCATGTCGACGGCCACGGCATCTGCAGGGTGCAAGCCCGCGCGCCGGACGGCCCCCGCCACCAGACGCACCTGCTCTTGGAGTTCTGCCCGGCTGCTGCGGTGCACGGCCCCCCCCTCGCGCTGCCAGAACAGGGCGGGCTGCTCAGCAGGGGCCTGAAAGCAGCTTTCCGCTATGTTCATCCTCGCCCCGACAAACCACTGGGCCCGGGAAGGGCCCTGCGTCACGTCGAGCACGCTCTGCCACGGTTGACGGAAGCGAATGCCAAGCCGCTGCACCATGGCGTGCCAGAAGCGGGCGCGATCTGCGACGCTCCAGGCATGCAATTCCTCCACGGTGTGGGCGCCCACATCACGCATCAACGAGGCGATGTTTGTGGAACGGGCCTCATCCTCGGTGGGAATCCATGCCGGCGCGGGGCCCAGGGCCGCATCCCAGTCGGCGTAGGCCCAGCGGTACAGCCGGCTTTTTACGGCAAAGGGATCCTGCCAGACCAGCTCGCGGCACAGCCGCTGCCACCTCTGCATGGGGGGAAGGGAACAGAGCACGCCGGCCTGCGCGGCCAGCGCCTCCGCGCGGGGCGGCTGCGCACCGAGGGCGACAAGTTCTTGCGCTGCAAGCGGATGCATGCCTCATGTTTTAGTGATGCGCAACCTGCTGGCAAGACGGTACCCGGCAAGCGTCCACGATCGGGCGTGGGCACGCTACTGCCAGGCGAGTTACGTGGTTTGCCGCACGCTTTGCGCGCGGGCCAACTCTTTGATCAATCCGAGGGCCAACACGAATGGAAAGGCCGCTCGGCCATGGCAGCAGCGAATGTTACCAGGCGTGCTGGGCTGAGCTACGTTCGTGGGGAAGGGGGGCCTGAAGCAAACCGCGTCTTTGGCATCGACGGCTGAGCAACGTGCGAGGGGAGGAGGGATGCACCTCCGGCGCCGGTTGCGGGCAGCCTGGTTCTGCTGCGCTGCCGCGGTGGTTCACTATGGCTCTTCGATGCGATACACGTGCGTGTCGGTGCGGAGGTAGAGGGCCCGGCCGGCAGCGGCGAGGGACGCCAGCGTGCGCCCTTCGACGCGGTTGGCTGCCAGACGCCGGAACATGCGCCGGTCCGCCGCGAAGACGGTGGTCAGCCCTTCCTCATTCTGTGCGTAAATTCGGCCTTCTGCGGCAAGCAGAGATGCCGAGTAGCTGCCCTCGAGGCGGTGTTGCCAGTGTTGCTGGCCCGTGCGGGCATCGAGACAACTGAGCACGCCTTGGTCGCTGACCACGTACAGTTCGTCTTCCACCAGCACCGGAGAGGGATTGTGCGGTGCGCCGCGGCGCAGCACCCAGGCCACGTGCGTTTCCGTCACGTCGCCCCTGCCGCCCAGCCGCACGGCCAGCAGGGTGGGATTGTCGTAGCCGGTACAGAGGAATACCAGTCCGTGACCGGAGACCGGACGGGGAACCAACGAGTAGCCGTCATAGCGCACGTGCCAGAGCTGGCTGCCCGAACGCGGATCGTAGGCCACGGCCTGGTCGCCCCCCGTGCTGACCAGTTGGGGCCTGCCCTCGACCATCACGAGCAGCGGGGTCGAATATGCCATCGGACCCTGCCGCTCGGCCTTCCAGCGGATTATGCCCGTGCGGGTATCGAGTGCCACGACGAACTGCACATCCGTCCCATCGCAACTCAGCAGCAGCAGATCCTCAAACAGCACAGGAGAACCGCCCGGGCCATGCAGGTGGTTGTACTTGAGCTGGTCGTTGCGCCACAGCACCTCGCCGGCGGTCGAAACGCAGGCCGTGCCGTGGGCGCCATAATGCACGTACACCCGATCTCCATCGAGAATCGGCGTCGGGGAGGCGTGGCTGTTCTTGGAATGGATGGGGCCCGGGTCTGACTTCTGAAACACCTCCACGTCATGCACCAGTTTCCCCGACTCCCGATCCAGGCACACTGCTCGCAAAGAGCGGCCATCGTCGAGCGCGGTGGTTACCCATACCTGTGTGGAGGATACCACGGGCGAAGACCAGCCGAGCCCCGGTACCGGCGTCTTCCAGCGGATGCCACGCGTTTCGTCCCATTCGAGGGGCAGGCCGTGCTGTACGGCATGACCCTGCCCGTCCGGACCGCGAAACTGCGGCCACTCCTCGGCGAAAGCGGGCGTAAAGGCAGTGGCAGCTAGCAAGAAAGCAAGGGAGGGACGCAAGGCAAGCTCCTGGTGCAGGGATGTAGACGCACATCGTGCGCGAAGCGGCACGCTGCTGCAAGCCCGCCCCACGGCCTCTTGCCGCGGCAGGAGGCCGTGGAAGAGATGCCCTCCCCAGGCCAATGCCTTGGGGTTTCTCGCGCTGATCAGGGGCGGCAACGGGGCCACTTGCCTCGATGCCTCTCGGCTCGTGAGCTTCTCACGCCCATCAGGGGCGGTGCTGCGGCCTCCGCCTCCTGTACGGGGACGGCCTTTGCGGGGCCAGGCACACGGCGTGGCCCTTGGTGCCTCCGCCTCCTGTACGGGGACGGCCTGGCTGGAACTCCATCCGCTTCGTCCAGGTGAAGCCAGCCTCCTGCGTGGGGACCGCCTGCCCAGCCCGCGCTGTCGCGTACCGCAACCTATGTTTCACCAGATTGGGCGGCGCCGTGGGCCTCGCCAGGTGGGGCCACGGCACCGGCCGCATTGGCACAACCGGTACAAACCCTACCCAGAGCCGCAGCGCCCCGCCGTTTGCCGTTGCCCCCCGTGGCTGGGGCCGTGAACACGAACTCTGCTATCCCTGAGCCGCCATGGATCTAGCCAGCTTGTTGGGGTTTCTGCTTGCAGTGGTTTTCATGGCATTGGCCGTGATTATGGGGGGCGGCGGCCTGGGGGCGTTCATCGACATCCCGTCGATCATCGTCACGGTGGGCGGTTCGCTGGCCACCGTGCTTTGCTCGCTGCCGTTGCGCACGACCCTGCAAGGGCTGAAGGCGGCCAAGGTGGTGTTTTTCAACAAGTCGGTGTCCATCCCGGCACTGGTGGAAGAACTGGTCTCGCTGGCGGAAACCAGCCGCCACGACGGCCTGCTGGCCCTGGAATCTCGAGCCGCCGAGATCCAACACCCTTTTCTGGCACTGGGCATTCAATTGACCGTTGACGGAACCAACCCCGAGGTGCTGGAGAGCGTGTTGCGTACGGAGATGGAGGCGCTGAACAACCGGCACAAGGAGGGGAAGCTGTTCTTGGACCAATGGGGGAAAACCGGCCCCTCGTTCGGCATGATCGGTACGTTGCTGGGCCTGATCATCATGCTGGGGAACCTGAGCGATCCAGAAAAGCTGGGACCTGGCATGGCGGTGGCCCTGATTACCACGTTGTATGGCGCGGTGCTGGCCAATGTGATCTGTCTGCCATTCTCAGAGAAGCTCAATCAGGTAAACCGACAGGAACTAGCTGCCATGGAAGTCATCATCCGCGGCGTGCTCGCGATTCAGGCCGGCGACAGCCCGCGCGTGGTGCACCAGAAGCTCAGCATGTTCATCCCCCCCAAGGCCCGTGCCCAACTCAGCAAGGGCAAAGCCGCCTAGCAGACCATGGCTATCGAAGAAGATCCCCCCCCTGGCGTCCCAGAGTGGGTAGTTACTTTCGGCGATATGATGTCGCTGCTGCTCACCTTCTTTATCCTGCTGTTCTCGATGAGCGAGATCAAATCGGAACAGAAGTACCGCGCCCTCGTCGATTCGCTCCGCAAGGTGTTCGGCAAGCACTACGCGTCGATGATCGTGCAGCCGACCAGGAGCCACCCCCGTGCCCGACACCGGCCTCAGACCGACCGAGAGAAGAAAAAGCTGCAAACCAAGGTCACCGATGGCAAGGACAAAGTGCAAGGTCCCGATGGCGTGCGCGAGTCGGTCAATACCATCCAACCGGGCCAACTCACCGTCGGAGACCTAGTGCCCTTTGCCGAAGCCAGTGCCGAGCTGGGCACGGAGGCACGCCGCCGCCTGCGGCAGATCGCCCGCGAACTGGCCGGCAAACCCCAGAAAATCGCCGTGCGGGGCCATACCTCCCGCCGCCCACTGCCACAAGGCTCCCCCTATGCCGACGATTGGGACCTGGCCTACGCACGCTGCCGCGCCGTGGCCGAGTACCTAATTGCAGCAGGCATCGAGCGGGAACGCATCGAACTCGACGTGGTGGGCGGCGCTGAACCCCTCAGCACCAACCCCGATCCCGAGGCCATCCAGCGCAACGGCCGTGTGGAAGTCTTCATGTTGGACCGGCTGAGCGGCCAAGCAGCACCCGCGGGCGAACGCATCCGCGCCGGTGGACGTTGAGCCACGCAAAAACGGCAGCATGCCAACCTGCGAACAACCCTGTCGAAGCTGATTCGTCGTGCCGGCCCGGAACCCTGGCGGCCACCCTGGCACGCCCTGCGCGCAAGCTGCGAATGCGATCTGGTGCGATTGCCCCCCTGCCCGTGGTGGCCAAGTGGGCGGGCAACACCCCAGCCATCGCCATGAGGCACTACGTGGAGCCAACAGACGCGAGGCACTACGTGGACCCGACAGACGCAGACTTCGAGCGTGCTGTGGATGCCAACCTGACACGAACAGGCGGCACAAATTCCGGCGCAGCAGACGCACAAAAAGCACGGCAAGGCATGGAAGCGGCAGATTCGGCCGCGCAGGAAAACGACCCACAACCCAAAGCTTTGCAACAGGTTGGGGGCATTTGCGATTTTTTGCCGAGTATGCGCGAAACCCTACCAGTAGCGGCGGAGGGACTCGAACCCCCGACACATGGATTATGATTCCACTGCTCTAACCAACTGAGCTACGCCGCCAGGCGTCGGAGAGGCACGCAACGGCCTGCGGGGACCCTTATCCGCTCGCCTTGGTCCACCGTGGCTCACGCAGCCTCTAATGGCACTTTACCCGAATCTGGCGGCCTGGCAAGGCCGCCAGGCCGCCAGAGGCTGCCTTTCTTGCCGCCGGCTTTGTGGTGCAACGCTCCGCAAAGAGCCAAGAGAGGCCCACACGGCCCGGGCGCATGACCAGCCAACAAAGCCGGCTGCCGACTTCCAAGACGCTTTGCGGCATCGTGCGGTTCGCCGGCGACCACCAGTGCTTTCAGCGGCGGAGAGGGCCGCGCTGCCCTTGCACGCTCTGTAGCGCACGAACGTTCGTGGCGATGCCGATCAGAGACCCACCGCGCTTGGGATGCCGCAGAGCGCGCAGCCAGGTCCTCCAGCCATCGAAAGCCGCCTGAAGAATCCATGCCTCAAGCGGTCATGGCGCAGAATGTGCGTCGTTCAGGCAGCATCTGCCGGGATTGGGGCCGCGCGTGCAGGCAGGTAGGGGCGTTTCGCGCGGCCGTATTAGCCACAACCCTCTACCCTCTTTAGACTTCAGTCCCTCCTGCCTGCTGGGGCAGCCCGAGAAGGCTTTGGCATCCAAATTGCAGTTTCGAAACCGCCGGACCAACGCTCCACGCGGTGCCCGCTCCCTGGCCGTTGGACGCGGCATCACGTCCGGCACCTTCGTGTTGCGTATTGCGGCCGTGGTACCTGCTCACTTCAGCAAGCGGGGAATGCGTGCCGGCGATGCCCGTTTCTCGCTGCCGCCTGACAAACGGCGCGGCGGCTCACACCAGATCGGCCCCCTTCAACCGCCACGCACGGCCTGTGGACGGACCGTGCAGGCCCGAGGGAGCAAGTGGCAATCGATATACGAGGGAGAAGCATGCAGATACCGAGCTTGACGAATCTAGTGCTGAGTGCGGTGGGGCTCGCCAGGCCAGCTTCGGTTACAGACGCGCCTCGCCCTCCAGCAGCCGGTACGCCTGAGGCTGCCTTACCGGTGGCCCCGGCCGCGCCAGCGGCGACCACAACGCTGAGGTCTCTTGCTGCACAGTACGACGTGCATGAGATCACGCCCAGACAATTTGGAACTCTGCTACAAGAGCTGCAAGCGAACGCGGCCATCCCCGCGGCAGAATTGGCGGACTTGGCACAATTGCGGCTGGCACTCGACGCTGCCGGCTTTGACCCGGACGAGCCGCTCGATCTGGTGCGATTTGTGGAAGATCGCCTGCGCGAGTCCGACAGCGGCCTGCTCGACATGACGCAGCATGCGGGGCAATCGCCCCTGCGGCGCCAGCTTGCTTGGCTGACCAAGTTTGACCTGCTGCGGCATAGCGAGCCGCTGCGTGCCTCCGCCTGAACGCACGCAGAGAGGGGCCACGCGTGGGTTGTTCCTTCCGGGCGAGCACTCCGCCTGAACGCACGCGGCGAGGGGGCCAACGAAACGGGGCATAGCTAGGCGTGCCGAGCGGCATGCCCCGCTGTTCGCCAAACGTCGAAGGCAGCCTTGCGTCGTGCGTCCCCTTATAATCCATGTATCGACGGTGCTTTCTGCCCGCCGACCCGCCTGGCAAAGTTCGCGCTGCGGGGCCCACTGTGGGGTCGATCAGGCCACGCGCCCCCTTGCCAGGCGAGCAATCCAGCATGTTGCCCATGGCGGTTTCCGCCCGGTGGTCGATCCGCGGCGAGCAGGAGCCCCTCAACCACCCAGCGACCGGCCAGGCGGACAACGCG
>JAIMBC010000171.1 GCA_023511675.1 Pirellulales bacterium
ACCTCGTCGTGCGACAGGGGCAGCACAAAGTTCTCGTGGAAGGCGTAGATCAGGCTGAAGGTCAGCTCGTAGTGGTGATACTTGCGGTGGATGGGATCGTGCCGCATGTAGCGGAGCGTGTCGTTCATCCAGCCCATGTTCCATTTCAGGCTGAACCCCAGCCCGCCCACGTACGTGGGCCTCGATACGCCAGGCCAGGCCGTGCTCTCCTCGGCCACCGTCAACACGCCGGGGTGCTGCAAGTGCACCTGCACGTTCAGTTCCTTGAGGAAATCGATGGCCTCCAGATTCTCTCGGCCGCCGTACTGGTTGGGCAGCCACTCGCCCGGCTGGCGGCTGTAGTCCAGGTAGATCATCGAGGCCACGGCATCGACCCTTAGGCCGTCGATGTGGTACTTGTCGATCCAGAACAGGGCATTGGAGATGAGGAAGTTGCGCACCTCGTGCCGGCCGTAGTTGAAGATCAGCGTCCCCCAATCCTTGTGCTCGCCCTTGCGAGGATCTTCGTGCTCGTACAGGCAGGTGCCATCGAACCGCCGCAGGCCGTGCCCGTCGCGTGGGAAATGGGCTGGCACCCAATCCAGCAGTACGCCGATGCCGCGCTGGTGACAGTGGTCCACGAAGTACATGAAGTCCTGCGGCGTGCCGTAGCGCGCGGTAGGAGCATAGTAGCCGAGCGTCTGGTAGCCCCAGCTTCCCGAATAAGGATGCTCCGAGACCGGCAGCAGCTCGATGTGCGTGAAGCCCATCTCCAGCACGTAGTCCACCAGCGCGTGCGCCAGCTCGCGGTAGGTGAGCCAGCGATGCGGATCATCGCCCGGGCGCCGCCAGCTCCCCAGGTGCACTTCATAGATGTTGAGCGGTGCATGGAAGGCCTGGGCAGAGGCCCGGCGGGCAAGCCAGGCCGCGTCGTGCCAGTGATAGCGGTTCAGATCCACCACCTTGTTCGCAGTACGCGGCGGAACCTCGGCCCCGAATGCATACGGGTCGCACTTCTCGAAGACGGCATTGCCGTGCCGGATTTGCAGCTTGTACAGCGTGTTCTCTCCCAGCCCAGGGACAAACAGCTCCCAAAAGCCAGGATGGTGCTTGCGCATGGGATGGCGGCGGCCGTCCCATTGATTGAAATCGCCAATCACGCTTACGGCCGTGGCGTTGGGGGCCCAGACGGCAAAGTTTACCCCTTCCACGCCGTCGATCGTTCGAAGCTGCGCCCCCAGCTTATGGTAGCTCTGCCAGTGCCGCCCCTCCGCCAACAAATGGATGTCATAGTCGGTCAGCAGGGGTGGGAAGGCGTAGGGATCGTGCATGGTGGCTCGCCGGCCCTCGCGGTCGGCGACTTGCAGCAAGTATTGACGGCGAAACTCATTGCCCGTCCAGGGGCACACGGCCTCATACAAACCGGCCGGATGCACCCGGTACATTGGCCGTAACACCTGGTGTGCCCGGTCTACCACCCAGGCCTGGGTTGTGTCGGGCAAGTAGGCCCGTATCGCCACGGCCCGCCCGCCGGAACGCTCCACCACGTGCGGGCCGAGCAGCTCGAACGGATTCTCTAGCCGTCCCTCCAACAGCTTGTTTACCGCATCCGTCGGCAAGGTTGGGCGCACTCGTTCCTCCACGTCAAATAACGATTTTGGCTGATCAGCTTGGATTCGTCCAGGCGTCTTATCTAGATGCCGCAGATAGCGCCACGTGTGCTTGTTTCGCATTCTGCGCCTACAGGTACCAGGGCGGCGCGGTTATCGGCAGGCACATCTGGCCCAGCCTCGTGGCCAGCTTCGATGCAGCCTCCCGCACAGCCCGCCGCAGTCTGGCCACAAGCCACTGCCGTCGCCTATAGCAACGGTGCAGCAGCCGCCGCGCGGCCTCTGCCCGCGGCAGCCAGCGAAAGCCAGCCCATTTCGGGCCCATCTGCGGCATGGCGCAGGTTGCCGCCGCCAGCCGCCCATCGACCATGCTCCGTTCCGCCGGCCACGGCTGCGTTCCTCCCGCAGGCCCGTCGGCCCCCCGTGATGCCAGACTCAGGTGACCACGCGGCATAGGATGTGGCCGATCGAACCGCCAGCCGGGTGTCTCCAGACGATGGAACGTGAGGGCCCGGTCTACCCGCTGCCACAAATCGCCGTTCTTGACGGGAACGAGCTGCCCAAACCATTCCCATCGCCAGCCCTGCCGCCGCCACTCGTCCAGACCGTAGACCAGTCCGCGCCGCACATATTCGGGGCAGGCGGCCAGCGTGACGCGAGAAGGCTGGTCAAGCGCCTCGAGTGCCCGAACCACGGCCAACAGGGCCAATCGTTCGCCACGGGCAGCAGGCTCGGTGTCTTCAACTTCGATGTGATCGGTGCCATCCGCAGCTTTAAGCACGAATCGCCAGCGTGACGAGGAGCTGTCGTCGTGGGTTTCTGCAAACAGGAGGTAGTGCGGGGGGAAAGAGGGCATTCGTTCAGAGACGGGGTCAGTGCCTGCAAAGTATGGCTGTGCAAGGAGGGCGGTGCTACCAGTGGGCGGCAGATTGCTGGAAGCGCTTACTCTATCGTTTGAGTTTGTCTGGCCACTCCAGTTTCCGGCCTGGCGGTGGCACGATCGGTGTGGCCGGTATTTCCGTTAGTCGGCACGAGACGGTGCGGCGGTAATGTCTGGGACGGGCGGCGGGGAAGGGCTGAGGGTTCGCCTTGCTTTGTACTGGCCGTGGTGGCGGGGACGACACACCCTCCGTGTCGCAGCAGCGAAGTGCGTTGGCAGTTTCAGCGGCAGGCTTGAGGCCCCGCATAACTTACGCTGCCCGGCAGTGCTGAGGCTGGGCAAGCGAAAGGGGAGGGCGGCCGACTGCCCTCGGTTTGGCACCGTCAATCAAAGCTGATGAACTGCTTCCAGTTCTCGTAAATGATGCGGTGGATGGCCTCCTCCGGGAAACGCGGCAGGTTGGTGCCTTGCACCACGTCGTTCACCTTCCAGAGGCCGGCAATGGCCTGCTCGGGCGTGGCCGAAGGAAAATCGGAGCCGAAGATCAGTTTGTGTTCCACCCCGTACTCCAGCGCCGTCATGAATGCCTGGTAATGCCTGAGGGGCCGGTAGTGCAAGGCGCTCGTATCGGCATAGAGGTGCGGATGCTTGCGAATCAGCACCACGCACTCGTCTTCCCAGGGGTGGCCCATGTGCGAGATGATCATCCGCAGCTCGGGGCAGGCCACGGCAATGTCTTCCAACAGGGTGGGATTGCTGTACTTGAGCGGCCCCGGCCGGACAAACGACGTGCCCTGGTGCCAGTTGATCGGAATACCGAGGGCCTCCGCCTTCTTAAACAGGGGCAGATGTTTCGGATCCTGCGGGTTGAAGTTCTGGTAGATGGGGCCCAGCTTAAGGCCCCGCAGGCCGAGATGGTTGACGTAGTACTCGAGCTGCTCGACACAGGCGGGATCGTTGGGGTCGACGGAGCACCAGCCGACGAAGCGGTCCGCATGCTGCTGCACAAAGCGGGCAATCATCTCCTGCGGCACGCGGATGCCACAGAAGGGTGCCTGAATGCCGAACACCACGACCTTATCGCAGCCCTGCGTTGCCGCGAGGAGCTGCTCCGGACGGGAGTCGAAGGCATGTCGGTAGTCGGTGCCCGCACCCGCATACCAGACGTCTGGAGAAAGGCGCATTTTCGCCCGCTTGGCCTGCCAGGCCGTCTCGACGAATTCGTCCGAGAGGTGGTCCGGATACCAGAACAGGTTCGTGTGGATATCGACAAGCATGCGCAGGAAGACCTCAATGGGCGGCGCCCGTTCTTGGGTAAAGGGGGGGAATCCCCTCTCCGCGGCGGGGGCAAGAAAGTGCGTTGCGTGTTCAAACCTCCGCAAAGCGTCGCAGCACGTTGGCGGTGATGCGAGAAAGCGGTTCGTCCACCCAGAGGGCGGCTGGCCAGCAGATGGAGCCGACGGAAAACACCTCCCCTCCGCTAGCGGTGGTATAGTGCACCACGTGGGCACCGCCTTCTTGCGGGTTGAGTCCCACGGCCAGCAGCCGCGTGCCGGGGGGCGAACTCTTTGACATCTTATCTGTCTCGTGGCCGGAGGCGCCGCCGGGGCAGCGCATGTGGAGGGAGCGGGTGCCGAACAGGCTGCCTTCCGTCAAGCCCGTACCGGCAAAGCACCAGTGCCTTGCATCCACCACGCGGTAGGGGGCAGCGGTCATGATACCGGCATCTGTGAACACCACGCCCAGCAGGTTGGCCTCCGACTCGCATCGGGCAGCGAAGCGGCTTTCGTAAGCGAAATCGGGCTGCCAGATGCGGCTTGATTCTCCGTTTTGCACGACCATGGTCTGCTCATCCAGCATCTCCACCTCGCAGTTCAGCCCATTGCCTCCCAGGTACACGAGGCGGCCGCCGCGCTCGTACACCCATGACTTAACGTCGTAGTACATACGGCGCGTCCAGTACTCGGGGTGAGTGCTCAGCACGAGCACGCGGTACGCATCCAACGGCAACAGGCCCTGGTGCAGTTGCGTTTCGGCATACAGATCGTAGGGCAGGCCCTCCCGCTCCAGCCAACCTAACAGCCGCCATTCCGCCGGGGCGACGTGGCAGGCGGCGCGGCCCTCGATCGGATCCTCGATCTGCTCCTCCAGCGGGATGTGGTTGATGGGCTCCGGCCGGTCGAACGACAAGGGCGCATACTCGCGAGCCGACCACGTGGCGTGGTCGGGATCGGTATAGCGCTTCAGCTCCTGCCGGGCATTGACCGTGGGGGTCGGCGGAAACGCGTCGGCATGGATGTAGTTGCTGCGGCCGCCGAAGTTGTTGTAGGCGTTCCAGGTGATATTCGAGGCCAGCACAGCGATCGGCGCGGACGGCCGCTGCGGAGCCACGATCCAGGGAAAGGAGAAAAAGCTCCCGCTCTCCGTACGAGCGTGAAAGTAGTACAGCCCGCTTCCCGGCGGAGCCTGCACGCGCTGGGGATGATGCTTGCTGTGGTAACCCTGCTTGTTCCAGGCCACGCCGGTACGGGTATAGTCCCCGTCCGGCGTGATCTGCATCACGGCACGCGGGGCGTGTTCATCGTACCAACCCAGGTTCTGCAGGTGCTGCTTGTGACGGCCGTAACGCCACAGTTCTAGTCGGTAAGGCTCGACCGAGTGGACGCGGAACTCTCCCTCCTCGCCACCGCGTACCCACTTGGGCCACACATAGCCGAGGAGCTGGTCGGCCAGCAGGCGGAAGTGGTAGGGCTCCGCGCCAGGCAGGGTGATGCGCGTGCGCTTGCTGCCATAGCCGGGCTTGTACAACACCACCTCGTACTCTCCGGCGGGCAACTCTGCGTAGACGGCGCCGCTTGCGCGGGACCGCGCCTCAACCGAACCATGCTTGCCGCAAAACTCCACCAGCACATCGGGCAGGGCGGAGTAGCGTTCATCGCTGGTATAACCGATGAGCATATCGTGCGAACCTTGATGCCGCGTTCACTCCCTCTGAGATGGGTGGAGCAGCCAGGTGGCGGCCGCCTGCCCTGCGGAGCGCTCCGCCAGGCTATGGTAGTGATATCCTCCGGCCAGCCAGGTCTCGAGCTGATCATCATAATGCGGGCTGCCGGGATGCCCCGAGGCACTGCCCGCATCAACTGCCCACAGCCCACAGTTGGGATCCGCCAGATCCGCTAGCAACCGGTAGCCGGCACCCAGCAGCGCAGCGTGGCTGGGATCGAAACCCGTGTTGCACACGGTGTAGCCATCTCCCTGGACGGGTACGTTGCCGCGGTCGAGCAGTTCTCCCATGCTGCCGCGGCCGCTGAGAAAGTGCCGTTGTTGCAAGAGATGCAGGCGTCCCCAATGCCACTGGCGGATGTCTGGACCCAGGCGGGCCGTCAGTTCATCCAGGGCGGCCACGAACGCCTGCTGGACCGCCTGCTGGCGGCTGCGATGATGGAACCATCCGCAAGCATCATTATGGAGCAGGGCCGCGGCTAACCCCCAGGCAGCGGTGGCCATGAACTCGGCGGCCCCTTCCTCGAACCGCTCATGGGCCACGGTGCGGCACCATTGCCAGAAAAAGACGTTGAATAGGGCCGCGCCGATGCTCTCTGCTTGCACCTCGCAATCCCAGTTTTCCAGATGGTGGAGGGCCTCTGGTACGCGCGGGTCGT
Organism: Pirellulales bacterium; assembly: GCA_023511675.1. Classification (GTDB taxonomy): domain Bacteria; phylum Planctomycetota; class Planctomycetia; order Pirellulales; family JAIMBC01; genus JAIMBC01. The sequence goes on from JAIMBC010000171.1 coordinate 6,132, forward strand.
CACAGGAGCGCAGCAGTGCGATCAACGGCTCCAAGCACTCGACGGCCCGCAGCGAACGCACGTCTTGCTGCATACGGCCACAATCCTCGCGAGAGAGCCGGGGAACCTCTTGAATCATCTGGCGGATGCGGCGTGCCCGGTGCCCGCTGGACCACGTGCCAGAAAGAGGATACGGAAAGTCGTCCGGCGCCACACGGTTGTTAGCCGTGACCACGAATCCTTGCTCCGGGTCCGCGACCCGGGGCATCCCCTCGAAGCTGATCAGGCCGTCCCACTGATGCGCCGGATCCCAGCCCGGCCGATACCCTCGCTCGGCCACATTGCGGATCGGAATCCGCCCTGTGCACTGATAGCCGATGTGGCCTTTATCGTCTGCAAATACCAGACTGAACGTCGGTACGCGCCAGGGTCGCGTGGCATCTGCCAGTTCGGCCCCCGTGGAGGCGCGATCCATCGCTAACAGTGCGGTCATCCAACCGCAGGGATAGGCCCCCAGCCACCGCAGCGAGACGGGCCCCGTGTGCCGCGCCGCCGGCGGCAGAATCGCATCCACAATCGGCCCATTGTGCGAGACGACCACCTCGTGTACCACGTCGGCCCCCCCCCGCACGCGAATCACCTCTTGCCGCTTGCGCGCAGGAATCCACTCGTCCTTGTACAGGAAACACCCCGGGTGCGCTGGATCGGCACGCTCCTGATACAGGTCTCTCAACGAACAGATGTTGTTGGTCAGCCCCCACGCCACGTGGCGCGTGCGGCCGAACATCACCGCCGGCATGCCCACGTAGGCCATGCCCACCACGTCAAACGAACCGCCAGTCAGCCTCACCTCGTACCAGCAGCTCACCGCACCAAAGGCGATATGGGGGTCGCTGGCCACCAGCGGCATGCCGCTGGTGGTCCGCATCCCGCTGATCACCCAGTTGTTGCTACCCTGGCTCTGCTGCGGATCATTCGTGGCCACGCCCACCAATCCGGTACCACTACGGGTGCGCGGATAGTCTGCCGGCGAGAGGATGCTCTCGCTGTCGGCCTCGCCCTGCAAGAAGGCCTCGTAGAGAGGACCTGCCCCCAGCGTGCGGCGGGCCAGCTCCGGAATGGCGATCACATGCAGCCGCCCCGTGAGATACCAGCGGAACTCACCCGCAATCGCCAGGCAATCCACAGGCGACCAAGGCTCGGGCTCATACTCCAACAGCGAGAACTCGATGGCCGGCGTGGCGCGGCTCTGCTCCAGCCACGCATTCACCCCGTCCGTGAAACGAGCCAAGAGACGCCGCGTCTCTTGCGGAGCGGCCAGCCACTCGGCCTGCGCAATGTAAGGCAGGCCAACGATCCTGGCGGTGAGGTCGGCTTCCACCGCCTCCGGTCCCAGCACTTCGGCCAATCGTCCCTGCGCGCGCCGGCGGAGGTAGTCGAGCTGGAACATGCGGTCCTGGGCCATGGCAAAGCCGAATCCGAAGAACAGGTCGTCGTCCGTGGCAGCGAAGATGTGGGGGATGCCCCAGGCATCGCGCTCAATTCGAACGTCGGCCTGCACGGGGGCCGTCTTGTTTCCCGTGGGAGGTGGCACACGGCGGGCGGCTTCGTGACGCCACCACCCCAGAAATGCCTCTCTGCTCATCCCCGCCGTACGACAAACCTCATCGATGGGCACCCCTTGCCCCAACAAGGCGAGCAGTTTGCTGGTGGAGGACTGCACTCAGGTTCTCCCAAGGTGCCGGAAGCGGAAGGAGTCAATGCCCCCCTAATCTACGCGCTGAGGTTTGCGCTGCAACCCTGGATAAGCCAGCGGCCTACTTTCAGGCCCCAGGGCCGCGCCGCGCGCACCGAGCTGTGCGGTAGGCGTGGCCTCCCAGGACGGTTCCGGCTGCGGCCGCGCCGCCAGCACGGAGCTGTGCCGCGCGCCACGAGCCGAGCTTGCTGCCGCCCCATTCTCTCTGTATCCGGGAACATTCCTCACGTAGCCACCGGAAGGCAACCGTCAGCCACCTGTTCTCTCCGTATGCGGCAGCATCCCGGCCGCCACAGACGGCCTCTGGCAGCGCTCGCCGCTTGCTGATCTGCCCCCTTATCAGCCGCATCACTCGACGTTCTCCCACACCGCGTAGAAGGTAGAGACGCCGTAGAACACCGAGGCCTCGGTCCCCCCGCCGGCGAAGGGAATGTCGAAGATGAACACGTTGGGCTCGCCGTTGGGATCGATGCCAATTGCTTCCTTGAGCGCCTTGCCCTGCTTCACCAGTTCCGCCCACTTGTCGGGGTGGGCCTTGAGTACCTTCTTCAGCCCGCTGGGTGTCTTCGCCCCCATCTCGTTGAGCAGTTTGACCAGCGGCTTAAGCTGCTTGGCCTTCACGGCCGCCTTGGCTACCTTGCCCCAGTTGGGGCCGAGAGAAAGGTTGAAATCCCAGTCCCCTTGCATGTGGCCGTTCAACTGCCCAGGGTCGTTTACGCCCGTGATGAACACAAATGCCGCCCCGCCGCTCACGCCCAGCCCTCCTCCCAGCCGGTTCACCGAGCCGGTCAACCCTAGCCCCTTGCCGGGATGATCAAGCGACGCGGCAAATCCGGCAATCGACTCGATGCCCACGGGCCCTACCATCTCTCCGAGCTTGCCTACCAGCCCAAACCAGGCGTTCAGCGCCGTGTCGCGCGCAGGCGGGAACTCGTTGACGGGCAACGGGGCGCCCACAGCGGGCAGGTACACGATCCCCGGGGTGTCGCCCGTTGAAAACACGTAGTTCTTGCCATCCTTGGTGGCCTTGCGGCAGCCCACCTTGTGGTGCAGGTACCAGTTGATCTCGGAGGGCTTGCGCGTCTTGAAGTTGAAGTGGCAGAGGTCGTTGGCACTCAAGCCAGCGGCCTTGACCTGCGGCAGTTCGGCCAGGGTGTACCAACTGTCGTTCGAGCCGACACGATAGGGCACGCTGTTGGGCGGCACGTAATCGAGCGGCGAAGGGAGCGGATTCGGCTTCTTCTCAATAGGCATGGTTTCACTGCGGTTGCAAGATGGACGTAGCCGGACGCGCTCGCCATCCGCCTTGAATACGTTGGTTCATCGAGAACGGCGCGACTCCCGGGAGAGGCTGCCGTTTGGAGCGCCGATGCTGGGCACGCTGGCGGCTGGCTCTCTTGTCGGCAGCGTGCCATCTTTGCCGGCAAGGGAGTGCGGCTCGGTGCGAGTGCAAGCGAAAGCGAGGCGGCCATCGAGGCTGTGAGCAGTGGCGTGACCATGAGCAGTGGCGTGGCCGGCACTTGCAGGGAAAACCCTCGACGATCCGCGTGAGCGTGACGCCAGGAGACGGCCCCCCGCGTACGTCCTGCCGCGATCGCGCGCACACGACACAGCCGCTGCCATGGGCACCATCTGTCCTCCCGCCTTCCACGCCAGGGATCTGCCTGCCTGTGAGACCGAAACCCAAGCTTCCAAGGTTCGCCTGGCAACGTGCGGACGATGTCCAGGACAGGCCTTAAACACCCCGACTCTACACGCTCCAGCCCGGCACGTCAAACACGTCGTCAGCATGGCCCCAGCAGCACCGGCCTGGCGCGGCGTGCCGCGGCGCGGCTTTCCTCCAGGGCAAGCGGCAGTGTATGGTAACAAGGCATGACGGCTGCAACCCTGTGCCCTGGTGGAGAATGCGATGCGTGCTCGGCTCGTCTTTGCCCTGTGCCTGATGTGGACGCTGCCTTTAGCTTTGCGGGCAGAATCTCCGTTTGAAGAGGTGCGCCGCGGGGGCTCCCTGCCGCACGACGACGAAGGGCGGGCGCTGAATCTGGACTTCGAGCGAGGCACCTTGGAAGACTGGACGGCCGAAGGCGACGCCTTTGCGGCTCAGCCCGTGGAGGGGGATACGGTCCGCCGACGCCGGGGCGACATGGCCAGCGACCACGCCGGGCGGTTTTGGATTGGCACTTTCGAACGCAACGGCGATGGCCCTCAGGGCACGCTCGTCTCGCGGCCCTTCGTGGTGGACAAGCCCTACGCCAGCTTCTTGATTGCCGGCGGGCCGCATCAGGAAACACGCGTCGAACTCGTGCGGGCAGACAGCCAGCAGGTGATCTACCGCGCCACGGGGGATGAGACAGAGAACCTCAAGCCCGTGGTGGCGGACCTATCAGAACACCTGGGTAAAGAGATCTTCATCCGCCTCGTCGACCACCACAGCGGCGGTTGGGGCCACATCAACTTCGACGACTTCCGCCTCCATGACGAGCGCCCCAACGTACCTGAACGCGCTCTGCCCCAGCCGCCAGACGTGTTTGCGCATGCCGGCCTCGAGCCCGAGGCTGCTGCCAGGGCGATGAGTGTGCCCGAGGGCTTCCACGTCACCCTGTTCGCGGGCGAGCCGGACGTGCAGCAGCCCATCGCCATGGCCATCGACGACCGCGGCCGCCTGTGGATAGCCGAGGCCTACGCCTATCCCATCCGCGTGGCCGATGAGGAGGCCCGCGACCGCATCCTCATTTTTCATGACACAGATGGGGACGGCCGCTTCGATGAGCGCAAGGTGTTCATCTCGGGCCTGAACCTGGTCAGCGGCCTGGAGCTGGGCTACGGCGGGGTCTGGGTGGGGGCCGCGCCCTATCTGATGTTCATCCCCGACCGCAATCGCGACGACGTGCCGGACGGTCCGCCCGAGATACATCTCGACGGCTGGGCATGGCAAGACACGCACGAGACCCTCAACGCCTTCATTTGGGGACCAGACGGTTGGCTGTACGGCTGCCATGGCGTGTTCACCCACTCGCGCGTGGGAACGCCCGGTACGCCAGACGAAGAACGCATTCCCATCAATGCCGGCATCTGGCGCTACCACCCCATCAAGCGGCGGTTCGAGGTCTTCGCGCACGGCACCAGCAATCCGTGGGGCATCGATTTCAACGACCAGGGACAGGCCTTCTGCACGGCCTGCGTCATCCCGCATCTGTTCCACGTGATCCAGGGGGCGCGATACTTGCGCCAGGCCGGTTCGCACTTCAACCCCCACACCTATGCAGACATTCAGACGATTGCCCGCCACCGCCACTGGATCGGAGCCACGCCCCACTCGGGCAACGGACGCTCCGACGCAGCCGGCGGCGGCCATGCCCACGCCGGCGCCATGATTTACCTGGGCGGCGCCTGGCCCGAGAAATACCGGAACCAGATCTTCATGAACAACATCCACGGGGCACGCATCAATCAGGACCAGCTTGAGCCGGCCGGCTCGGGCTACGTAGGGGACCGCGCCCCCGATTTCTTGCTGGCCAACGACGCCTGGTCGCAAATTCTGTACCTGACCTACGGCCCGGACGGGCAGGTGTACATGATCGATTGGTACGACAAGAACCAGTGTCACCACGGCAACGTCGAGGGCCACGACCGCTCCAACGGGCGCATCTTCAAGGTCAGCTACGGCCAGCCGCAAATGGCCCGCATCGACCTGGCGGCCCTTGCGGAGGAAGAACTGGTCGATTTGCAGCTCCATCCCAACGACTGGTATGTACGCCATGCCCGGCGCTTGCTGGCGGAACGCGGTGCATCTCACAAGGCACGCCAGCGGCTGGCGCAGATGGCCTTTGAGCATGCCGATGGCACGCGGCGGCTGCGCGGTCTGTGGGCCTTGCATGTGGCCGGAGGGCTCTCGCCCGAACACGTGGCCCGCGGCTTGCAGCACGAGGATCCCTATGTGCGGGCCTGGACCATCCAGCTTGCTTGCGAGGATGGCCGGCCTTCAGCAGCCGTGCTGGCGCGCCTGGCGGCACTTGCCGAGGCGGATCCCTCGCCCGTGGTACGGCTGTACGTGGCAAGTGCCCTGCAGCGCTTGCCGTTAGCCGACCGCTGGGAAATCGCTGGCCGCCTGATCCGCCATCAGGAGGATGCCCAGGACCACAATCTGCCCCTGATGTACTGGTATGCGTTCGAGCCGCTCGTGGCGGCCGATCCGGCGCGCGGCCTGGCCCTGGCAGCGGAGGCGGTTGCGCCGCTGCCGGAATACAGCGTGCGGCGGGCTGCCGGCCTGGGTACCGCTCAGGGGCTGGCGGCCGTGGTGGAGGCCATCGACCGGCTGCCAGAGGACTCTGCCCGAGCGGTGCTCTTGGCGGCTGCACGGCAGGGGCTGGCCGGCATCCGCCAGGTGGAGATGCCACCCAACTGGAGTGCGCTGTATCGCCGGCTAGCAGCCAGTGGCGACGAACAGGTGCGCACGCTGGCCACGGCGCTGGCCATTACCTTCGGAGATGCCACGGCCCTCGACGCCATGCGCCAACTGGTCGCCGACCGCCGCGTGGAGCCGGAGCTGCGGGAACAGGCCCTGGCGTCTCTCGTCAAGGCGCGTGATCCCAAGCTGCCGCCCATCCTCCTGAGCCTCGTCTCAGACAAGGCGCTACGCCGCCCCGCCTTGCGTGCGCTCGCCGCGTTCGACGAGCCGCAGGCCCCCAGCCACATTCTCGCGGCCTATGCCGATTTCGATCCCGACGAGCGGCGCGACGCCCTGAACACGCTGGCCGCCCGAACAGATTACGCCGTGGCCCTGTTGGAAGCCGTGGGCGCGGGCACGGTTGCGGCCGGCGATCTGTCTGCTGATTTGATCCGCAGCTTGCGCAACCTGGGTAACGAGCGTGTCAACACCCTGATCGGCCGTGTTTGGGGTACGGTGAACGATACGCCGGAAGAGCGTGCCCGGCTGATTGCCCAGTACAAGGCCCTGCTCACCGCCCCAGCCGAGCAGCCCCCGGATCCCTCCCTGGGCCGGGCCATCTTTGCCAAGGCCTGTCAGCAATGCCACGTGTTATTTGGTATGGGCAGCAAGATCGGTCCGGAACTGACCGGTTCGAACCGCGGCAATCTGGACTACATCCTCTCCAACGTGCTTGATCCCAGCGCGCTCATCGGGAA
>JAIMBC010000172.1 GCA_023511675.1 Pirellulales bacterium
CCCACCCCGATGGCACCGATGATCGGCCGATCGTTCTTAGAGGTTGGCTCATCGCTGAAGGCGCCGCGCGTGCGGCTAAAGAAGTACGGAACCATGCCGGCCGTGGCGAGACCGGCCGACTCTGCGAGAAACGTACGACGCGAACGGCGTGCCTGGCTCATGAACTGAGGCTCCTGGAAGGAAAGGCTCCTGGGCGGAAGGTACGTACCATGCCTGGGCATCCATCAATGCCCTTCAATGTAAGCATGTTAGTCTCCGCCCAAGCAGGACGCGAGAGGCGGACCAACTCGCAAACCTCCAGCATGACAGTACGCCCCAGGAGTCCAGGGCACACCCCTAGCGCACCCTGGACGTGCGTGCCCCGGCGTCGCATCGTGCACCGTCGTATGAGCGCCGCGCAGCCGCATGCCCCCTCTCCGCTGTGTGATCTGCCCGCCGCCGTGCGATCTTCATGCCGCCGTGTGATCTAGCCGCCGTGTAACTCCGGCGCCGTTGCGTACGACACTTCTGGCCCTACCCGCTGCCTGCTGCTAGCCTTCCCGGTGAGGCCGACATGCAACGGGGGAGGCCCTGCGGCCCAAGACGGCCAGCCGCGGCCCAAGACGTGAGGCCCATATGCTACGGGGAGGCCCTGCACGCATAGGGTGTGGGCTCGCCGCGCACGAACGCCCGCTGCTAGGTCCGGCCGGTCCGATTAATCGCCTTGCGGGGCCACACGCTGGCCCCTGCACTGCGTGGCGCGTTGTGCCGAGACTGAGGCCTCCCAGCGCCTGGCAGAGTCGTCGCGGCATTTGATGGATTCAAAAGCCGGCTGCCGCGCGGTTACAATGGCCAGATAGCCGCGGCTTTCTCCCCCCGCGCGCCGGTCTTCCATGCGCGTCGATGTAAAGTGCCCCAATCCCGAGTGCGGCACGGCCTACCAGGTGCCGCCGGAACTGTTGGGCAAGCAGGCCAAGTGCACCCGCTGCGGCTTGCAGTTCACCCTGGGGACGGCCGGTGAAACGGACTCGGAACAGGGCGAGGCGGCCACCCGCGGCGGCCGCCGCCAGGCCGACGACCCTTCGATCGAGCGGCTGGGAAGGTTCGAAATCATCAACCTGGTGGGCAAGGGCGGCTTCGGTAGCGTGTACCGCGCCCAGGACACGTTTTTGAACCGAGAAGTGGCCCTCAAGCTGCTCCGCGCCGCCGCCAGCGAAAACCGCCGCGCCGTCGCACGCTTTCTCCGCGAGCCCAAGGCCGCCGCGCAGCTCCGCCATCCGCACATCGTGCCTGTCTACGATGCGGGCGTAATGAACGGCCATTACTACATCGCCTCAGCCTTCATCCCCGGCCAGACCCTCGAGCAGGCCCTCCAACGCGACCGCCTCACCATCCGACGCGCCGTGGAAATCGCCCGCAACCTGGCCGATGCACTCGGTTATGCCCACAACCTTGGCGTCATCCACCGAGACGTCAAGCCAGCCAACATCATTCTCGATGCACGCGGCGAACCTCTGCTTACCGACTTTGGCCTGGCCCGCATCGAGGATGCCAATGAACAACTGACGCGAGAGGGCAGCCTCCTCGGGACCCCGGCCTACATGGCCCCGGAACAGGCCAGCCGGCGGCACGGCGAGGTAGGCCCCCATAGCGATCAGTACAGCCTGGGAGTCATCCTCTACGAGATGCTCACCGGCACGCGCCCCTTCCGTGGCAAGGGAGAGGCGCTGATCTCAAAGTTATTGAACGAGGCCCCACCGCCCCCCCGCGCCGTGAATCCCCGCGTGCCACGCGACCTAGAAGCCGTCTGCCTCCGCGCCATGGGCCGCAGGCCCGAAGACCGCTATCCGAGCTGCCTCGACCTGGCAGAAGACCTGAGCCGCTGGCTCCGCGGCGAGCCGGTACATGCCTTGCGGCTCAAGCCGCACCAGCGCGCTCTCCGCTGGATTCAGCGCCACCCCATACCCAGCGCGCTGGGTGCGGGTGTCGTGCTTCTGGCTCTCACCTCGACCCTCACGTCATTATGGCTTTGGCAAAACAGCCGCCCCGGCGATGCGGCGCTGCAACGCCGCATTGAGCAACTCGAATCCGAGGTCCAACGCCTCCGCTCCGAGAACAAGGCCGCAAGACGGTTGCGCCACTCCCTGCGTAAAGCCGAGGGGGACGACGCACGCCAGCGCGAACTCCTCGAGGAATTCCTACAACAGCCCGACGGCCCCTAGACCACCGCTGCCTCATGTTTGCGATTTGCCGTCCTGGCTCCTTGTGGCGAAGATCGCGGTTACGATTCGTGTGCAACGTGCGCCCTGCCGCAACCGCCTGACATGAGTGCCGCGTTCAGACCACCTTCACAAAACAGCCGGCTCAAGAGTGGCTGGTCCAGACAGAAAGCTGCGTGTTGAAGACTCGGCATGGGCAGGCCCCGAGGGGGCGTCGCAGCCAATACCGTGCGAAAGGAGGTGGACGGGGCAAGGCGTGCCTTGTATTCTGTGAGCGGCGGCTTCGCTGAGACATTACCAGTGAATGCTGCTCTGTTGCAGGATCGTGTGGCCGTGGCCGTCCACCCCAGAGCGGGCCACAGGGGGCGGCACGCGGCTCATCGCGGCATGCGTCAGCCGCTCGGGACACTATCCTCTGAACGAGCTGTCCCTGCACGAGCCTCGAAGATGTATGCGGGCTGCTGATCGGTGCGCTGGTGCACCAGGAGGTTGTCATGGGTATTCGCTTCTGCTGTATTCTGGGGGTGGTAGTCTGTGCGCTAGCGGGCAAGTCAGCGGCCCAGGTGGCGGTGGATCCGACGCACTATTCTGAGGGGTGTGGCGTCCAGGTGCGGCAGGTGGAGGAATCGGTGGTGGTCCGCTGGCCGACGGATGAGACCATGTACGGCGAGTTGGTGTTGGACTTGCGGATGGATCGTCCGCTGATCAAACAGCTCGGCCTGGCAGAAGGCGAGAGTGCGCCATCGACGCCCCTGTTATTGAGCGTCGAGCCGACCGTCTTCCTCACCGTGGGAACGCGGGAGGCGCCACCTGGCCGCCCGCCGCAGATGAGCATCTGGAATGTATTTTTCGACAAGCCGGCAAGCAGGCCGTATCGCACCTACACCTCACGGCTTGCGCGCCGGCGTGTGACCGTCAGCAGCTCGGGCCGCCGCGCGACGGTGAGCGTCAGTGAACTCACCATGGGCAGCTTTTCCGGAGAGCTGGCATTTACCTGTTATGCCGGCTGCCCACTGGTCCACGTGGAGGCAGTGCTGTCTACGACTGAGGACCGCCGTGCCATTCTCTACGACACAGCCCTGATCGGCCGAGGCGCCGGCTGGCGGCGCTTCGTGTGGCACACTACGGAGGGCAGGGTGGAGGCGTGCCTGGCGGATGAGCAGGCGTTGGATCGGCCGCTGGCGGTGCGGCACCGCATGCTGGCGGCGGAGTGCGAGCACGGCAGTGTGGTCTGTCTGCCGCCGCCGCACCAGTACCAGTTTCCCCGGGACTGGACCGACAATCTGGGTTTTGTGTGGTTGGGGCGCGGGCATGCGGGGCAGGACGTGCCTTTTGGCTTCGGCGTGCGGCAGGTGCCGGACGGTGGCCGAGCGTTTGAACCGTGGTTCAATGCCCCCCCGGGGACCAAGCAGCGTCTGGGGGTGTTTTACCTGTTGTCCGCCAGCGGCGGCGAGCAAGCGTTGGAGGAAGGGCTGCGCTTTACGCGTGGCGATCGATTCGTCCCTCTGCCCGGGCACATCACCTTCACTAGCCACTACCACATGGCGGTGGCTGTCACAGCAATGGAGCAGAAGGCACAGACCGTGCCGGAATTCGTGAACGTGTTCAAGCAGATGGGAGTGAACGCCGTGCACCTGGCCGATTTTCATGGAGACGGCCACCAGAAAGACCCCGGTCCGCTACGGCTGCCGGAGCTGGAAATGCTGTTCCGCGAGTGTGCGCGGCTGTCTGACGAGGAGTTCTTGCTGATCCCCGGAGAAGAAGTGAACGAGTTTCTGGGCCTCCCGGCGGAGGGAAGACACCCAGGCCACTGGATGAGCCTGTTTCCGCGGCCGGTGTACTGGGTGATGCAACGGCGCCCCGGCGAGCCGTTTATCGACGAACATCCTCTCTACGGCCCTTTCTACCGCGTCGGCAGCCGACAGGACATGATCGAACTCGTACGGCGCGAGCAAGCGCTGGTCTGGGCCGCCCACCCGCGCATCAAGGCCTCGAGCTGGACGCCAGACGTCTTTCGCCATGAGGACTTCTACCTCGCTGACTTCTGGGTAGGCGGTGCGTGGAAGGCCATGCCTGCCGACCTTTCGCGCGAGCGGCTGGGCGAGCGCGTGCTCGATCTGCTAGACGACATGGCAAATTGGGGGCAGAAAAAGTATGTGCTGGGCGAGGTGGATGTTTTCAAGATTGACCACACGCATGAGCTGTTCGGGCACATGAATGTGAATTATGTGCGGCTGGAGCGGCTGCCGAACTACTACGAGGGCTGGCAGTCCCTGCTGGACGCCTTGCAGCACGGCCGCTTTTTCGTCACCACGGGCGAGGTGCTGATCGGCGAGTTTACGGTGGACGGGAGGCAGAGCGGCGAAACGGTAGAACTGGCGGGCCGCGACCGCGTGGAGCTGCGTGCCACCCTGGAGTGGACCTTTCCCCTCAAGTTCGCAGAGGTGATCTCGGGCGACGGCCAACGTGTGTACCGCGAGCGGATCGACCTGGCGGACAGCGGTCCATTCGGACGCCGCACGCTGGTGTTCCGGCCCGCTCTGGCGGGGCGCACCTGGGTCAGGTTCGAAGTGTGGGATGTAGCGGCCAACGGCGCCTTCACGCAGCCTGTCTGGATCAGCGGGGGAAAGTGACCGGCGGGTATACCCCTGTGCAGCCGCAGCGCGAGATGACCGTGCAGTGGTGCCAGTCGCAAGACGGACACAACCTTTCTACCCCACCCCTGGATAAGGATGCAGGCGAGCGGGCTGGCTGCATGCGTCGGCGAGGAAGTCACAGGCACGCAGAGCTACGTCGCTTTTAAATGCGAGCGCGATGTTTGGGCCGCAGCGGCGGAGCAGGTGAGACGCTTGCGCTCCCAGCGGCGCACAACCGCGAATCTGGCGAGACGCCGGCGCGCCCGGAGAGGCTCCCTTGGCGCGCACCAGTGGAAAGTCTTACCGCGCGGCCTGAGCCGGCGGAGGCGTTTGGGGCGGCGGCTCGAAGCTGAACAGTGCCTGCCCGTTGTCTCCGTTCCAGACGCGGAGCACGCTGTCCTGGCCGCCAGCAACATGGATCTTGCCGTCAGGGGTTGTAGCTGCGGCGTACATGAAGTCGGCACCTCCTCCATAGTTCACGGTGTTCTGGCCGTTATCGACATTGTGGCGGCGCACAAGGCGGTCGCCGCACGAGGTGAGGATCAGAGACCCCTCGGCGATGAACTGGATGGAGGTCACCTCCTTGCCGAAGCCGCCGATCGTGGTGCGTTGCTCGCCGCTGGTGAAGTCCCACACCTTGACGGCGTTGTCCGCTCCACAACTTGCCAGCACCTTGCCATCAGCCCGCCAGCTCACGCCCAGCACATGGTGGGTGTGCCCCTCGAAGGCCTTGACGAACGAGCCGGTAGCGGTCTCGAACACCTTGACGAACTTGTCGGCTCCACAGGAGGCGAGATACACCCCATCTGGAGAGAACTCGACGCCGAGGACCGTATCGCTGTGCGCATCAGGCAATTCGCGGACGACGGTGCCGTCTGCAGGGTTGAGGATCACGAGCTGGCCGCTGCGCGAGGGATCGCCGCTGCCGGCGGCCAGCAGGGAGCCGTCTGGGCTGAAATCGAGTGCCGTGACGCGATCTACGAGCATGACGCCGGTGGAAGGAGACAGCGTGCGGATCCAGGTCCACTCGGGGCTGGTGTTCCAGACGATGGCAGCGCCATCGGGGGCGGCGGTGGCGAGGCGCAAACCGGCGAAGGCAAGACCGTGCACGGGTGCATTGTGGCCGGTAATGGTGTCCACGGCGGCGCCGGTTTCGCTGCTCCACAAGCGGACCAGCCGATCCTCGCCACCGGCGGCCAGCAAGCCGCCCTCTGCACTGAAGGCGACCGCGTGCAGGGGCTGTTCGGCCGCAGCGGCAGCCTCGCGCGCGGCGGCAAGCTGCGCCTCAGCCTCCTTGACACGCGCTTCGGCCGCAGCCAGTACCTCCTTGGCAGCGGGCACGGCATCGGCCGCTTTCTGGGCCAGTGTCATGGCAGATTGCACGGCCTTGTCTGCTGCTTGTTTGGTGATTTCTGCCGATTTGCGCGCGGCCTCGGCATCGTCAAAGGCCTTGACCTTGGCCGGCAGATCGTCCATGGCTGCCTTCAGTGCTGCGGCGGTATCGGCCACGGCCTTCTCAGCATTGGTCTTGGCCTCCTGGGCCGAGGCCAGGGCCGTGGCAGCGTCAGCGGCAGCCTTTTGGGCTTCTTCGAGGGCCTTGGCCTTCTCGGCATTGCCGGCGTCGTTGTCCAGTTCGGTCTTGGCCTGAGCCGCGGCCTCGTCGGCTGCCTTCTTGGCCGCTTCTGCATCTGCTACAGCTTTGACGGCCGCGGCGAGTGCCTCCTCTGCCGCCTTGGCCGCTGCCCTGGCGTCTGCCACGGCTTTTTCTGCGGCCAGCTTCGGCTCTTCGGCAGCCTTGGCTGCCGCGGTCTTCTCATCGAGCGCCTTCTGGGCCGTAGCTGCCGCCTCCATGGCACGCTTGAGGTTTTCAGCCTCGGCGGCGGCAAGCTGCTCGGCGGCCGCCACAAGCTGTCCCTCCGCCGCTGCGCGACTGCGTGCCGCAGCCAAAGCCCGTTCCCGTTCCGACACGCGAAGCTGGCTGCGCATCTCTCCTTTGAGTTCGGCAACCTGCTGGTAATTCTGGGCGTTCCACAGCCTGACCAGGTTGCCGCCTACGGACGCCAACCTTTGTCCATCTGGACGAACCGCCACACCGGCAACCGGCGCCCCATGATTGAGCTGCTGCAAAACAGCCCCATCGGCTGTGTTCCAAAGTCTTACCGTGCCATCCTGGCTGCCGGAAATGATCTGCGTGGCCGCAGCGGGATGGGTCTCCAGAGCGACGACGGGCCCCCCATGCCCCGCTAGTTGGCGCACAGCCCACACGTACCACAGCCGTACGGCGCCGTCCGCAGATGCTGACACAAAGCCAGCCTGTCCCCGAGCCGCCATGCCAGTAATCCCGGCTGCATGCTCAGCAAACGTCTGCACCACGGCTCCATCGGCTACGTGATAGATCCGCACCTCGCCCGCCGCCGTTCCGCCGGCCACGTACACATTGTCCGCTGAAAAAGCTACGCGAACCACAGGGGCCGAAAAACCGCCCAACTCTCCCTTGGCGGCAGGAGAGCCATCAGCATTCCACACACGGATCTGTCCGTTTTCGCCCGCTGTGGCCAGAAAGCGGCCGTCTGGACTTTGTGCCAGAGCGTGCACCGCTGCTCCATGAGAAGTGTTGAAGCGTTGCTGGCCATCGGCAATTTGATAGGCGCGCAGCGTGCCATCAGCCGCCGCGGCGTAAATCAGCGAGCCGTCCGCAGCATAGGCCAGGCCCACGACTTTCTGTCCCAGGGAGGGGAGGGCGCGTTCGTGGTGCAGGGCCTGCAAGGTAATGAGCTTGTCTTGAGATGCCACAAGCAGTTCGCCTGGCTGTGCGGTGAAGGCTGCCGCAGCCACACCCGCCGGTACACGCAGCGTCTCTTGCACGGCCTGCCGCCCCGGTTCCCACACCACCACGCGATCTTCTCCGGTAACGGCAGCCAGCCGGGTGTGATCCGCGTTGAAATCCAGAGAGCGCACCGCCGCGCCGGCGGGAAGTGTCGCCAGCACCTGCCCATCGGCCGTCTGGTAGAGCACAATGGTTTGATCGGCACATGCCAACGCTAGGCGGCTCTCATCCCGCGCTAGCGCCATGGCCGTGGGGGGCGCAGGGGGCGTAACGGAGGCCAATTGCTGGCCATCCGCCGCGTTCCAGAAGCGCAGCGTGCCATCCGCAGAGCTGGAGATCACGCGCTGGCCGGCTGCCGCGTAGGCAACCGCGACGATCGCGCCGCCATGCCCGGAGAAAGGCCGCAGGGCCGCACCATCGGCAGCGTTCCATAGATGCAGGCTGCCGTCCGCCGCGCCGCTCACCACCTCCTGGCCGGAGCCGCTGAATACCACGGCAGTAACCGGGGCCGCGTGGGCCCCAAATTGGCTGATGGGCTGGCCGTCCGCCATGTTCCAGACGCGTACCGTATTGTCCTGGCCGCCGGAGGCCAAACGCGAGCCGTCTGGGCTGAAAGACAGAGACGCGATGGCTGCCGTATGTCCCAGGAGCGTCGCGACGGTATTGCCCGTGGCCAGCTCGCGCACCAGGATGGCCGGCTGTCCGCCGGCTGTTCCGGCGGTAGCGGCCAGGCGTCCATCTCGGCTGACCGTCATCACGGTAGCCGCAGCCTCGTCGGCAGAGTCAAGGAGGGGCCGCGGCGCGGGCACGTCGAGCTTCCAGAGGAGAAGCTGCCCGTCGCTTGTAGCCGTCGCAGCCTGATTGCCGCTGGGGTGCAAGGCCACGGCGGTCACTTCTTGCGGACCGGCGGCCAGCGCCGCCACGGGCTGGTAGGTAGCGGCGTCCCAGATCCACGCCGAGCCGTCAGCAGCTCCGGCAGCCAGGCGTGCACCGCCGATCTGCCAGGCCACGCAGAGTAGGGCTGCGCTAGGGCCAGACAAGGTTTGCGCAACCTGACCTGCTGCCAGGTCGAGCAGGTGCAGCGAGCCATCGGCGCTGCCGCAGGCGGCGAGATTGCGTTCGGGAGAGGCAGCGAGACTGGTGGCGGGCTTGGGGAGGGCGGGCTGGGCGGGCTGGGCGGTGGGTGCGTTCCAGAGGCGGATGATGGGCTCGTCGCCGGCGGTGGCAAGGAGCTGGCCGCCGTTGACGAGCGTCAAGGCAGCAAGCGGAGCGGGGGTATCGATGCGTGCCGTGATGGCGCCATCGGGCACGGACCAGGCACGCACGGTGCGGTCGAGCGCGGCGGACCAAAGGCGGGTACCATCGGGCGAGAATCTCAGGGCGGTGACGCGTCCGGAGTGGCCGCTGAGCAGGGCCGCCTGCTGGCCTGCGGCAAGGTCGATGAGGCGGATGGCATTGTCCTGAGTTGCGGCGGCCAGCCAGCGTCCATCGGGACTGGTGGCGACCTCCACGGGGCCTTCGGTGATGCCGGTTTCTATAGACAGTTCGCGTACATCACGGGGACGCCGCCAGAGCTTGACGGTCTGGAATCCCCCTGAGGCCAGGGTCATACCGTCAGGACTGAAGGCCAGAGACTGGATGAGATCCAGGTCGGCCACCCCCGGCTGCTGGTACACGCCCTGGCTGAGCAATTCGGGATCGGTCAGCCGGCAGACCATGCGTTGGGTGGGCAGGTGATAGATAAAGATCTGGTTGGCACGGCCGCAGGCGGCGAACTGGCCGTCGGGAGACACGGCTACCGCGTAGATGGGGTTTACTCCCGGCGGAAGCGGCTGCCAGTTGAGCACCTCGGTGCCGCTGACGGTGCCGGTGGCGCCCTGGTCGATCCATAACTTGATCAGGCCGAGTTCTTCGCTGGTGAGTGGCCTGGCCGCGGCCTTGTTGTCCTTGGGGGGCATGATCCCGTCCACACCGCTGGCGCGGCGCAGCAACAGGCTTTCTGCGCTATTGTTGGCGATGACGGCCGGTCCGCTATCTCCGCCCTGGAGGATGGTCTGGGGCGTTTCCAGCACCAGGCCGCTTTCGGCCTTGGTGCGGTTGTGGCAGGCCAGGCAGCTTCGCTTGAGCAGGGGCAGGATCTCGCGTTCGAAGTCCACCGGCGTATCGCGCTCTAGCCGGGCAATGGGGATCGTCTCGTCGGCCGCATGCGCAGGCCGAGGGGCCGGCAGTTGGCCGAGGACGATCGCCGCAGCGGCAACCAGCGTGCGGAAGAGCACGGCAGAAGCAGGAATCGCTTTCATCGTGGCACCTGAGATCTATTGCGCGGCCTCAATGGTAAGAGTGAAGCTGTGCTGGGTGGCCAGCGCCGCGCCGTTGAAGTTCACCGTGACCTTGACGGCTAGGGCATGGGTACCGGGGGGGGCATCGGCGGCTAGCTGGATGACCAGCTTGCCTTCGTTGGCATCGCCTGGAATGCTGACGGCCTGGGCCTGTAGGCCGGCAACGTTGTTGGGGTTGACAAGCTCGAGGTTGACCGCATCGGCAAAGCCGAAGCGGCGCATGACCGCTACGGGTATTTCCACCGTGGCGCCTTGCTTCACAGCGGGCGGCGCGGTGAGCGTGGCAGCCACCGGCGAGGGCAGAATGCGGATGGTCACCGGCACCGACGGCAGGAACACGTTCACGTCGCGAGGGGCCGCAGCGTTGGCCAGGTTAGCGGCCTTTTGCTCGGCGGCGGTCTTCGCGTCCGCAGCGGCCTTGGCGAGGGTGGCCGCATCTTGTGCGGCCTGGACGGCCTTGGCCTGCTCTTCCTTGGCCTTGTCGAGGGCGGCTTGAGCCTGCTCGACCTTCTTGCGCGCATCCGCGACGGCGTCTTGAGCGGCCTTGGCGCGTTCGGCGGCGCTGTCGGCCGCTTGTTGGGCTTCTTGCGCGGCCTTGGCAAGGTCTGCGTTGTTGGGATCGGCGTCTGCAGCAGCCTTGGCAGCGGCGGCGGGATCGAGCGAGTTCTTGGCTGCCTCGGCCGCCTTGGCCGCCTCTGCCTCTGCGGCAGTCAGGGCCTCCTGGGCCTGCTTGAGTGCCACTTCCGCCTCGGATACGGCCTGGTCCGCTCGCTGTTTGGCCTGGTCAGCCTCTTGTGCTTTGGCGGCCAGCTCCGCTGCGATCTTTTCAAGTTCGGCCTTGGCGGCCGCGGCGGCCTCAGCTTCGGCAAGATTGCGGCGGTAGCCGACGGTGGTCTGTGCTTGCAGATACAGCGTGGCCTCCCCTGGAGAGGCATTGGCGTTGACTTGAAGGACCAGCGCACCTTCGTTGGTATTCTGGTCGAGGGCGAGTTGCTGCGCGCCGATATTGGGCGGCAAGTTGAGGGCCGTGAGCGTAATGGGTGCCTTGATCTCTCCCCGCCGCACCACTTTAACGGGGATCGAAAGCTGACCGGCCAGAGACATTTCTAGCGGCTGTTCTGCCGCAATCTCCACCAGCAATGGATCGGACTCCGTGGCACTCACTGCTAGCGGCAGGCTGCGCGCCAGTCTGGCCTTGCCTGGCAGATTCTGCTGGGCTGCATAGAGCACGCTCGCCGGCCAGGCCACATGCGTACGTTCGGCCTCGCCAATCTTCGCCTTACCTACAATCTGGATATTGCCGACCCAAGCGGCTGCCTGCTCTGCGGCCGTGATCACCACCGTGGCGGCATCGAGGCCGGCTGGCAGGGTGACCGGCGCGGCCGACAGCCCCTCAGGCAGGCCCTCCACGCGCAATTCGATGGGCCCGGCAAAGCCGTCGCGCCGCAAGGCGAACACATCGAACATCAGGGTGCCGCCCTTGCGGAGCAGGCTCCCCCATGGTTGCACCTGCGTGCGCGCGTTGCCTGGATACGGCTGCAGCGCCACTAGCCGGAAATCAGGATTCTCCGGCCGGATGCAGACACGGTACAGCGAACGCGGGTCGCCTTCACTGCCCGTGGCGTACAGATTGCGCACAAGCAACCGGTATCTGCCCGTCTCGGCCACGGCGAACCGGTACACGGGATCCCCACTGGCCGAGTTGAACTGCAAGCCGCCGACATTCTTGGGTTCGTCGTCCAGCTCAGTTATATCCGCCATCTGTTCCTGACCCTGATTGTCGACGCCCACCCGCGTGAGGAGCACCGAGGGATCCGTCTGCAATCCCATGCGTTGCGAGAACACCTCGATCCACCACACCTCGCCCTGCTGTGCAGAGAACTCCAGCCAGTCCTGGTCGCCACGGTGCTGGAAGCTGCCGGCCAAATCGCAGGGCAGGGAGAGTTTTTGCGCCTGTGCTGGCGCGTCGTTGGGTTCCTGTTCAACGAGCGTGGGGGCCAGGGCGTAACCTAAGTAGAAGGGGTTGGAAAGGCCGGCAGGGCCTGGCAGACGGAACTCAAAGCCATCGAGCACGGCCGCTTCGGGGCGGGCTAGTCCTGGGGGGGCCGCCGCAATCGGTGCGGTCTCGGCGGGCGGTTCGACGGGCACGGAGAGTTTTTCGAGCTGTTGGCCCTGCACGCCGATGCCCTCAGCAGGCACGCTCCCGGGCAGGTTACGCCCATACACCGTAACCTCGCTGCGGGTGGCGGCGGGAACCATGGGCGGGAGGATGAAGTCGATGTACGGGCCGGCGGTGACCAGCAGACGATAGTAGTACTCCGGCCCCCCTGCGTACACGGCATCGAACACTTGCAAGAAGTAGTCGCCATCGGCAGGGACGGCGAAGTCGACCAACGGATCCTTGCCGTTTACGTCCCGCGAGCGTGCCAGCTCACGCCCCTGCCCGTCGCGTAGCAGCAGGGTGGCATCCATGCGCGAATCAAGACGTTGTGCCCACACGTCCACCACCAGCCGCTGGCCCTGCTTGAGGGCAAGCCTGTACCAATCCGCGGCGGCACCATCCGACTGGCCGCTGCACCATGTCTCCAGGGGCAGCGGCATGGCTTTTTCCTGAGTGTTGATGCCTGCCTGTTTGAGCAGCTCTTCGCGATCCCCCACCATGAAGGCGCGAGGATTGGACACGCCGAAGGTGCCTACGGCACGGACATCATAGACGCCGGGCGGAACGTCCGGTGCAATGGTCACTGTGAACTGATTGGGGATGGGCTCAGGCGTCTGGCGGAAGGGTGTGGGAGGGGAGGTCTTCTGCTGGGCGGTGATGCCGGGGTGAGAGAAGAGGAGTTGGTTGACGCCTTCCAGATCCGCGCCGGCTGTGATGGTGAGATCCAGAGTGGTGCCCTGGCGGCCTCCTGGGGGCGTCGACCGGGTCGTCCCGTGGCGGCTGGACGAGGCGGCGGAGCGCGAGCGC
>JAIMBC010000173.1 GCA_023511675.1 Pirellulales bacterium
GCGCTACCTCCGAGGCCAGGAGGGACGCGCTCCGTCGCGTCCGGGCCCTGGAGGGACGCGCTCCGTCGCGTCCGGAAAAGCGCAAAGGGCAAGCCCCCATCACGGCCACGACCGGCCGTGGCCCTCCATCGGGGAGCGTCTGGGCGTGCCGGCAACCGGGCCAGGGGCTATTCCTTGGGCACGGGCACCGAGACGGCGTGCAAGATGGAATGATCGGCGTCGTCTTGCACCAGCGCGACGACGGCGAGGTCATCCAGCTCGATGGGCGGCAGGGCCTTGGGGAAAGGATTCTGCTGGCCGGCCTGGTCCAGATACTCTTGCAGCGATTTGCGCACGTCGTTCAGGTCGACGGTCACTTCAGCGCTGGCGCGGTTTCCTTTGATCGGCTGGCCTTCCACGCCGCCGGGAAACGCGCGCACCACATGGTGGTGAAAGCGGATGCCGTTGCCGCCCACGTAGCGCACAGTCTCCTCGGTCAGCACCAACCTGAGTCGGAGGCTTGAGTCGGCATCGTCGCCTTGCTTGCCGTTGGTATTTCGGCGGACCTTGGCCGAGATGGTGAGTTTGCTTCCATCGCGCTTCACCTTCAGGTCGATGGAGGCTTGAGCCTTGTCTTCCAAGGCCGGGTCGATGATCGATCGATACTGCTCGTACTTGGCCTGGGCGTTGGCCATGCCGCCGCCGCCGCCGGCAGCCTCCAGGCCGTTGAAGTAGGTGGAGGGCGTACCTCCCACCTGGTAGTAGGCCGAGCGGGCTTCCGAGTCCGGATTGGTGAGGGGGTCCGGTCCTGGGATGTGCAGGTGGTATTGCAGGGCGACCAGCGTATCCGCCTGATAGGTCTTGAGCAGTGCGTCGAAGGCCACATCGGCTGCCACGCAGGGGGGACATTGCGTGCCGGTGAACAGCTCCATCACCACCACCCGATTGTTCTCAGATCGCTTGCGGCCTGCGAACTTTTCCGGCTTAAAGGGTGGAACCTTGGCCAGATACTCAGCATCGAGCTGGGCCTCCAGCTTGGCCAGGATTCCCTCGGCCTGAGACACCAGGTCTGCCAGACCAGCCGCGTTGCCTGCCGCAGCCACCATCTGCCAGGCACGCGCCTGCTTCTCGGCCGACGCGTCCTTGGGCAGCAGTTTCACGGCCTCTTGGGCCTGCGAGACGGCCAACCGCGCCAGCCGCTCCGCGCCTGCCAGCGCTTGCGCGGCCTTCAGGCGTACTTCAAACAGATAGCCGTCGCCGTAGCGAGCGGCCATGGACGTCCACTGATCGACGCGCTTCTGCACCTCGTCGTCCGTAAGGCCCGCGGCGGGTGCCAGCGTCAGAATGGCTGCGTATGCCTGCTCAGCATACGGTGCCTTGGCCTTTTCAATCAGCTCCGACAGCTTGGCCACCTTGTCGGCCGGCTCGCTCTCCTCTTGCAGGACGGAGAACACCTCTCGAAGGAACTCCCCACGGCCCAGCGGCGCCAGCGTCGTCTCCTCGGTGCGTTCGAGCCGGGCAGGATGCATGTTGCCGCCAATCTCAATCGTGCCCAGGATGCGGCCAGCGTCGTCGCCGTCGGCCACCAGCTTGCCCATGAAGCGCAGCACGCCGAGCCGCCCCGCCTCGAGGCTCAGGCGAATCACCTCGTCCACATACGCCGCCTCAACAAGCTGCATCTGCCCCAACTGCTGCTGGCTACTGTCCAGGGTGCCATCCAGCTTGCCCGCCACAGGCGAGGCAAGCGTTGCCACCGCAAACTCGTCCGGCCCATAACTGAGCACCACCAGCTTCCAGCGACCTGCAATTCCCGCCGCTGGTTCATCCGCCGTACTCCTGTGCCCTCCCACGCATCCGCACAGCAGGGCGGCCGCCGTCATCGTTCGAACCCAACCAGACATGCGTATCTCCTTGTCTTGCCAGCGCTACCAGATGAGACCTCGGCCCGCCACCTCAAGTGCACGCCCTGCACCCCGTGAAAGGTGCCACCTGTGCCATTTAGCGTACCATGCTGATAGGCCGAACGCGAGCGTGCGGGTCAAGTTTCGACTGAGCCCTCGTGCAGGCCGCCGCTCTGTTGGCCCCTTGGGCGCTGGCCGCGGCCGCCACCTGCGAATCGCACCATGATGAGGACATTGGCCCTCCGTGCGCCGCCCGGCGCCGTTGCATGCGATGCCGACCAGCAGACAACCATCTGGCGGGCAAGCTGTCTTCCCTGCCACGCGAAGCAACCGGCTTTCCGCCCAGCGCCGAGAGTGTGTTCATCCCTGGGAGGGAGGCTGCTCGCCACGGCCAGGCAACCTGCCTCTATGGCGGCACCTCGGCGAGCTTCCTGCCCTAGAGCTTGCGGATGGCCGGGCACCTCCGTATCTGGCGGCGTCTTAGATGCTTGTGGCAACCGCGGTCCCTGCGAACGAGCACCACCGCGCTCGGCAGCTACCTGCACCTCTGGCAAGAACGAAGAGGGGCGCGGCGAGGCGCTCTGGCCTCCGCCTTTATGGTGGAGACCTGCCGCTGCGCACCCCTGCCAGGCGAAATGACGTAAGCTGGTTCTCCCAGCAGCGTTGCGTCTCGGGGGGCATGTCCCCCTGCCCGGGGGGAGGCGAAGAAGGTGGGCATCTCCGGCGGACTCTGGCAGGCCTACGGGGCGACGTCGCCGCCGTGCCAATCCTCCACTACTTGACGGTCTCTCGACGCATTACGCACTGGGCCCGCAAGGTCTTCCCTCCCAGGTACATGGGTGAGGGGAGCCAGCTTACCGCTTCGAAGGGCACGCTCACCGTAACGGTCACGCTGCTGCCATACGGGGCGCTGGAAGGGGGATCGGGCGAAACGACGACGCTGGCTCCAGACACAGCCGCTGCTGAGAGATAGCTGCTGACGGCCGCGGTGACCTGTGCCGTCGTGGCTCCATCCAGTACCGCGCTTCGCGCGCCCTCGCGGGCTGCATTGGTGATGAGCTGTTGCACCATCACCATCCGCCCGAATTCAATAGTGCCGAACACCAGCAGTACGAACAACGGCAGCACTACGGCCAGCTCCACCGCGGCGGCACCCCGGCGCGGTGGGTGACGTCGCCGCGGCCTCACTGCAGACTGTCGCACCGAGCGGCCTGCCGAAGTGCGCCGTGCCCCGAAATGTTGCATTTGGCATGTCATCTCTGATCCCCCTGTCGCTCAGCGGACAAGCCACACCGGCGAATAGACGGCATAGCTTTTCGTTCCGCCGGTAGCCGGTATGGCACCCTGGGTAATCACGCGAGCCGGCTGGATGGTCACCCGCTTGCTGCTCATCGAGCCGGTGAGCTTCACCTCCAGAATCCGCACACCCACAAAGGTGACGATCTGGTAGGTGGCGTTGTTACCCGGATTGGTCACGCTGCGGAACACGGGAAGGATGCGCGGCTTGCCGATGATCGCCGCCAACTCGTCCTTGACACCGGCGCTGATGCCGGTGTCTCCGTTCAGGTAGATGAAGCCTTGCGCATCGAATTTCAGGCTGCCACCGTGATAGGCCAGGTCGCTGGCGTTGACGCCGTGGAGGATCTGGCGAGCGATGTCGGCCGTCGAGTTGTTGCTGCTGCCGATATCGACCGTGCCGCGGTTGCCCGGAGAGCCGGTGCCCTGCGGATACAGGTTCATTTCGCGAATGCCATCGGGGCCGCTGCCGACCGTGCCTGTGGCCTCGTTGTACCTCCACAGGTCGCTGCCCCCCCCAGCGAGCAGATTGTTCCAGGTCCCCTCGTCCAGGGCGAAGGGCAGCAGCTCGAGGTTGCCGCCACCCGAGGGAATCGTGAACCCCCCGATGTTGTTCAGCAAGGCGGCCGTGGCTGTGGCCGTGACTGGCTTGCTCTGCTGGCCGAACACGCGGCCGAAAAACAAGGGCACCTCGCCGTTGGAGCTGCTGGTGCGCCGCACCGTCACCTGCACGGCGTTGTAGAGGTTCGGATTGCTAAAGACCATCGGCGCCCCGGGCACCGAGGGATCCACAAGCTGCCCGATCACCACGTCTCCGTCGGGCGAGTTGCTTTCGCTGGTGCTCAGCACCGGCGCGCTGTTGCACACCGGATTGAGGGCCGCGTAGGCTGCGGCCGTCTGCCGCGCGGTCTGAATCTCGGCAGTGAGGTTGACCGGCGTCCCCAGCGGACCCTGGTCGATCAGATCCCAGCAAGCGGCCATGGCGGCCGCATCTGCCGTACGCTGTAGCTCGCTGCGGGCCACGGCGAGATAACCCAGGTCCACGGCCATGGCCACGATGCCCACCATGAACACCAGCAGCAGCGCGGTGAGGATCAGCACACTGCCGCGGCGCGTCCGCCGCCTTGATGGTAAGCGTTTCATCTCGATTTCCCCCATGTCGTATCTGACGTCGCCAAGCCGCGTTAACGTTCGTGAACCACGCGCACGGTCTCGTCCACGGTGACGGCGCCGCTGGACCAGTATCTCCGCACGCGGAGCAATTTGAGCGACTGCACGCGATTGGCCGCATAGCCGATTCCCGAGTGCTCTGCGGAAACTTCGGGCGAGTACTGGTCCAGATTCTCCAGCGAGGTGGCCACCATTGCTGCCAGACCGTGGCTGCTGTTGAAAGCTCCCCAGGTCTGCGATTGCCCATCGGCAATGGAGAAATACAGCACGTGGGAAAAGAGGACCATCCGCTGCGTCCAGCGGACGGTCTCGCCCGCGTGGCGCAGCATGCCTGTCTTAGTGGCCGCGGCACTTGCCAGAGGATGGGCCGGGCTCCACACATGGAGCTGCATGCCGCCCGCCACAAATTCGGGCTGGCTGCGGTGATTCAGGTCGAACGCAGCATAGCCCTGCTCGATGCGCGTGGTCGGCGCCATCGTGCAGGTAACCTGCGGCGCGCATACCCCCTGCTCCGGCTCGCCCACCACCAGCTCCCAATCCTCCTCCACGCAGAACACATGGTCGGCTCCTGCACACACGGCCTGCCAGCCCAAGATCGAAAGCGCGGCCACCATGGCCGCCGTATACCGCCACGCATGCCGCGCAGCACGCAACAGAGAAACGCTGGACGCCATCAGAAATTCCCCCCGGTCCTGGCAACGAGATTGATTTGCGGGGCGCCACGGCGAATGCCCGGCACACAACCCCCCTGCCCGCGAATGCGGGCCATTGAAACCATAGCATTTAGAATCGCATGCCGCGCCGGGCCGGCCACTGTGCATCCTCCACATCGTGCGGCCGGCCGCACAGGCCGCAGCCATGCGGGCTACGAACGTCGCGTAGACGTATGATAGGCTGCTTGCGTGTTCGCCCCAGCCAAGGCGAGCCGTGCCACACGATCCCCGTAGGATGCCACCATGCCCCGCCGCGCCAAACCGCCGC
The DNA here is from genome assembly GCA_023511675.1 of Pirellulales bacterium. Lineage (GTDB taxonomy): Bacteria > Planctomycetota > Planctomycetia > Pirellulales > JAIMBC01 > JAIMBC01. Next base: position 5,328 of record JAIMBC010000173.1, read on the forward strand.
AGGGAGAACCGCTGGTGCTTGTCGTACCGCCCGCCCATGCTGGCGCGCGGCTGGACTGGTTCTTGGCTCAGCAGCTTCCTGCCTACAGCCGCACGCACCTGCGGCGTGTGATCAATGCGGCACAGGTGCGGATCGCGGGGCGGCGTTGCAAGGCGGCTCATCGCGTGCAGGCGGGCGAGCGCGTCGAGGTGTACCTCCCGGAACTGCCGCGCACGGGACCGGTACCCGAGCCCATTCCGCTGGAGATTGTGTACGAAGACGAGGATTTGGTGGTGGTGAACAAGCCGGCGGGCATGGTGGTGCATCCCGGGCGAGGCAACTGGCGGGGCACGCTGGCTGGGGCGCTGCAATACCATTTCAACGAGCTCAGTACGCAGGGAGGGCCGTCCCGGCCGGGTTTGGTCCATCGGCTTGACCGAGATACCAGCGGCCTGCTGGTGGTTGCCCGCCACGATCAGGCCCACGCCGCCCTGGCGGAGCAGTTTGCCAGCCGCAGCGTGCACAAGGAGTACCTGGCTATCTGTTGCGGCCAGCCTGAGCGGGACCGGGACTGGATCGACCTGCCCATCGGTATCCACCCCTATCAGCGCGAGAAAATGGCCGTTCGCAAGGAACATCCCCACAGCCGGCCAGCGCAGAGCTTCTATGAGGTGTGCGAGCGTTTCCGCGGCTTCTCGCTGTTGCGGCTCTTGCCCAAAACAGGGCGGACGCATCAGCTTCGCGTGCACCTGGCTTCGATTGGCTGCCCCGTGCTGTGCGACAAGCAATATGGCGGGCGATCTCAAATCACCCTGGGCGAACTGAGCGGCTCTGCCGCAGATGGCACGGTCTTGCTGGCCCGGCAGGCATTGCATGCCTGCCGGTTGAAGCTGCGGCATCCGCTGCGCGGCCACCTGCTGGAGTTTGAAGTGCCGCTGCCGGCAGACATGCAGGCGGTGATTGCCGCCCTGCGAGAGTACCGCCGCCTGTGAGTGGGCAGCTCCCGCAGTACCCCGGCGGCTGCTTACCGCTTGCCCCCCTGCCTCGCTTTGATGACAATCGCCGCCGTAGGGTCAATCCGCGCCGGAGCCAGCCATGAAACTCGTCAAGTACCATTCCTCCGAAGGAGGAGATCGCGTCGGCCTGTTGCAGGACGATCACGTGTTGCCCCTGGATCTCACGGGTGGGCAGTATCGCACCCTCACAGACATCTTGGAGGCGGACGATCCGGCGGCCGTCGTGGAACTGCTGGCGGATTTTCAGGCTAGGAAGCTGCCGCTCGGGGAAGTGCGGCTGCTGGCGCCCATGGACCGGCACGAGGTGTGGGCGGCGGGCGTCACCTACATCCGCAGCCGCAAGGCCCGCATGGACGAGTCGGCGAGTGCGGCCGCGTTCTACGACAAGGTCTATGAGGCCCCCAGGCCCGAGCTGTTCTTGAAGGCCACCCCTCACCGCGTGGCCGGGCCCGACCAGCCCGTGCGCGTGCGGCGGGATTCTCAATGGACTGTTCCTGAGCCCGAGCTGGCACTGGTCCTGAACTCGCGGCTCAACCTGGTGGGCTTTACCATCGGCAACGACATGAGCGCTCGGGACATCGAGGGGGAGAACCCGCTCTATCTGCCTCAAGCCAAGACGTACAGCCAATGCTGCGGGCTGGGCCCGTGCATCACGCTGCGAGACTTCATGCCCCCACGAGAGCAGGTGACGATTCGGATGGGGATTGTGCGCAAGCTGCACCTTGTGTACGAGGGCTCGATCTCAGCCGATCAAATGGCCCGCAGCTACACGGATCTCATTGGCTGGCTTGCGAGGGAGAATACGTTTCCCGAGGGGGTGATTTTGCTTACGGGCACGGGCATTGTGCCGCCCGACGACTTTGCCCTGCAAGCAGGGGATACGATCTCGATCAGCATCGACGGCATCGGCACCTTGGCCAATCCGGTGGTCTGCGGCTAGGGTGGCACGATGCGGCTTGGCTGGCGTGGCAATCCCGTATATGGGCTGTTGGCGGTGTTACCCGTTGCCGTGGGGCTGCACTATGCCGAGGCGGCGGGCCTGTGGGTGTTTCTGGCCAGCGGTCTGGCGATCGTTCCGCTGGCTGCGCTGATGGGCCGGGCCACCGAGTGCTTGGCCGCCAGGCTGGGAAGCGGAGTGGGAGGACTGCTCAATGCCACCTTTGGCAACGCGGCCGAGTTGATCATCGCCCTGGTGGCCCTGCGTGATGAGAAATATGCCCTGGTCAAGGGTTCGCTCACCGGATCGATCATCGGCAACGCCCTGCTCGTGCTGGGACTGGCACTGACCCTCGGAGGAGTGCGCTACCGGCGGCAGACATTCAATCGGACGGCCGCCAGCCTTGGCTCCACGCTGCTGGCCCTGGCCGCCGTGGGGCTAGTGATCCCCGCCATGTACTACGAGGTGTTCACGGCCGAGGCGGGGCCGCAGGCACGCGATGCACAAGTGAGGAATATCAGTGCCGAAATCGCCGCCTTGTTGGGGGCCGTGTACGTCCTGTATCTGCTCTTCATCCTCAGGACGCATCGGCATCTGTTTGCTGCTGCCAGCGAGGCACACTTGGAAGGGCCGGGGCGCCCCCCAGCGTGGGGTGCCGGCTTCTCGCTGGCCGTGCTGGTCGCTGCCACGGCCGGCGTCGCGGTGATGAGCGAGCTGCTGGTAGGTTCGCTGGAGCCGGCGTGCAAGGCACTGGGCATGACCGAGGTGTTCGTGGGCGTGATTGTGGTAGCCATCGTGGGCAATGCCGCGGAACACTCGACGGCCGTGCTGGTGGCGTGGAAGAACGATTTGGATCTGAGCCTGGGCATCGCGGTAGGCAGCAGCATTCAGATCGCCTTGTTCGTGGCACCGGCGCTGGTGTTTGCCAATCTGGCCCTCCACGGCCAGGTGCTGGACTTGCACTTCACGGTGATGGAGACGCTGGCAGTGATCATCTCCATTGGCATCCTGCACATGGTGGCCCAGGACGGAGAAAGCAACTGGCTGGAAGGCGTGATGCTGCTGACTGTGTACGCCATGCTTGCGGTCGCCTTCTACCATCTGCCATAAGCAACCGTACACCCGCGCCCGGCGAGCGAGGCGGCTGGTAGCACAGGCCCGCGTACCCGGGGCTTTCCCGGGGAGGGCGGACATCTCGCCCGCCTCCTCCGCTAGCGTGTCTATGAGCCGCCGCCGAAGCGTACGGCAGGCGCCCTAGCTTCCCGCACGGGACACGGTGGGGGCGGCAGGTAGGTTTAGCTCATGAATGGCACTCGTGTACGGTTACCCTGCACCACAAGCAGGAGACAGGCGAGAAGCGTGCACGGCGGCGCTCTGGCGGGCGGAAGGCCCACGCTCCCAGGGACGCCACGGGCACGGAAACGCGACCCATCCCCCCTCGCGGTGCCACGGAGGGAGGCAGAGCGGTCCCCACGCTAAAGCGCCATGTCTTCACGCGGCAGGCGGCGTGGCCTGACGTGCGTGGGCAGGGGAAGACCTTCGAGGCGCGGGTGGCGTGCCGTTGGCTGTGGGCGGAGTTCTCAGCCAGGTTTCAGCTCAGGCGGTTCCAGTACTCGTTGCTGCCCAGCAGGCCGAGCTGAACCGGGATGCGAGAGCGGTTGGACTGGTAAACTTGCTGCCAGAAGGCGATGCCCGACGGCTCCCCATCACGGCGCAGATACGCGAGGTACAGGCCGCGCACGAGGTTGCCGGCATACTCGTTGCTGAACAGAATCTGCGTGGCAACCTGCTGCCGCGTGCTGCCGCCGTTCAACTGCGAGACCACGAAGTTGACGTCGGACTGAGACGCCTGGCGTCCAAGCAGGTCGCGGTACAGGGCGCGTGCGAAGCCATCGTTCGTGTTGCCATTGCGGCTGAAGTACTCGGCAGAGGCCGTGATATCGGCTGTGATCTGCTCGAGGGTATTGCCGCGCGCCATCCGGTCGAGCCAGAACGTCAGCCCCAGGGGGTCGGCACCACGTCCCAGCAGTTGGTTGTACAGGGCATGGATCTGGTTGCTGCGGTACTCGGTGGAGTTGAGGAACGAGTTGATCACCGTCTGGCGGTTGGTGCGTCGCAGCACATTGAACCAGAAACCAATCTCTCCCTCGGTGGCGCCGCGCCCCAGCAGATCGTTGTACAGGCGGCGGATGACCACGTACTCCTGGGCCACGATGGTGACCGTGGCCACGTTGCTTTCCAGCGTGCCGTCGGTGACCTTGTACGTAAACCGGTCGATGCCCGGGAAAGACGGGCCAACCGTGTAGCTGAAGGTGCCCTGGGGGTCGAGGATCAGCGAACCGTGTGTAGGCGGTGAGACCAAGATGGCCGACAGCGGCCCTCCTCCCAGCAGCGCATTGAGCACGCCGGTGACCCGCGCACCGCCGAGTGGCACCACCACCTCCTGGTCGCCGGCCGCCGGTGCGCCCACATTGAGCACGTTGATGGTCACCAGTGCCACATTCGACACGGCGCCCTCGTTGTCGCGGACTGTGTAAGTTAGGGCATCGCTGCCGAAGAAGTTCAACTGCGGCGTGTACACGATCTGGCCCGAGACGTTCACCACTGCCGTGCCGTGCACCGGCCGCACTCCGATGGTCACCGTGCCCGGGACCAAAAAACCGTCCGGGTCGCTATCGTTGGCCAGCACATTGAAGATGCCCACGCCGTTCTTGTTCATGCTCACGCTGTCATTGACAGCCAGCGGGGCGAGATTCTCCTTGCTGATCGTCACCGTGGCCGCGTTCGACACGCCGCCCGCTGTATCGCTCACTGTATACGCGAACGTATCGAGCGACGTGAAGCTCGGACCGGGAGAGTACACGATCACTCCCGAAGGGAGCACATTCACGTCGCCATGCAGCGGAAGCTGCACAATCTGCACCGTGGTGGGGTCGATCTGGTTGTCGATGTCGACATCGCTATCGTTGGCCAGCACGTCTATCTGCACCGATTGCAGCGGTTGGGTGCGTGCCGCGTCGTTGCTGGCCACGGGCGGATCGTTGACGCTGGTGACCGTAATGTTCACGGTGGCCACGCGCGAAATCGCCCCCTGATTGTCGCGCACCGTGTAGGTGAACATATCCGGGCCGAAGTAATTCAAACGGGGCGTATACGTGAGGGAGCCCGTGTTGGGATCGTAGGCAAGCGTGCCGTTGGTGGTCGGTGAAACGATGGTGAACGACGCCAGATCGAACGAACCGTTGTCCAGTTCCACGTCATTGGCCAAGGCGCTGAACACCAGCGGCGTATCTTCGGGCGTGGTGACATCGTCGTCATTGGCACGCGGGGCATAATTGTCCACGCCATAGAAGCGCACCTGCCAGCGGTTGAAGATCGGTTTGACATTGTTGGGCAGGGTGGGATCGACCGTTCGGTCTCGAACACGAATGGTCCAAGTACCTTGCGTCGATTCGCCCCAGTGCTGAATGGAGGAGAAGACCCAGTTGATGTAGTTGCCCCCCGCGTCCCCGCGCTGTTCGGCCAGGCGCGAGACCGTGCCGTTGGGGGAGACCAGCTCGATCTCCATCGTGCCGCGCGTCCCCACCGTGCCCACCAGCGTGGCGTCGACCACGACCTCCACGCGCTCGATCTGCAAGTCGGTGCTCAGCGTGATCGAGCTGGTGATCCCATTGCGGTCCACCGGCCCGCGGAGCGTGATGGGATTGGGAATCAACCGGCGCTCTGGCAGGACATGCGTCCATTTCTGTGCAAGCCGCACGGCGGCCTCGGCGTCGACCATCCCGAAGCCGTACCAGTGATTGACCATGAAGTTGAAGGCGCCGCCGTTATTCCGCCAGTCGGGGTGGGTGGGGTCGATCCGGCGGGCACTTTCCGCCAGAATCTGGTGGATGTCCCGGTAGGTGAGCGTGGGATTGGCCTCCATGACCAGGGCCACCACGCCGGCCACCGCTGCCGCTGCGGAACTCGTCCCGCCAAACCCGAAAGGTCCCCCGAACGGGCCAATGTCTGTATAATCGCCCGGCGACAGCCCGTCGTTGCCGGTCAAATCCGTGGTTACAATTCCAATCGTGGCCGGATCCACTGGATACCCATCACTGGAGGGGCCCACGATAAACACGTTCGCGCCGGGCTCCGAGTAGGGGGTGATGATCCCATCATGCCCCACAGCGCCCACGGCGATCACCAAGCGGAAGTTCGCCAGGGCGTCGTAGTTCGAGTTGTCTCCGATGTCGCCGCCGTTTCCAGCCGCCCAGACGTACACATCTCCCAAACCGCCACGGCCAATCGTGGTACCGTCCAAGATCTGGAACAACTGAAGCGGCCCGCCAAACGTCGATTGCGGAATGTCATTGTCATTCAGAACCCCCGTGTCTGGCGGCCCCCACGAGTTCACGTAGATGTCTGTCTGCAACTTGCCGTAGGCGAGCACGCGCGACACGTCAAAGTCGCTGAACGGCGCCCCCAGCAGCCGTAAACCCGCCAGCAGCGAGCGCGGCGCCACGCCGCGCACGCCAAAATTGTTGTCCCGTGCACCCACCACCCCCTCCACCACCGTGCCGTGGTAGGCCCCCGGCGGCGGTGTGGGATCGAGGTCGTCGTCGATCACGTCAAAACTCAACAGTGGGAAATAGTTCGGCTGCAAGTCGGGATGGAGAAATTGCAATCCGTCGTCCACAATCCCCAGCGTCACGCCCGTGCCAAAGATCCCCATGTCCCAGACGGGAATCACGTTCACGTCCATCCCCGGCGTCCCGCCCGTCTGGCCCGTGTTCTCCAGGTGCCACTGCTTGAAAAAGATTGGATCGAGAATCACAGCGCGCGTGGCCGCCTCTCGCTTTACCAGCGGATAGAAAAAGTCCACCCCAGTGAGATTGGCCATGCCCGCCATGGCCACCTGCGGATTGTACCCGCTGGTGAAGGCAATGCGGTGCGTCCCCGGTATCGACCCCGTGGGACCAAGATACACCGCCTGCAAGGCGTTCAACTGCGCAGGGTTGGGTGCAAAACCGGGCCTGAAGCCTACCACCCACTCAGTGGTTTGCTGCAACACCTGCTGCGGATACTGGTCGAACGCGGTGACGCGATAGATGGCATCGCGAATCGTGTCATCGACCGGGATGGTGGGTGTGATCGACAGCAGGGTGCGTGCCTCCAGAGGCTGCACGCCCAGCTTTCGGTGGCGGCGCGCTCCGCCCATGCCGCGGCGAACGCCGCGTTGCTGCTTCGGAGGGGAAAGGGAGGAAGTCGTGCGGTGAACCATAAGCAGGCTTTCGCGTCAATGGCCGGCGGCGAACTGCGCAGCTCCACTCCGGCACCCTTGGGTGCTACAGGTGTGAAAACAGGTAATCTCGATTCGAGAATAATCCGAACCCCGCGCGCCCGCAACGATTTTCCCGCTTCAGCGGCCGCCGTACCGCCTCGGCGCCCAGCGCGGCCAGCTTTGCCTCCAGACCCTCGTAGCCGCGGTCGATGTGCCGCAGGCCATACACCCGCGTGGTGCCCGCCGCCGCCAACGCCGCCAGCACCAGGGCCGCACCTCCCCGCAGGTCACAGGCCACCACGTCCGCCCCACGTAGACGGTCCACCCCCTCGATACGTACCC
>JAIMBC010000174.1 GCA_023511675.1 Pirellulales bacterium
AAGCATAACAGCCCTCTTGGCTAACCTCATGTTGAATGGTGCTGCCCTCCTCTCCCTACCTGTAACAGTTGCTACTTCAAGCCATCCCCTCCTCCTTGCCTCTTCTCTATCCAATTCACCCTCAAGCATGCCAGAGCCAACCCTAGTAACATAAGCCTTGAATACAACAAGCACATCATCAACCCTTTTTGGACCTATACCAACATCTGAGCATATAGCAGATGCTGTTACATCCTTTGAGGTTACGAATGGGTATGTGCCATGGTATAGGGATAGGAATGTACCTTGTGTACCTTCGATGAGTACATGCTCTCCCTTGTCAAGTGCATCATTAACTAGTTGAGATACATCGCCAGTAAGCCTTGCTAGGCTATCTACATCTTTAGCCAACCTAAGCATCCTTGATGCTCTATCTGCATTTGCTGGACCACTGCCAGAGCCTGTAGTACCTATCATCCTTGAATGCTCCCCAGCTCTATCCATCTCTTTATGCCTCTTCTCTATTATCCCTGCTTGATGATCAACAACAACCTTATCCAATACACCAAACTCTCTCACCTCATTCAAGAGAACATCTGGGTCTATAAGCACACCTGCTCCTATCATTAATCTACATCCCCTGTATGCTACAGCACTTGGGAGCATCCTAACCTTGTATGTTCTACCATCTATGGTGAATGTATGCCCAGCATTTGGTCCAACACCTCCCCTTGACTCTGGAGAGCCAGGTATGGCCAACGTCTTTGATCTGCGTAAGGTTCTCAAGCAGATCTCCAACATTCACCTTCAGCAGTTCTTTGCCAAGCGCGGTGAACTGCACGACGTCCCCTGGGACGGCATCAAGGAGCACAAGATCGACCCCATCGTCGAGGCGAGCCAGGCACTATCTCCCGCCAAGCGTTGGCAGGTGCAGATCTTGTTTAAGAGTTCCTTCGACTATCCGACAACGCCGGCCTGAAGGTGCTCCTGGACGAACGAACATGGCGCAATCAAGGGGATGCCGGTTCCAATCGGCAATGTCCTGTTGTGCATGTGTGCAGCAGCGCTGGCCGCGGTAATTTGCAGGTTCCGCTTCAATCGTTTGGCCGGCTGGATCGCTACGCCCTTTGTAGCGGGCATCGCCGGGGTATTTGGAATTCTTGGTCCGTGTTACGGACCTTACGGTGCAGTTGTCGGCTTGTTGGTTGGGATGCTTGTTCTCGCACTGCCCGCCCGGTCTGCTGCGCCCGGGAGCGGATCGTAGTTGGGGTGCTCGTACAGTGGCTAATGAAGTAACCCAGTTGAGCGGAAGCGCCGTTTCTTGGCGGCGTTTTGCCGCGCTGGTCGCTTGGAGGTGTGCTTCAGTGGTGACGGCCTTTGGTTGCTCTTCCCGTCCACCCGCTGATTCTTGGCGTTACGGCAGCCAAATCTGCCGTCTTTCCTCGCCGAACCCCACGCGCTGCACAGGGGCGTCCCTCCCGAAGCGATGGGAAAGAGGGAAGAGAAGATTCGTCCGGAGAAAGAGGGGAGCTGGGCGCCGCCGCCGCGTGGGGTGGCATGCGCGTCAGGCTCGCGCTATTACCTTTCCTCCTGCGAGAGCGCCTTGAAGTATTCGCGGACCAGGGTTTCGTAGCCTTCGGGGTAGCCGGCGTCCGCGGCGTGGAGCAGGTCTTCACGGACCGGCTCGGGCAGGTTGCCGCGGCTCACCAGTGCGGCCGTGCCGCGGTCGTCGGCATCGAGGGCGCTGCGAAGCTGCTGGAGGGCAACCTGCCGCTTGGCGGCGGCATCTTCGTAGCGGAAGTCTCGCAGATCCTCCTCCGCAGAGCGCATCAGTTCGATGGCCTGCTGCAACCGCACGGTGGAGACGCCAGCCGCCTCCAGCCGCTGGGCCACCTGCTCGGCACGCTCGCGGAGGCCGGCCTGGCGCTGGCTCAACCGCTCCATGTCTCGCACCAGGTCAGGGGGCGTGCCGCCTTGCAAACCGCGGCGGCCGGCACCCGCCTTCTTGCCGCCGCCGGTAGCCCCCTGCGGATCCTGCTGGGCCTCTTGCTTGAGCAGGCCCGGCTCGTAAGGCTCTGCGCCCACGCGTGCGGGCGTCTTGCGTCCTTTCAGGCCGCGCGACGTATCTCCCACGGCCTGGCCCGAAGATTTGCCCCGACGGCCATCGCCCGAGCGGCCGGACATTTCGGACTGGTTCGGCAGGTCGTTGCCTGTCTTGCCCTTGGCGCTAAAGTTGCTGATCGGGCCGTCTGCCACGTCCCAGCCGGCCTGATTGAGATTGTCTCCCCAGGCGCTGGTCACGTCGTCTGCTTCCTGGTCGAACTCATCGGCTTCTTGGAGCAGGTCGCCGATCAGGTCCTCCAGGGCGTCCGGGAGGGGCATTTCGGGCACTTGCAGCGGGGCCTGGGCGAGCGGTTCTTCGAGGATCCACTGGGTGGCATCGGGAGAGCTGGGCATCCAGAGTTCGAGGTCTTCCAGCATGCGGGCGGCCATGCTGGCGCCGAGGTCTTCCAGGGCGACTTCGAGTTTTTCGGCGCGGGCACGCTGTGCGGCGGCCTCGATTTCCTCGAACACGGCGTTGACGTCTTCGCGGAGTGCGAAGTCATCGACGAAGCCTGTGGGCAGCTTGGCCAGTTCGTCCACGGTGCCCTTGGCCCACTTTTCCCAGCGCTCAAGGAACTCTTCGAGTTCTTGAGGCGAGGGGGCGGTGGTGGGTTCCTGAAACTCGTCCACGGGCCGCTTGGGCTGCCGCTCGAACTTGTCTGCGAGCTGTTGCTGTTCGTCAAGCAGTCGGTCGAGATCCTGAACGAGCCGACTGAGGGCGTTGGTGACAGCCGTGTGCGCGGCCTGATCAGTACGTGCCATGCGTTTGAGGGCTGTGCGGGCCTGCTGGTTGCGTTGCAAGCGTGCGAGCAACTCTTGCAAGATGTGCAAGATGCGGTCTTGCACGGGCAGAGACTCCTGGCGGAGTGCCGCGGCCCGCGCGGCGAGTTGGGTATCGCGGCCTGCTTCCAGCAGGCGGACGGCCTCTGCCATGTCTCCGGCGTGCAGTTCGGTCAGGGCGTCGGCCATAGTACGCGGGGCCAGGGGGTCGGCCTGCATGGCCTGGGCCAGGCTGGCGGTGCGTGTGCGGACGAGCACTTGCCGCACCACCAGCGGCTCGAAGCCGACGCCGGAGGCCGTCTGGGAGCGGTTCTCTGCTTGCAGGCGGATCAGCTCTTCGAGCACTGCTGCGTAGTCGTCGAGCTGGACGTCAAGTTCGGCGAGGGCGGTCTCCGGCACGACCACAAAGATGTGGTAGCGGGGACTGGCGGCAGTACCGGGGCCGGTGATCGAGTTCAGGTCCTGCACCTCTGCCCAGTATTGCACCACATCTCCACCCTGGAGGCCGGCGTCGGCCAGGTTCCAGGTGTGTTCGAGGCGCCGCTGGCGGCGGGGCCTTTCAGGCGTGGCGAACGAGGCCAGCAGTTGCGGTTCCGCGCTGTCGCCACGGCGGTAGAACAAGCGGATCGGTCCCACGCCGTGGTCGTCTCGGGCGGTGAGCACGAGGCGGAGAGCGTCGCCTGGTCGGGCATGCAGGTCGCGCGCCGGCTCGACAAATGCCACGCGCGGCGGCTGGTCGCGCAGCAGGGCAAGCGCGTGCCAGGGGCCGTCGTGGAGGCAGGAGCCGTCCTCCGCGTCGAGCTGGATCTGGTAGCGGGCAGGGGCGCGCACGTGCGGTTCGTCCGGCGTGCCGTGTGCCTGCTCGCTCCACAGTGTGAACGATGTACTCCAGACACGACCGCCTGCCTGCCGGGCGAGGCTCAGGGTCTGGCCATGATCGAAGACCAGACGGCAGGCGGCGAGCGGCTTGTCTGCTTCCACGCGCAAGCAGACGACGCTGCCGCCTAGGGCTGCCACTTCTCCATCCACGGCTTGAAACGGCGCGGCACGGCCGCCGGTATAGGCGGGAGGGACGATCGACACGCGCAAACTTTGGATGCGCGGGTTGCGGACCACGTCGATGCGGTAGCGGCCACTGAGGCCGTCTCCAGCAGTGACGTAGTATTCGATGGCGTGCTGCGGGCGGCGGATGGTATGGGCGTAGGCCGCAGGCCCCGCCCCGTCCGCCGGCAAGCTGCGCACGGCAGGGCGGCCTGCTTTATCGGCTGGCTGCATGGCGAGCGTGCGCCAGGGGCGGCCTGCCTGACGCATGTGCAGCAGCACGGCCTCTGGCACACGGCCCTCGATCTGGGCCGAGATGGTGATGGGTACGCCCTCGAAGGTGCGCTTGTTCTGCGGCGAGACGTTTGTGACGCGCGTGGCGGTGTAGGGCGGTATGTCTGCCCAGGGGAGGACCACGCGTACGAGGCTGGCCGCCAGGTGGCCCGGGAAGAGCAGCAAGGCCAGAGCGCATGCACTGGCTGCCGCCGCCAGCCAGGCAGCGGGCCGCCGCAAGGGGACATCGGCAGCACAGGCCAGCATGTCGAGTTCGGCGGTGGTATCCAGGGCATCTGCGACGATTTGCTCCACCAGCCGCCGCGAGCCGTAATGATGGCCGCGACCAAGTTGCAAGGCATTGATCAAGCGGTTGTTCAGCTCGGGATAGCGTGCTTCGACCAGCAAGGCAAAAAAGTCATCACGCTGCTCTGCCAGCCAGCGTCGCAGGACCAAGCGTGTGCCAACGAGCACGGCCACGCCCGCCAGGGCGGCAGCCACACCCCAGCGGCCGGAGTTTGGTAGATCGAGCCAGGCATCTGCCGCCGCAGCGGCCAACCAGGCCGCTAACCAAATGGCCAGTGCGGCGAGGATGCCCGCCAGCACGTGGCGTTGCCGCCAGTGAGCCCGAACCTCGGTAAGCCTTTCGATCAGCCGCGGATAGGTTTGGTGCAGTTCCATGACTCACCTGCGTGACATACTCAAGGCGGGGGCCTGCTAGATAATGTGGTGGCGGCGCCGCAAGACCCACTCGGCGGTAACGGCGGCCAGAAAGCAGCAGAACAGCAGGCCTCGGCTACCGGGCGAGGTCCAGAACTCGTGCCGCTCGACCGCCTTGGTGCGTCGCTGGAGGCGTGGCAGGGCGGCCGCAAGCGAGGCGGCCTCGGCCACGTCTCGGTATTGGCCGCCGGTGAGCCGGGCCAGCGAACGCAGCAGTTCGCGGTTGGTGCCGGGGTCTGCCAGTTCCACGTCTGAGCCGTGCACCAGAAACTCCGCCGACTGATTGGCGGCCGTTTTGCCCTGCACAGCCAGGCTGGCCGCCACGCGGTAGCGGCCCGCGCGCGTGGCGGTGAAGTTCGCTTGATAAACATGGGGATCAGCAGCCGTGGCACGCAGCGTCAGGGGTTGGGCCCGGCCGTCCGAATCCAGCACTTCACAGACCACCTCGCCGGACACGCCGGCCGCACCGGGCTGATCGCCCGGGACAGTCGAGGTAGCGGCTGCCGTGCGGGCAGCATCGGGATCCACTACGATGCGAACCACGGCGGTCTTGCCCAGGGCATACTCTGGCTGGTCCGTGCTCACCGTCAGTGGCGGCCGATCGGATTGCATCTGGCGGCCGGCGAGCCAGCGGATGGTCTGGCTCCAGAAGCGGGCAAACAACGTGTCTGTCTGTCCGGACGCGCGGGGCAGAAAGCTCCAGCGCCAGGTCGTATCGGCACCGAGCACCATGATGCGCCCTTCGCCATATCTTTGCACAACGATCACCGGCGCCGGTCGGCCTGAGACGTCTGCCTGGGGGTTGACAGCGAGGATTTCGGCGCCTGCTTTTACACCCTCGACCAGTGGGCAGCCGGCCAGCGGAGGTGCGGTCGCCCACAGCGCGGCGTTCTGCACGCGGTCTTCCAGGATCTGAAACATGGGATGCTGCCGGCCCGCCTCAGTGGGTTCGAGCACAAAGGGTTGCTCGCTTTGCCGCGGGCCGTCTGCGGGAAAGGTGACGGGCAGCGCCTGTGCCAGCGGGGTGGCTTGCAAACCTTCTGGACCAAAAGAGTGGTATCCTCCCAGCACCAGCAGTGCCCGGCGGCGTCCTGCTGCGCCCGGAGACTCGACCCAGCGCAGCAGGGCCTCGTACTCGTCGGTAGTGAGCAGGCTGGCCTCCATGTCACCGAGGATCACCACCTCGAAGTCGCGCAGCCGCTGGTCGGTGAGCAGGTTGCCGGCAGAGAGGGCCGGGGCGGTCTGCGGGTTGGCCCGCCGTACCACGGCAAACAGATTGATATCGGGGTCATCATCGAGCCGCTGCTTGAGGAAGCGGAACTCGTAGCGCAGGTAGCCCTCCAGGTACAGGACCTTGATTCCCTCGGGGTCGACCTGGAGGGGAAAATGCTTGAGATTGTTGGCGGCAAGACGTTCGCCGGCTTCTGCCTCGATCTGTGCGGTGAGCACAAAGGCTCCCGGCTCTTGCAGCCTCAGCCGCAGGGCTACGGGCTGGCGGCTGCTGCCCTCTGCCAGGTCGATTTCTCGGCTGGCGAGGATCTCGCTGCCGCGCTTGATGGCGACCGTGGCCGAGAGCGCAGGGCCGCCTGACTTGGCGACCTCGCAGTTGACCTCGCACTCGTTGCCGGCCAGCACGCGCTGCGGCGCTTGCACCGCTTGCAGGGCGAGGTCCAGTCGGCCGGACTGTGCGTCCGGCGCAAAGCCGAGGGCATAAACGGGCACGGGCAACTCAGCCAGTTCGGAGAACTGCTCCACGCCGGAGTTATCGACGCCGTCGCTGATGAGTACGAGGGCGGCGAGGGGCTTGGCGCGCAGCCGGCCAGCGGCCTGGCGCAGGGCGCGTGCCAGATTGGTACGGTCGGCCTGCGGTTCGGCCGGCAGATGGCCCTCCAGCGGTTGTCCTTCGATATCGAACACATCGACGCGCAGGGGCGGAGATCCCGCGGCAGCCGCAGCTTCGATCTCCTTCAGGGCCTGTCGTGCCGCAGCATATCGCGAGCTGCCCGAGGCATTTGCCAGAGACATCGAGAGGCTGTTGTCCAGGATCACCGCCAGGCGGCCGGGATCGACCAGTTCTCGACTGCGGATCCAGGCGGGACGAGCCAGCGCCAGCATCAACAGTGCCAGGGCGGCAGCACGCAGGACGGCCAACAGCCAGGTGAGCCGCTTTCCCGTGCGGTCGTAGATGCTGCGATACGTGTAGGCCAGCAAGGCCAGCGCCGCCAGCGCGAGCAGCGCCCACAGCCAGCCGCGGTGAACGTTCTCCAGTTCGAGTGCAGCGAGGATGAGGCGTCTCATGGCTGCCGCACCTGTTCGGAAGCAACTCGTGGCGGGGGAGGGGACATGACGCGGCCGCCGGGCTGAAGGGAGATTTCCCGCGGCTGCGCGTAGTGCCGGCGGCTGATGCGATTGGCCAGCCACGCGTCGGCCAGCGCGGCGAGGAGGGCAACGGCCAGAATCGCGTCCCAGAGGCGGATGCCGCGGCGTGCCGCCAGGGCGGCTTCCACCGCCGCCTCAGGCCGCTCTACGTAGTACACCTCGCTCTGCACGCCCAAAAGCCGCGCTAGCCCATCGGTGATCCGCCGGCTGGCAGCGGAGGCATCGTCCCCAGCAAGCTCTTCGTCCAGATAACGGCGATCGGACTCATAGCTCTCCAGATTGACCGCAAACCGCTCACCCACCGTCTCTGCCCCCACGGGGTAGGCCCGGTATACGCCCACCTGCTCCGTCTCGGCGAACAGGCTGCGCGGGGGGCCTTCCGCGGCCGGCGCGGTGGGGCGCACACGCCCGTCGGGAGTACGCACCACCCAGCGCTGCGAGGACGCTGTGGCCGAGGCAGCGATCTCCACCTGCGCGCCCGTCAGATAAAACCCACGCGCCGCCAGCGGTTCCTGTGCCAGGTAGGCCAGCAGCCGGTAGAGCCACGGCACCCACACCGGCCGCAGCGGAAAGTCGCTCCAGTCTCGATCGCACGGCAGGGCGCACAGCAGCACCCGGCCGCGACCGTAAGGCTTCTCACACAAGAGGGGCGAGCCTGTATCTGCCGCCATCAGCACGCGGCTGTTGCCGGGATCCACCGTCCACAGCGAACGGATGTTGGCAGCCCACGCGTTGCCCGCCGCCCCCTGCTCGAGGCCGGCCAGGGCTGGATGTTCCGCATCCAGACGGGCCAGACGCGCTATAGGCTGGCTATCGGCAGCACCGCCCTCTGCCGCCACCGCGGCCGAGCGGCCCTCGATCCCCAGCAGCCGCGCCGGCAGCAGTCCCCCGTGCAAGCGGTCTTGCGCCGCCAGGGTCTGGTTGTAGGCGCTGGCGTTCACGGCATCGCCCAGGAACACGAGCAGTCCGCCGCCGGCATCGACG
Organism: Pirellulales bacterium; assembly: GCA_023511675.1. Taxonomy (GTDB): domain Bacteria; phylum Planctomycetota; class Planctomycetia; order Pirellulales; family JAIMBC01; genus JAIMBC01. The sequence goes on from JAIMBC010000174.1 coordinate 8,260, forward strand.
AACCGTTCCAGCCGGGCCACGGCCGCCTCGGGCAGCGATTCCACGTTGGCCAGGATGACGGCGCGATAGGGGCCTAGCTCGGCGGAGCCCAATTCGTCTGCCCGAAATGTACGCAGCACGATCCCAGCCGAGGGTGCGGGCTGGCCGCTCTCGCCGTTGGCGGCCGCAGTGGCCGAGGCAGCGCGGTCTGGGGCGCCCTCGTGGGGCCAGGCGGCCTGCTCCTTGGCCACGCCCAGTGCGGCGCGCAAGAAGAACAGCTCGTCCAGCCGCGGTACCTGAGAGGGCGCGCCGTTGACGGCCAGCACCGCCACGCGGTCCAGCACCTGAAAGGCGAGCCAGCGGCGGTTATCGGGCTCGAACGCCTCATCCGCCACCTCGACGTAGCCCTCGTGCCAACCGGTCGCGGTGAAGGTGTGGTGGAGCGTGGCCACGGCCCAGCGTCCTGCCGCGATGGGGGGCAAGCGCCGCTCGGCCACCACGCGCCCTGCCACCACCAACCGCACGGTACACGGCAGTGAGGCCGTGGAGAGATTGCGTACGTGGGCGCGCACGGCGAAGGGGACGCCTGCCATGGGCCGGCTGGCCCCGTATTGCAGCGCGGTGACCGCCAGGCCTGTCAGAGGCGCCGGCCGTATGCGGACAAAGAACACGGGCACGCCGGCATCGGCCGCGGGGGGGGGATGGGCCTCGCCGCTGATACCCGAGGCTTGCAGGTCGGAGAGCACGTAGATTTCTCGGCTGGACGCAGTGTGACGGCGCAACAGCTCGTGGGCACGAGCGATGGCTTCTGAGAGGTCTGCCGAGAGCATGGCCGGCTGCAAGCCGTCAAGGAGTTGGCGGACGTCGGCGAGCTGCGGGGTAGCCTCGGCGAAGGGGACCTCGCAGCCGTTGGCGCGGCGGCCGGCGAGCACCAGGGCGGCGGAATCTGAGGGCCGCAGGCTGTCTAGGATGGCGTGGGCGGCCTGTTGCGCGCGGGAGAAGAGGGTGCGGCCTTCGACTTCCAGGGCCATGCTGGCCGAGTCGTCAAGGACCAGCACGACGGCGCGGCTCGGTTCGCCCCACAGGCCCTTGCCGTGGGCATGCCAGACGGGGGCAGCCAGCGCCAGGGCCAAGCCTGCGCAGAGGGCCATGCGGCAGGCGAGCAGCAGGAGTTCCTTGAGGCGGCTCATGCGGTAGGAGCGGAGGAACTGCTCGGTAAAGAAGCGGGTGGTCGAGAAGGGCATCTTCCGCGTGCGGCGCGAGCGGCTGAGATGAATCAACAGCGGAATCGCCGCGGAGAGCAGGCCCAGCAGAAACAGCGGCGTGCCGAGCGTGAGCATGGCCGCACCTCACACGCGCAGGCGCTGGCGGCGGGCCAGATAGCGGCCCAGGAAGTCTCCCACCGGCTCGCTGGTGCGGACAATCTGGTGGTCGATCTGAGCCTGCCGGCAGCCCTGCTGCACCTCGGCGAGGAACGCACCCAGCGCCTCCAGGTACGCTTGCCTGAAGGCCCGGGGATCGCTGGTGATCTCGCGGCCGGTTTCCAGATCTTCGATGCGCGTCACGTCGTCGAAGGGAAAGGTCAGCTCGGCCGGATCCAGCGTCTGAAACACCAGCACCTCGTGCTTCTTGTGGCGAAAATGCTTCAGGGCAGAGAGGAGCGGCTGCGGCTCGTCGAACAGGTCGGAAAGCACGATCACCAGTGCCCGCCGCGCAAGCCTCTCTGCCAGCTCGTGGAAGGTGGCGCTGGTGCTGGTGGTGCCGCTGGGTGTAACGGCCTCCAGCCGCCGCAAGACGGCCCGCAGATGGTCCGGACCCTGCCGGGCCGGGATGCGCTGCCGCACCGCCGCATCGTACGTGATCAGCCCCACCGCGTCGTGCTGCAAGGCCATCAGGTAGGCCAGGCTGGCGGCCAGAAAACAAGCGTATTCGAGCTTGGTGAGCGGAGCCGAGCAGCGGTAGCCCATGGAGGCCGAGGTATCGACCAGCAAGTAGCAGCGCAGGCTGGTCTCTTCTTCGTATTGTTTCACATAGAGCTTGTCTCGCCGGCCGAGCACGCGCCAGTCGATGTGCCGCGGGTCGATGCCCGGCGTGTACTGCCGGTGCTCGGCGAATTCAATGGAGAAGCCGCGGTGCGGGCTGCGATGGTGGCCCGCAAACAGTCCTTCGACCACCAGCCGCGCCGCCAGCGAGAGGTTCTTGAGCCGCACCAGCGCGGCAGGATCCAGGTAGCGGTATTCTGGGGCTTGAGGCATGGTTAGGCGTAGGCCGCGGCCTGCGGTTCGGGCACGCGTTGGAGCAGGTCTTGCACCAGCCGCTCGGGCGAGATGCCCTCGGCCTCGGCGTGGAAGTTGGTGATCACGCGGTGCCGCAACACGAGGGGGGCCACGCTGCGGACGTGGGCGCAGCAGACGTTGTACTCGCCGGCGACCGCCGCGCGGGCCTTGGCGCCCAGCACCAGGTACTGCACGGCGCGGGTGCCTGCGCCCCATTGCACGTACTGGCGGGTGATGTCTGGGGCCGTTTCATCGTCGGGGCGGGTGGCGCGTGCCAGATCCACCGCGTACTGGGCCACATGGTCGCTGATGGGCAGGCGGCGGACGATCTGTTGCAGCTCGAGGATTTCTTGCCCCGTGAGCACCTTGGCCACGGGCACCTCCACGTCGGCGGTTGTCGCCTTGGCGATCTCGCGCTCTTCCTCCGGCTTGGGGTACGTGATGCGGATATCGAACATGAAGCGGTCGAGCTGGGCTTCGGGCAAGGGGTAGGTGCCCTCTTGCTCGATGGGGTTTTGCGTGGCGAGGACGAAGAAGGGGCGCGGCAGGTCGTAGGTGCGGCCGCCGGAGGTCACTTGCAGCTCTTGCATGGCTTGCAGCAAGGCGGCCTGGGTCTTGGGCGGCGTGCGGTTGATCTCGTCCGCCAGCAAGATGTTGGCGAACACAGGCCCCTTGACGAAGCGGAACTGCCGCACGCCGCTGGCACGGTCCTCTTCGATGATCTCGCTGCCGGTGATGTCTGCCGGCATCAGATCCGGCGTGAACTGGATGCGGTTGAACTCCAGATCGATGGCGCGGGCGATGGTACGCACCATGAGCGTCTTAGCCAGGCCGGGGACGCCGATCATTAGGCAGTGGCCGCGGGCGAAGATGGCCGTGAGCAGGTCGTCGACGATCTGTTCCTGGCCGATGATGATCTTGGCGATCTCGGCCTTCAGCCGCTGGCGTGCCTGGCCAAGGTGCTGGATGGCGGCCAGGTCGTCGTGCGTGGGGGCGGTGGCAGCAAGCAGCGGATTCTTGGAAGCCATGGGAGGGGGACTCATGTCGGCAGCAGGGCCGTAGGGGTGGAAGAGAACCGCTGGCCGCGCCTGGCCGTGCGATCAGGCCGTGGCGTGGCGCGGCGGGCTGTGCTAGTTCTGCAAGGCATAGGCCACGATGTTCACCAGGATCTGGCGGCAGCTTTCGGCGTCGTAGCCGTTACCGAAGGGATCGCTGACCCGCTTGATGTGCGAGACGGCATCGTTCTTGGAATAGACCAGCGCCAACCGGTTGCGCAGCGTGACGCCTTCCAGCTCCAGAGGGCGCTCGTTGCCGGTCTGGCGGTCGCGCGGCGTTTTCAGGCTGAACAGGGCCGTGGTCAGCGGGTGATCGGCCGGCAGGGGCGCAAGCGGCAGCTCGGGAAAGATCCGCGCCACCAGCTCGCGCGCCGCCTGATCGAACTCGTGGTAGCCCGAGCAGTTGTTGATGAACAGAAAGCCTCCCGCTTGCAGGTGGCGCCGCAGGGCGGCCGTCTGTTCATCGTCGAGCCGAGGATCCCGGAAGCCGGTCATGAACAGAAACGGATGCGCCGCCAGTGCCGCCTCCTGCGGGTCGATGTACCGCAGATCGAACGACACGGCCAGCGACGACTCGGCCGCAAGCTGCCGCAGCCACTGATACACGGCGTTGGGGTCGGGATTCCAGTCTCCGTGGTGCTTCAGTTGCGCCAGCACGAACTGCTGCCGCGGCCGATCTGCCGGGGCGCGGATCTCCTGCGTCACGCTCTCGACCTCCGCCACCTGGCGCATGGCAGCCACGTAGGCGATGAGATTGATGCCCAGACGGATGGCATCGCCGGGCAGCAGGCGGGCACCGTGTTCATGCGTGTGTTCGTCCCAGCCGCAGCTCATATCGAAGGGCGTGAACAGCACGGCCGTGCGCGAACCCACATTCATGCCCAGGATCCGGGGAGCGCCCTCGTACTCCTGCTTCACGCCCCCACGAAAGAGGCGGTAATGCACCGTGGCGTAGCGGTAGAAGGCGCGGAACACGGGGTGGTCGATCTGCAACAGGTCGAACGCCCGCTGCGGGAACAGGGCCCGCACCTCTCGCTGAAAGCTCGTGGCGAATTCCTCGCGGCCGCAGCAGGCGTCGCCCAGCAGCGTGCCGCCATCGTAGACGTATTGCCGCAGGGCGGCGCGCTCCTCCTCGCTGAACTCGAACGCCTCGTGACCGCTGATGTACAACAGCGGTATCTGGCAAGACCTCCCTGCCTGATGCTGGGTTACGACCTCGGCCAGCGCCAGCGGCTTCCAGCCGTACCACAGGCCGAGCGCCTCGTAGGCGTGGCGCAGCAGGTTGTC
>JAIMBC010000175.1 GCA_023511675.1 Pirellulales bacterium
GCCCGCCAGCAGCAGTTTGTGGCCGAAATTCCCCGGCATTTCCGGGCCTGGCTCGATCGGCCGCGTGTGGCCCGCCGGCGCGTTTTCCCGCCGGCGGCGGCGCGGGCGAACCCTGCCCCGCCTCGCGGCTGGAGCCGTTCGTTCCACAAGCGGATCTCGGAGATGGCCGCTACCGAGGCGGCCAGTTGCCAGGCGAGTTCCGAAAATCGGGGTCGTTGGTCGGCAGAATTGCCGTCACCACGTACCGGCCTGCGGCGGCCGCGGACAGCTCGACCTCGAGGCTCGTGCTCTGGCCTGGGGCGACGCTGCCCTGCGGCCCGGCGAGGAGGGGAACGCTGGGCGGCGGGCGAGACGCCCGCGCTCCCAGGGGTGGCACGAGAAGATCGAGGCGGAGCCTCGCAGACCGCGTGTTCCCAGGCAGGTGCCTGGGAACGAGGGGAGGCGAGAGAAACGGGGACGCCGCCACCGCGCCGCCAGCGAGGCTACTCCGCGGTGGCCCCCTGCTGCGCTTTCATGGCGTCGATGAGGGGGAATACCTCATCCACGCTGTCGCGGAAAAGGTCGCCAATCAACAGATCCGTCAGGTGCCCCTTGTACTGCGGGTGCTGTTTCACGAACCGGCCAAAGCTGAATCCATCGTAGTACTCGCACACCAGCCGGCGCATCCGCTCCATTCCCTGCACGAATGCCGGTTCCCACCGGCGCAGCACGCGTTCGGAGGTATCGTTGGCCTCCAGCCCATCGGCAACGGCATCGGCAGCCATCTCGCCGGAACGCAGGGCCAGCAATACGCCGGAGGAGTAGAGGGGGTCGAGAAACCCAAACGCATCTCCCACCAGCACCCAGCCGTCTCCCGCCGCCTGCCGAGAACGGTACGAGTATTCCTTGGCCGCATAGAAGTCCGCGGCACGCCGGGCCTGAGCCAGCCGCGGTTTTAGCCCGGGGCAGCGATCTACCTCTTCGAAATAGATGGCCTCATGGCTCCTCTGCGGGCGGTTCTTGAACAGGTACTCATAGTCCGCGACCACGCCCACGCTGACGATATTGTCATGTAGCGGGATGTACCAGAACCAACCCCGTTTACCTTGCACCTGTAGCACCAGTGTGGCGCCTTCGTCCCGGCCGCCGTCTCGCTGCGCGCCTTCCCAGTAGGTCCACAAGGCGGCCTTCTTCAGCACCGGATCCCATTCCCGCAACCCCAGCCGGCTCATGATCAGCGAACTTTGCCCGCTGGCATCCACCACCACCTGGCTGCGCACCTGGCGGCGGCTGCCGTCGGCAAGTTGCACGCGCACTCCCACGGCGCGGCTGCCTTCAAACAACACGTCCAGCACGCGCACCCCATGATGCACCTCTACCCCGTGCTCCTGGGCGTTTTGCAGCATCATGGCGTCGAATTCGCTGCGCAGCACCTGCCACGTCTGCGACGACTCGTGCGGCCTGTGATCCATGAAGTAGAACGGCTCGGAAAGCCGCCCCGTCTGTGCCACAAACTGCACGCTGTACTTCTTGACGAAGTGGCTGGCCCGCAGCTTGGGCAGCATGTTCAGCCGCCGCAGCACCCAGAATGTCTCCGGTATCAGCGACTCTCCGATGTGAAAGCGCGGAAACCGCTCGCGCTCAAACAGCACCACACGGTGCCCCCGCTGCGCGATCAAGGTCGCCGCCGTGGAACCGGCCGGGCCTCCCCCCACCACTACTACGGGAACGCTGTCGGGTATCGGCATCGCACTCGCTCCGTTGCCTGGCAAGCCGCTACGACCGCAAGCCGCCTGCCGTCTTGCCCAAGCTACCTCGCACGCTGAATACTGTCAAGACAATAGTTGTTTGAACAATAATATGGCTGGCGGTGGAGTTGCAGGCTGCCGGTGGCAGCCGCAGAGGCAGCCGCCCCACCGCAGGCGGCGGCATGCGCACCGACTGTTGTGCGGCCAGAAAACGCCGTCTGCGGCCTCGGCCACCACGCCAGCCTCAAACCGCGCCGGCATGGAGCTTTGCCGCCTGGCCTGGCACGCTGCCGGCGGGGCAATGCTGTGTGGCCGCCATCTGCCTGTGGCAGAACCTGGCAGCAGCAGTGCGTCTTCAGCGGCACGCAGGCGAGCGGTTTGCTTCAGGGGCCAGGTGGCGTGGGCGTGAGGCTGTCGGTGGCGGGCAATTCCGCAAGTTCCACCACCGCTTCCCCCAACCGGCCTCGCCGCTCGTATTCGATTACCAGTGGCGAGGGCAGCCTGAGCAACAGCTCGCGCAATTCGTCCACGTTGCTAAAGCCCTTGCCGTTGACGCTATAGATGCGGTCTCGTGGCAACAACCCCGCCAGCTCCGCTGGTGAGCCGGGCATGACCCCCGCGACCAGAGCCGCGGCGGGTTCCGCTTCGTCGGCCCGCAACGTCAGGCCCACGCGGACTGGCACGCCGGCGAGTTCCACGCGGACCTTCCGGATCGCCCTGCTCTCCGCCGCGGCCACCAGCAACTCCAGCGGGCTTTGCGCCGCCAGCACCATGGCAGAAAAGCGCGCGGGATCTACACGGCGGCCGGCAAAGCTCACGATCCGTTCTCCCCCCTTCAAACCGGCACGCGCGGCTGGGGAGTCGGCCTGAACCTCGGTAAGCACGACACCGGCGGCATCTTCCGCGGGCGTGTAGCGGATTCCCAGCCTGCCCTGGCGGGCGGGGAGGGGCTGTTCCAGCCTCAGTTGATCACCCAGGCGTTCCTGGCGGCATGCGGGCCGGAAGGTTGGCAAGGCGGGTTGGGCATCGAGGGTGCAGAGCAGGGCGGTTACCAGGCGTGTCACGCGGCACATGCCCTGGAGATTCAGCTTCTCCACGTCGTCGCTGGGGCGGTGGTAGTCGGCGTGCAAGCCGGTGTGGAGCATCAGCGTCGGAATGTTGTGCTCGTAGAAAGAGTAATGGTCGCTGTCCTCACGCAGTTCCCAGGAGTATTCGAGGACGAGGTCGGCGTGACGATTGGCCTCTGCTAGCAGCCGCCTCAGCCCGGACGAGGTACGAATGCCGTAGACCTCGAGGCGGTCTTGCCGCAGGCGGCCGATCATATCGAGGTTGATTGCCATCACGATGCGCTCGCATGCCACAGTGGGGTGCTGCAACCAGTGCTTGGAGCCTAGCAAGCCTTTCTCTTCGGCGTCCCAGAAGGCAAACAGCACGGAGCGTGACAGGCCAGCCCCGGGGCGCGTAAGGGCATCGAGCACTTCCAGCACGCCTGCCACGCCGCTGGCATTGTCGTCCGCGCCATTGTGGATGTATCCCGTCGGGCCATAGCTGTTCTGCGGCGTGCCGTAACCCACGTGGTCGTAATGGGCACCGATCACGATCACCTGCTGACGCAACTGCGGATCGGAGCCCTCCAGCATCGCCAGCACGTTGCGGTAGCCGCTGCCGAACTCTTGGATGTAGCTGCCCTGGTCTCCGGCGGGATGCACCTGGCGGCGGCTCAGCAGATCGACCAGGTAACGGCCGGCGGCCTGGCCGCCGCGGCTGCCCGCCTCGCGCCCCTCGTACGTATCGTTCGATAGCACGTCCGTGTACGCTTGCAGCTCCGCAGTGCTGATGGAATCCAACGCCCCTACCAGCGCGGTTGCGTCCGCGGCCTCCGCAGGCCGCCAGAAGCAGCATGCAACCAGCAGCACGACCCCAGGCCACACTCGACTCATGTTCCACGTGCTCCGCAACATCGCTTTACTTTCTCTGGAGATCCTAGGCCGCATGACGCAGCACTGCCAGTGCGACACGACGCCTAATGCTAGCACCGGCTGCCCCAAACCTCCGCGCTGCGGCCGCTCCAACCCAGAGGAGCCGCCTCAAGCCAGAAGGGGGGCCTTAAGCCAGAACGCAGCTTGCAAACCAGACGAACTCCCGCAACTTAGACGGCGGGGCAACCTCGGCCCGCGCGGCAACCGAAACGGCCGCTCCAGCCGCGGCAACCTAGGCAACCGCGTAGCGGCAGCCGCGGCCTGCAAACCAAGAAACCTTGCCTTGACGTAAGCCATGCGGCCTTGTTGCTCGGTACACGACACGCTATCCTCCGCCCATCTCACCCAGGGAATGCAGACGGTCTGGCCTCTCCCCATGCAGGCAGAGCCAGCGGGGCGGCCCAAGCACTTTGCAAATCAAGCATGGCACACGTCTCAGCAGGATGGAAGTTTCAACGTCGTGGTTTGGTCGGCGGTGTCTGCCTGGCGGTTGCCGGGGGCATCGTCCTGGTGACGCCCGAGGCTTCCCCTGATGGGAGTTGGCAGAACCTGCTGCTGTACACCGCAGGATGGCCCCTGTTCGCGTGCGGCGCTGCCTTGCGCTGGTGGGCCACGCTGTACATCGGCGGCCGAAAGGAGCGCGAGCTGGTCTGCGAGGGGCCCTACTCGCTCTGCCGGCATCCGCTGTATCTGGCGTCGCTGTTGATCGCGCTTTCAGCGGGCATCATGTTGGGAAGCATGAGCTTTCTCGCGGGCGTGGCCATGGCTGCCCTGTACTACGGCTTGTTCGCCGTGCCTGCAGAGGAACGGTATCTGCGAGGCTTATTTGGGCCAGCGTATGAGGAGTACTGCCGGCGCGTGCCGCGCTACCTACCGCGCTGGAGCGGCTACCGGTCGGCCAAGACACTGTCGGTCAGTACCAAGGCGTTACGCTTGGAGGGCCGACGTGCTTTGCGTTGGCTGTGGATACCGGTCCTGGTGCAGATTGCCGCGTACCTGCGAGGCGCTTCCTGGTGGTGGGAGACACTCCGGGCGCTTACTGGGTGAGCAGCGTGAGGACGCGAGCCTCTGCGACGGCTCGCAAGCGTTCACCAATGCCATTCGTGCATTGATGTACGCTCTAATACTACAGCGCCAGGTATGCTGGAGAACACAACGAAAAGGGTGTTGTCCCGACGACTCGCCTCCCCGACGCCCCTGCCATTTCCACCGCTTCTGGCGACTTAACGCTGTAGTGTTAGCCTATTGCACTTATCCCCTTTGTGCGCATTGTGGCAGTCTGGTCTTCTTTGTGCCCTGTGTGGTACTCTGGATTTCTTTGTGCCCTGTGTGTTTCTCTGGGGTCTTCTTTGTGCCTTTGTGGTTCTCTCCCCCGTCTTCGTGGTTCTCTTGCCCCGAGCACGCGGCTGTTGCTACCCCTACACAGTGGGGCGCACGCCGATTATGCTGCATGTTATGCGGTGTATTACGTTGTTACCGGTGGTGGCCTGGGGATGCGGGGGCGGCTTGCTCGGGGTGGTCTGTGGAGCGTGCCGCAATGGGCGGCGCGCGGTGCCATGCCCGAGCGAGCGTGCGGCGTTGTGGCAGCATCAGGCGCTGTCCACGTCCGCGGTGGGACAGCAGCATGTGGCGAATCTAGTGGTGTTTCAGCAGTATGCGGCCAAGGCGGCCACCTTAGCTGCCGCGGCTGCCGCCGTGTGGTTGGCCTATGACCCGCGTGCCATCTACCTCACGCGGCGGATGCGCGGGGCCTTGCTGGATCTTTACGGATGAGCGGCATGAGCAGAGGGGGCCTGAGGGCAGGAAGGGGCCCTCATGGCTGGTGGCGGCACGCGCCGCTGCGGTGGTGGCGTGCCGTGTTGTTTCTGGGGCTAACGGCCGCCACGGCCCTGGCAGGGCGGTCCGCCTACGCATGGCAGGTCACCTTGGAAGGGGGGGTGGACGGCCATGAGGCCGGCTCGCTGTCGGCCGCCGTGCCGGCCGTGGCAGTATCGGCGGTGCGGCGCGTCTTTCACAATGGGGAGCACAATGCCTTTACGGATTTGTGCCGATTCGGCGAGCACCTCTATCTGGTGTTTCGCAGTTGCCCGGACGGGCATCTGGTACATCCCACCGCCTCGATCATCGTGTTGCGAAGTGCCGATGGGAGGGTGTGGGAGCAGGTGCATCGGTTTCGCGTGCCGCTGCGCGATACACGGGATCCGCATTTCCTCGTGTTCGAGCAGCGGCTGTTTGTCTACACGGGCACGTGGTACAGTGGTCCCACGACGATTCCGCCCGAGGCGTACGACTTGAACCAGCACTTGGGCTATGCCGTGTGGACAGAGGAGGGCGAGTGCTGGCACGGTCCCCTGATGTTAGAGGGGACGTTCGGGCACTACATTTGGCGCGCGGCGGCGCACGGCGGCAGGGCGTATCTTTGCGCGCGCCGCAAGCCGGGGTTCGAGATCACGGCTCGGGGCGAGCCGGCGAATGTCGAGTGCCTGATGCTGGAGAGTGAGGACGGCCTGATTTGGCGCAAGCGGGCCGTATTTCAGCCGACTGCCGGGGACGAGACGGCGTTCTTGCTTGAGCCCGACGGCAGCGTGGTGGGCATTGCCCGGCATGGCGAGGGAAAGGAGGCGCAACTGTTACGTTCGCGGCCTCCCTACACTCATTGGGGGCGAAAGCCGTTGGACCAGCCGTTGGGCGGACCATTGATCGCGAAGTGGGGCGAACGCTACCTTGTGGGCGGACGAAAGCAAACAGCGGATCGCGGTCCAAAGACAGCGCTGTTCTGGCTTGTGGACGAAGTCCTTATCGAGTTTGCCGAATTGCCCAGTGGAGGAGATAACTCTTATCCCGGTTTTGTGGAGCTGTCTGCAACGCGGGCGCTCGTGTCCTACTACTCGAGCCATGAAACGGAGGCGGCCGGGCAGCCCATCACGGCGATTTATCTGGCGGAGCTGTCGCTCGAAGAATGATGCAAGGCCGCTCCTGCCCCGTCTTCGGGGCCAGCGTCGCTGCACAGCGCCGTCCCGCCTGACCGCCCACCAGGCATATCCGCGCAACCGTCGAGTGGGCCGCAGCGCGGCAGTTCAGGCCGGCTGTGGGGCGGGGCGGGAGACGTACCTGCGACAGTCGGCAAACACAGGCGCACCCCCCAACCAGTCGGCGGCGGGCTGGCGGCTCTCCAAGGCGGCCAGCAGGGCGCTGTTGAGTTCATAGACCTCTCCGTCCAGTTGGGCAGCGTGCAGGCCAGCGCTGATGCCGGCCTGGACGTTCTGCGCCTCGATCAACTCAGCCACGCCACAGTTGGCACAGCGTCCCCCGTTGCGTGCCAGGCAGACAATCGGCCGACTATCTGCCGTGGCGCAGTATCCATCTGGGCGTAACAGAGGACAAACCAGCGGCGACTCATCTCTCGGCTCGGCTGCCTTGTGCGACAGCCGCTCGAGGTTGGCCCGCAGGCGTTCACGCATGGCATCCAGCTCGGGTTGCGGGTAGCGAGCCTGCAACTCAGCCGCAATGAGCAGGGCTTCAGGCGGAGTAATGCCCAGCGTGCCCTGTCCTCCGGGGGCCGGCGCGGCTCCCGGAACGGGCGTGCATGGCCGCAGCAGGCGTGCGGCCGCGCGGTGCACGGCCCGTGCCAGATCGATACCTGCCGCCGGCATAGAAGCAGCGGCGGCGAAGTTCTCCGCCAGACCCAGGGCACTCTGCGCAGCTCGCCGTCGCAAGGCGAATGCTCTCGTTTGGCCGATTGAGACCGGTGCAAAGGCCACTTGCCATGCGGCCAGCATCAACAGCAGCATTGCTAGCGCCAGCCCCGCACCGAGTGTCGTCACCACCAGCCATAACATGGGCACACCTTTCACAAGGCGAACCAGGCGGACCATCGGTCATGCATCTGACGATGGTGCATCCGCTGTCTACGCGGCCGCAAATCCCATGCCGGCTGCACGAGCTGGCTTTGAGAGTGAAGGCGGAGGCACGGTCTCACCGCCGTGGAGGGTGCTACGTGTGGCAACCTGATGGTCCGGGCCGCCGGCCGCCCCTGCGATTTACCAGTGTGGCAAATCGGCGCGCTGCACTGTGCTGCATGCACACACGTGGCGGCGTCTGCCGCGCGAGCTGAGCGACGGGACGGATGCACACGCCGGGCTCAGGCGGGTGAGAAACCTAAGGATCGGCTACCAGGTGGATTGCGATGGCCGAAGAAGCGGGCAGCCGCGTGCGTTCGCCAGAAGCACGTGTTGCGGCGCGAGGCGCTGCTGCGGGAGGGGCGTTGGCCCCCCCAGCGCTGCAAGCGCGTGCAGGCATCTTGTTGCAGAACGGGGGGGCAGCTTGTGGCTGAAGAGCGCGGGAGTGCATCGCCTGCCGCGGCCCGGTAGGTGCCTTACAGTTCGTGCGGCACGTCGTTTGCTGGGAACACAAGCGCTTGCACACAGGTCCGCCGCCCAGTCGGCCGGCGGCAGTCGTGGCCAGGCGATGCAGTGCGCATGGGTGCCGGTAGGTGCTGCATCGTCCGTGCGGCGTGGTATCCATGCGTCGCGGCCCGCTGCCTCCGGCCACTGGGCGGCCGCCTCCTGCCCCCCAACTCCCTCCCCCTCCCGAGCGGCGAGGCTCCACCACGTGGATGCCTCGCGATCCTTACCAATCACTGGTTTCTGGCCATGCAGCAGATGCAACGGCGAGGTTTCTTGCAGTGGCTCACGGGATTGCTGGGGGCAGCCGTATGTAGTGTGGTGGGGCTGCCGGGCGTGAAATACTTGCTGGAATCTCTCGGGCGTGGCAGGCGTACCGCGCGAGTTGTGCAGCGTGTGGCACGACTTGCGGACCTGACGCCGGGCCGGCCGCTCTTGGTGGCTGTGACTGCGCGCAAGCAGGACGCATGGACGGAGTACGCTCAGCACGTGGTAGGGCGTGTATGGCTGGTAAAAAGTGGCGGGGACGGCGGCGTGCAGGCGTTCACAGCGGTGTGTCCCCACCTGGGTTGCACCATCCAGGCGGGTGCGGACGGCAAGACGTTTGTTTGTCCTTGCCACCGGGCGGCATTTGACGCCCAGGGCCGCCGGCTGCCGTCATCGGCGACAGGGCAGGAGAACCATGCCCCTCGGGACATGGATGCGCTCGCGTGCCGTGTGGTCCAAGACGAGCAAACGGGGGAGGCCTGGGTGGAGGTCACGCTGGAGCAGTTTGTGCCAGGACTGCGCCACAAGGTCGCCAGGGGTTAACGGCGGAGAGGCGAGGGTAGGTGTGCTGGAGCGACTGAACCGCTGGTTGGACGTGCGCCTCGGCCATCGCCGCTGGTGGGGAGCCTGGCGGGCACGCACCTTGCCCGCTAGCCCAAGCTGGTGGCTGACCAGCGGTAGTTTGGTGTTCTGGTTGTTGGTCATCGAGGTGGCTACCGGCTTGTTGCTCATGGCCAGCTACAGTCCCTCTCTGGCAACGGCCTGGCCTAGCGTGAGCTATATTGAGCGGACAGCCGCGGGGTCATTCTTGCGAGGCGTCCATTACTACACGGCGCAAGCGCTGATTGTAGCGCTGCTGGTGCATCTGATCAGAGTCGTGGCCTGTGGGATCTTCCGTGCGCCGCGCGAGCTGATCTGGGTGACTGGCCTGCTGAGCCTGCCGCTGGTGCTGACCTGGGCGATGACGGGCAATCCCCTGTCCGGTTCTCAGCAAGGGCTGGCCCAGGTAGCCGTCGAGGCGCAGATTGTCGGATCGACCCCTGGAGTGGGCCCCACTCTTTCCAGATTGCTGCTGGGCGGCGAGGACGTAGGACACCTGACGCTCGTCCGCCTGTATTTCCTGCACGTGGCGGTGGTGCCGCTGGCGGCCGCGGCGCTGCTGGCCTTGCACATCTCCCAGGTGCTGCGCCACGGCCTGGCACCGCGGGAAAACAATCAACAGCCTTCTGCCCCCGTGCCCTACTGGCCTTACCAGAGCGTCCGCAACATGACCGTGCTGGCCTTGGTGGTGGGCATCATCGCCCTGTTGGCTTGGCGCTACGGCGCACCGCTGGGTGCGCCCGCAGACCCCGACCTGCCGCACCACCCTCGGCCGGAGTGGTACTTCCGCGCCCTGTTCGAGCTGCGACGCCACTTCACGGGAGAGCAAGAGTTGATCGCCACGTTGCTCATTCCCACGGCCGTGCTGTTGATATTCTTGACGTTTCCGCTTTGGGACGGCCTCTTCGGCCGCCGCACAGCGTCCCTGCTCCGCACAAGCACCCTGCTGGCAGGCCTGGCCGGCTGGGGCTGGCTGACTGGCATGTCCTACCATCGAGATCTGTACGATGGGGAGTACCAGGCGAGCCGAAAGCAGGATCGCATCTGGGCCGAGCGGGCTCGTGCACTGGCAGCCCGTGGCGTTCCTCCCACAGGACCCGCCGAACTGCTGCGGAACGATCCGCAGACGCAGGGTCCGCTCCTGTTTGCTCGCCACTGTGCCACGTGCCATCCCTGGTTGGACAAACACGGGCAGGGGCTCGCCGCCTCGGAGGCTTCTGCCCCGAACCTGTACGGCTTTGGCAGCAGGCAGTGGATCGAGGGGCTGCTCGACCCAGAGCGCATCGCCAGTGACCATTACTTCGGCCGTACCGCGTTCGCCGAGGGAGAGATGGTCTCTGCCGTGCAAGAACTGGCGGCCGGCCTGGAGGGGGACGAGCTGTCGGCTCGGCGCAAACAGCTACGCCTGGCCGCCGAAGCGCTTGCCGCCGAGGCGAGGCCCCCCGAAGCACCGCCGGAGGCACGCCGCGCGGCTGCCGGCAGAGTGCTCATCGCTGGCGAGCTGGGTTGCACCGGCTGCCACCGCTTCCACTCCGAGGGTGAGTTGGGAACAGCTCCCGATCTCACTGGCTACGGCTCCCGCTCGTGGCTGGTGGCGTTCATTTCCGACCCCCGCCATGACCGATTCTACGGAGAACGCAACGATCGCATGCCAGCCTTTGCTCCAGGCCCGGATGATGCCCGCAACTTGCTCAGCCAGCGCGAACTGGCCTTGCTGGCAGATTGGCTGATAAGCCAGCAGGCTGCCCCTTCCGACACACCACGGCCGACACCGGCTGCAGCCCCGCAGCTTACCTCGCGCTAGCCCCCCCACGAGACCAGGGCCGGCTGCCCTTCTCGTCCCCCCTGAGCGCGGTGCCGCGTGTATAATCTCGCCATCGCGCAAGCTCGCCGCATGCAAGCCGCGTTTCCCGCACCACGGCCCTGCAAGGCAGCTTGCCAAAAGAATTGTGTCACACGCTGCACCGGGTTCACTCGCCATGCGCGCATGCCCCTGCCGTTTTGATCTGTTACGAGTCAGCCTGCTGCTGCTTGGCATGGCGGCCTGTCTATTCTACCTGCCGCCTTTGGTGCATCGCTGGCCGCTGGTCGCTGGCTGGGGAGGCGCTGGATTGCAAGGCAGGCCATGCTTGGAGCGTCCTGCGGGGGGCGGTGCGGGCAGGTTGCTTTCCCTCAGGCAGCCGGCCAAGTCGGTGCGGTTGCAGCCTGTGCAACACGGCACGAACCACGCTGAGCTGGCCGAAGGGCTCTTGGCCCACTGGCCGCTGGCCGGCAGCCCGCGCGAGATGATCAGCGGCCGCCCGGCCGATGTGCGCGGAGAGGTCGATTTCAAGTCTCACTCCGGTTCAGCCTTGTTCTTGCGCGGGGAGGCGGCGCTGAGCGTGCCGGCGACGCACGTGCCGCGGTTGGGCAACAATGGCTGTACGCTGGCGATGTGGCTCCAAGCGGATGAGGACGCGGACGTGCTCTCGGGCGATCTGCTCAGCCACTACGACCCTGCGCCGCGGCGCGGATTCCACCTCACGCTCAAGAGCAATGCGGGGGTGACGACCAACCAGGCCAACTGGCGCCACTTGCAGTTTGGAATTGACGATGGCCGCACATCGCCGTGGCAGGATTGCGGGCGGCCCGGCAAGGCCATCCTGGCGTTTGCGCTGGCGGCGCATGAGGGGGAGCTGTATGCGGGCACGTGCGAGCCGGGAAAAGACGAGTCGGGCCGCGTGTACCGCTATGGCGGCGGACAGCGATGGATCGATTGCGGTGCGCCGGACGGGTCGAATGCCGTGATGGCGATGGTGGTTTATCGTGGCCGGCTTTACGTGGGCACGGGCAAGTATCGTCTAGCCGGCTCGGCCTTGCCGGAGTCGGAGAACGCCACGCTGGGAGGGCGGATCTTTCGTTACGAGGGGGGCCAGACGTGGACGGATTGTGGCGCATTGCCTGAGGCAGAGGCTGTGGGCGGACTGGTCGTCTTTCGAGATCGTCTCTATGCCTCGTCGCTCTACAAGCCGGCGGGCTTTTTCCGATACGAGGGTGATGCTCGCTGGACCGCGCTGGCGGTACCGGAGCTTGAGGATCCCGCCACTTCCACGCGGCAGCCTCAGCGCGTGGAGGCGCTCAGCGTGCATGACGGTTACCTGTACGCCAGCAGCTACGACGGCGGACGCGTCTATCGCTTCGACGGCAGCTCATGGACCGATTGCGGCCAGCTTGCAGAGAATACGCAGACCTACTCGTTTGTGCGCTACGAGGGGAAATTGCTGGTGGGTACCTGGCCGAGCGGGCGGGTGTATCGCTTCGAGGAGCTGGGCCGCTGGAGCGACCTGGGGCAGTTGGGAGAGGAGCGGGAAGTGATGGGGATGCTCGTCCACAACGGTAGGTTGCTGGCCGGCACGCTGCCACAGGCAGAAGTCTATGCGTACGAGGGCGGCACATCCTGGCAGCGGCTGGCACGGTTGGATTCCACGCCGGGAGTTCGGTATCGCCGCGCCTGGACAATGGCCGAGCACGCGGGGCAGGTGTATTGCAGCACCTTGCCCTCCGGCAAGGTGTTCGCCTTCTCAGCCGGCGTGCAGACGGCCTGGGAGCATTCTCTTTCTTCCGATTGGCATCACGTTGCGGCGGTCAAAGCGGCCGACCGGCTGATGCTGTTCGTCGATGGACGTCAGGTGGCCGAATCGCCCGAGTTTGATGCCGCAAGCTATCAGCTCGATGCTGGCGTGCCATGGCTGATCGGCAACGGCTCCAACGGAGCGTTGGGGGGGTATGTTCACGAAGAATCCCTCTTGAAAGAACTGCAAATGCTGAAAATGGAGCTTATCCGAAAGGAAGAAATTAT
>JAIMBC010000176.1 GCA_023511675.1 Pirellulales bacterium
TCATGAACAGCCAGATCACGCTCTTGGCACGGGGGGCGAAGTGGGGCCGGCCGTCCGGCGGACTCCAGGCCGGCTCTGCCGCGCGCAGCACCCCGTCCTGGGCCAGCAGGCTGCCCAGCGCCAGACCGGCAAAGCCCATGCCTGTATCGGCCAGAAACGCACGGCGAGCAAGCCGCCTGGCGGCCGAACGCGCGCGGTGGTCGGTTCTCATGGCGGTCTCCTCCAGTCGGGCCAGGGCCGCCCACGCCACGTGGGGGCGCCCTGTTAATGGATCGTCACAAAGTCGTGGTGGTTTAGCAAGACGTGTACCAGGTTTTCCCGAGCGCGTTGGGCCGGGTCTTCACTGGGCTTGACCTGGGGAGGTGTGCCCGTGGCGGTCAGGGCAAGCCGGGCCGGGTCTGCCAGCAAGGCCGCCTGCCGCTTGAGGAAGGCCGCACACTCGGCCAGCTCGGCCTCGGTGGGGCGGCGGGAGAGCACTTGCTCGAATGCAGCGGTAAGAAACGCGGCATCTGCCTGGCCTGCCGTCTGCGCGGCAAGCTGGGCGGCTAGCAACCGAGCCTGCTCCAGCGCCAGCGAGCTGTTGGCCAGTGCCAGTGCCTGTTGCGGCACCACGCTGGTGGTCCGCTGATAGCACTCGTTCTCGCTCGGGCCGTCGAAGAGCGTGAGAAACAACATCTTCCGCTCATAGGCATGGCGAAAATAGATGCTGCGCCGCAAGACCGTCAGGCCGGCGTGCTGGTCGATCTCGGGCCCGCCCATGGTGAAATCAAGCCGACCGGCGACGTGCAGCAGGCTGTCTCGCACCACCTCGGCCTCGGCGCGGCGGCGGTTGGCACGCCACAGATAAACATTATCTGGGTCGATGGAAGGTCCCGCATGGCCGGCCGGCACGGGCCCGCTGGCACGCCGATACGCGGCCGAGGTGACCAGCAGCCGATGCAAATGCTTCATCCTCCAACCTTGCTCCATGAACTCCACTGCCAGCCAGTCAAGCAGTTCGGGCTGCCAGGGCGGCTTGCCATGGTTGCCGAACTCGAACACCGTGGGTACCAACGGCGCGCCAAAGTGCCGCAGCCAGATGTGATTCACCGCCACGCGTGCCGTCAGCGGGTTCTCTCTGCTGGTCATCCAGCGCGCCAGGGCAAGCCGGCGGCCGCTGCTCGTTGCAGGATAGACCTCGCTAAGCGGCGGATAATCGGCGCTCGCTTGCTCCAGCGCGGCACGTGCTGTTTGCAGGGCTTCCCGCGCTGCCGCAAGCCGTTGCTCCGCCTCAGCAGCAGCCTTGGCGCTGGCCTCATCGCCCGGCTTGATTGCCGCCTGCGCCTTCTTGGCCTGCTGCTCGGCGCGCAGCACATCTTCCTCGGCCTTGGCGGCCAGGTACTGCCGATGGGCCGCAGCCGCGGCCACCGCCAGTTCCTCCGCTCGGGGCGATGGAGGCTGTCCGTAGCGGGCCAGGTCAGCCTCGATGCGCGCCTTCACCGAGGCGCACTGCGCCAGCGCCGTGGCATGCGTCTTCTGGGCAAGTTGCAGCGCCTCTTTGGCCAGTGCCATTGCTTGCTGGGCATCTGTTGGCTGCGTCGTATTGCTAGACGGCAATTGGTCCGCCAGCGCTGCCTGAGGAGCCAGTGCCTCTGCCCGAAAACCCGCAAACTCCGCCGCGCAGTCAAAACTCCAGATGGCCAGCCGCCCCGGCACTCGCTCTTCTGCAAGCTTGTAGACCAGCAGCAACGTGCCATTCACGCTCACATTCAGCAGCCGATCTCGCACTGCCACGCGCAACACGTATTCCTTGCCCAGCTCTACTGGATACCCCACGGCACCGGCCCCGGGATACGCATCCTGCCCGCCGCGGCGATGAAACACCTGTAGCTTGCTCCCCCCCTGATAGGCACTCAAGTAGACGCCGTCGAAGCGTGCAGCATCCGCCATGTCGAACGCAATGCCCACCGAATGCCACATCTCCCCCCCCAGCGGCGTAAAACGCAGTTCGACTGCCAGGTCGCGGGGAGCATCCGCCTGCGTCCGCATCCAGCACAGCGTGCTGCCGGTCTGCTGCTGCCGCAGCCGCCCGTCTGCATACCTCCACGCACCGGGCCCGGTCTCCCACACTTCGGGGCGCGGTTCGGCAAAGGCGTCTGCTACAAACGGCTCAACGGCAGAGGGCTCTGCCGCCGCATCGCCCGCCCGCTCCGCTGGTACGGCAGCCAGCTCCGCCTCTGCCTTCTCCAGCTTGCCACGCGCCTCCTCCACCGCGGAGGCGGCCTGTGCTGCCGCAGACTCTGCGGCGGCCAACACCTCCTGCCGGTAAAACTCGGCCAGAGCAGGATAATATGCCACAGGCGGCAGCGCAACCGGCTCGATCGCCACGCTGCCCCCCAGCACGGCCGGCAGACCCGGCGACAGGGGCTGATCCGTCACAGGCTGCTTCTCGTTGCCGCGCACAAACAAATATGTGGGCGCGGCCAGGTCCTGGTCGAACACCCGCGCCAGACCATCCTTCTCGATGTCGGGCTGACCAGGCACCCGATCGGTGCGCACCTGGTGCGGCTCGAAGAATGCCCGCACGCGATAATAGTCCTGCTGCGGGATCGGGTCGTACATGTGGTCATGGCACCGCGCACAGTTCAGCGTGATGCCTAGGAATGCCTTGAAGGTGTGCTCCAGAGTAGCGTCGAGCCATGTGTTGCGGTTGAAGCGATACCAGTTGCGGGCTAGATAGCCGGTGGCCCGCAGCGCCTGCGGATCGTCCGGTGCCAGCTCATCGGCCGCCAGCATCTCCTGGAGCATGCGGTCATAGCCCTTGTCGGCATTCAAAGATTCCACGATCCAGTCCCGCCAGCGCCAGATGTGCCGCTGGCTGTAGCGAACCTCGTTGCCGTATCCCGAGGCGTCGCTGTAGCGCCACACGTCCATCCAGTGGCGGCCCCACCGCTCTCCATAGCGGGGACTGGCCAGCAGCCGATCCACCACTCGTTCGTAGGCGTCTGGCGCCGTGTCGTTCAAAAACGCGTGCAACTCCTCCCGCGTGGGAGGCAGGCCGATCAAATCCAGGTACACCCGCCGAAGCAACACATGCTTTTCTGCCGGCCCGAGCGGCTCGATACCCAGCCGCGCGTACTCTTGCCCCAGAAAAGCATCGACGGGATGGCCTCCCTCGTAGCCCGCCGGCAGCGGTGGCCGCTGTGGGGGCCGGAACGACCAGTGCTCGCGCGGATCGGGCGGAATGGGCTCCTCTGGCACCACCGACCCCTGCTCGATCCAGGCCCGAATGCGTTCGACTTCCTCGGCAGACAGCGGTTCTCCTTCGGGCGGCATGCGGCTCTCGTCGGCCGCGCTGATGCGTGCCACAAGGCGGCTGGCCTGGCTATTGCCTGGCACGATCACGGGGCCGTCATCGCTGCCTTTGAGGATCAGGCTGGCGGCATCCAGCCGCAGGCCCGCCTCTTGTTTGAGCGCCCCATGGCAAGAAAAACAGCGCAGCGCCAGAATCGGCTTGACGTGCTGCCGGTAATCGATCGGTTCGCCAGCCCCGCCCCTCGGGGCCGCCAGCCAGATTGCCAGGGCGGCCCAGCCACATCGCGACGCGTTAGAGCGGGTGTTTCCGAGGATCATAGGCGGGTCTCTCTTGCCAGCTAGCAGTGGCAGGGGCGGCACTACATTATAACAGGTGCCTCCCCCCCGTTTGAAGGCAGGCCGCGGCCAAGGGGCTGTCCTGAGTCATGTCGGTGCGAGGCGACGCCACAGACCTACCGGCCGTCGATCGTACGCACCGCGGCTGCCGAGCCTGATTGGCCAGACGCTTGCCGGTGGTTGAATCCCACGTGGGGAAAGCGCCTGCCGCCGGGGCCGCACGCATCCGCCTTGCTTGGTGAAACACCTCACCGCGGAAGTCCGCCCACACGTCGGGGAGTTACTCCCCGCTGCCGGCGACTCCCTCGCCCTCCGGCGCCTCATTGACACCTGCCATCACCTGCCGCAAGAACTCTTGTGCCTTCTCCTGCATGGCATCGACGAACGCTTCTCACGGA
The DNA here is from genome assembly GCA_023511675.1 of Pirellulales bacterium. Lineage (GTDB taxonomy): Bacteria > Planctomycetota > Planctomycetia > Pirellulales > JAIMBC01 > JAIMBC01. The sequence continues at coordinate 4,029 of JAIMBC010000176.1, forward strand.
ACCTCGGGCACGGGAGTCGCAACCACCTTCGGGCGGCCATACCCTCGCCAACGTTCTTGCCTGGGAACGTCCCCCACGATCTTATCTAGCCGACCAGGTGGCGCTAGAGGAACGCATCGCAGATCCGGTAATGCGGCAGCGCTTTGCGCAGCTTCTTCAGCCCCGCGTGCGTCACACGCGTCCGGCGAACGTCCAGCTCTTGCAAGCTCTTCAGTCGGGCCAGCTCCTTCAGCCCTGCGTCCGTCACGCGGGTCCAGGAGAGGCCGAGCCATTGCAGGTTCTTCAGTCTGGCCAGCTCCTTCAGCCCTGCGTCTGTCACACGGGTCCCCCAGAGGTCGAGCCATTGCAAGCCCTGCAGTCTGGCCAACTCCTTCAGCCCCGAATCCGTCACACGGGTGTAGCTAAGGTCGAGCACTTGCAAGCCCTGCAGTCCGGCCAGCTCTTTCAGCCCCGCGTCCGTCACCGCAGTCGCGGTGAGGTTGAGCCATTGCAGGCTCTTCAGTCCGGCCAGCTCCTTCAGCCCTGTGTCCGTTATCCCAGTCCCTCTAAGATTGAGCGATTGCAGGCTCTTCAGTCCGGCCAGCTTCTTCAGCCCTGTGTCCGTCACCTCAGTACCGCCAACGTTGAGCGATTGCAGGCTCTTCAGTCCGGCCAGCTTCTCCAGCCCCGCGTCCGTCACATGAGTGCCCTCCAGGTCAAGCTCTTGCAAGCCCTTCAGTCCGGCCAGCTCCCTCAGCCCCGCATCCGTCACACGCCATTCCGACAGGTCTAGAATAGTGGGCGGTTCGATCGCCGCCAGGTAATGCTTCAGTCCCAGGTTAGTCCGTGCATCCTGGGGAATGTCCAAGCTTTTCAGCGTCAGTCCGGCCAGTTCCTTCAGCCCCGCGTCCGTCACACGGGTGTCGCTAAGATCGACCGATTGTATGCCCTTCAGTCCGGCCAACTCCTTCAGCCCCGCATCCGTTATACGGGTTTCCGAGAGGTCGAGCCATCGCAAGCTCGTGAGTCCGGCCAGTTCCTTCAGCCCCGCGTCCCTCACACGGGTCCACGCCAGCTCGAGCGATTGCAAGTTCTTCAGTCCGGCCAGCTCCTTTAGCCCGGCGTCCGTGAGCTTAGTGCCTATAAGGTTGAGCGTTTTTAGGCTCTCCAGGCCAGCCAGCACTCTCAGCCCGGCGTCTGTCACACGGGTCCACGCCAGGTCGAGCGATTGCAAGTTCTTCAGTTCGGCCAGCTCCTTCAGCCCGGCGTCCGTGAGTTCCGTGCCCATAAGGTTGAGCGTTTGTAAGCTCTCCAGGCCAGCCAGCACTCTCAGCCCGGCGTCTGTCACACGGGTCTCCTGAAGCTTGAGCCATTGCAGGCTCTTCAATCCGGCCAGCTCCTTCAGTCCCGCGTCCGTCACGCGTATGCCAGAAAGGTCCAGCCCAAACGCAGTCGCCGGCGGGGGCAGCTTCGCCAGCACGCCCTCTTTCCATTCACGGAATCTGAACGCCGGCAGGTTGGCCAAAGCTTCCGCAGGAGCTTGCCGACGCGTACCCTCTTCCCAGGGAAAGAATTTGAGCGCCGACAGGCCGTCGGCCCGCGCTGCTTCTCCTTCCACAAACTCCAGATAGCTACCACCGTGTTGCCGCATCCAGCCGATAGCGGCCCCCGCTTCCTTCCAGGCCTGGACGATTGCGGCCGGCAACCGCTCGGGCGGCTGGGTCTTGCAGGTCGAGTTCGACGGTTCCATGGGTCACCTCGCTTGCCTGTGATTGAGAGGCAGCGCTATTCGGGTCGCACCCACGTCCGAGCGGCTGGCGGGGGTGCAAGGCCCGTGCACTCCAAGTGCGCGCATGATACGGCCTCAGCGGTTCGCACGCCAGCGAGCTGGCGCGTCGCATCCCCTGCTGGCGAATTGCATCCGCCCAGGCTATTGGCGGGGCTAACCGCAGGCGCGGGGTGGGGTTCGCCAGGGGTCCAATCGGGAGACGAGGCTCCGCGAGGCGAGACGCATCATGGCGCGGCACGGCCTATCCAGGCGGGATCTCTGCCCTCGATCCGAGACGATGACCCATCGCGATGACTTCGTGATCATCGCTGGCCATGATGCCTCGGCCACCTCGCCGCGATCCTCCCTCACAGCGAGCCGCCCCCGTGCTACGCCCCATCTTGTCGCCCGGTGGTCCCCAGCATGCATCCCGGGCCTAAATGCTTCGGCCCACTCGCTGCTGGCGCTGGCCGCCATCCGGGTATGGCCCTCGCGTGCCCAGGCGCCAGCATCTACACTGAAATGACCAGCCTCGTCTCCAGCCTCGCCAGGGCGGTTTCTTCCTGCTGTATTCGCTCCATGCATCTCAGCCGCGACCAGCTTGCCGAACGCTACCTCGAACAACTTCCCTACACGCCCTATCCCTTGCAAGAAGAGGCGATTCTAGCCTGGTTTACCAGCGAGCAGGGCGTGCTGGTGTGCGCGCCCACGGGCACGGGCAAGACGCTGATTGCCGAGGCGGCGCTGTTCGAGGCCCTGCACCAGGGAAGCGTGGCCTACTACACCACGCCGCTCGTGGCACTTACCGAGCAGAAGTTTGCAGAGATGCAAGCGGCGGCGCAGCGCTGGGGCTTTGCTGCCGAAGAGGTGGGCCTGGTCACCGGCAACCGCCGCGTGAATCCCCAGGCGCGGATCCTCGTGGTGGTGGCCGAGATCTTGCTCAACCGCCTGCTGCATTCCGCGGCCTTCGACTTCAGCCAGGTCTCCGCCGTGGTGATGGATGAATTCCACAGCTTTGCAGACCCTGAACGCGGCATCGTCTGGGAGTTCGCCCTCGGGCTGCTGCCTGCGCACGTGCGGCTGCTGTTGCTTTCGGCCACTGTGGGCAATGCGCGCGAGTTCGTGGCCTGGCTCGGCCGCTGCCATCATCGCAAGCTCGAGCTGGTTGAGGGCACCGAGCGCCGCGTGCCGCTGGCCTATCAGTGGGTGCCGGACGAACTGCTGGCAGATCAGCTTGTGCGCATGGCCCGTGGCACGCCAGAAGAACGCCTCACGCCCGCACTGGTTTTCGCCTTCAACCGAGAAGAATGCTGGACCGTGGCCGAGCAGCTCAAGGGTTGCAATCTCGTGCAGGAACCCGAGCGCAGCCAGCTCGCCCGAGAGGTCGAGCGCCTGGACCTCCGCCGCGGGGCCGGCCCCAAACTCAAGCAACTGCTCCTCCGGGGCGTGGGCGTGCATCACGCCGGCGTGCTCCCCAAGTACCGCCGCATGGTCGAACACCTCTTCCAGCGCAAGCTGCTGGCCGTGTGCATGTGTACCGAGACGTTGGCGGCTGGCATCAACCTTCCCGCCCGTAGCGTGGTGCTCACCTCGCTGGTCAAAGGCCCTCCAGGCAATCAGAAACTGCTCGATCCCAGCACCGCACATCAGATCTTCGGCCGCGCCGGCCGCCCCCAGTACGACACGCAGGGCTACGTGTTCGCGCTGGCGCACGAAGACGATGTACGCATCGCCCGCTGGAAGGAAAAATACGACGCCATTCCCGAAGATACGCGCGATCCCAATCTGATCCGGGCCAAGAAGGCGCTCAAGAAAAAACGCCCCCAACGCCGCGAAAACCAGGTGTACTGGAACGAGGCGCAGTTCGAGAAGCTGCGTGCCTCGCCGCCGGGCAAGCTCTCCAGCAAGGGACCGCTGCCCTGGCGCTTGCTGGCCTATCTGCTGCGCGTTTCGCCCGAGGTGGAGCCGATCTTGAAACTGGTCCGCAAGCGATTGCTGGAAGAGCGGCGCCTGCGCGCCGGTGAACATGCACTCATCGACATGCTACGCCTGCTGCACAACGCCGGCTACGTGGTCCTCGAACCCCCGCCGCCAGCCCCGGGCACCCAGCCGGACACGCCGCCCCAGCCCCATCGCGGCTTGCTCTTGCCAAACACGCCGCCTCCTGCTGACGCTCAGCCCTCCCAGCCGCCTGAAGCACCCCTCTATGTGCCCAAGCTTGCCGCGCCCACCCCCCGCCTCGAGCGGCTGCTTCTATTTCGCAGCATCCACCCCCTGTTCGGAGACTGGCTGATCGACCTGCTGGGCCAGGCTGATCCCCACGAACGCATCCAGGCGTTGGAGGCCGTGCTGGAAATCCCCGGGTCGGTTTTGCACCGCGTCCGCGTACCGCCGGATGTGCCCCCGGGCAGCCTGGCCATCGGCTACCTCGATGCCGAGCTGGTGGCACGCGGCCTGATGGCCGCGCCGCCGGACACCCCCGACGAAGAAGACGCCGACTGGACAGAGGAGGGCGTCTTCGAACGCCCTCCCATGCTGGCGGATAAGCTGCGGGTATTGTTCGAATCGCTCTACCCGGAGCTGGCAGGCATCAAGTGCCAGCCGGTGTGGGTCGCCGGAGAGCTGCTGGAGTTTCACGGAGATTTCGACGCCTACGTGCGAGGCAGAGACCTGGTGAAGCAAGAGGGAGTCATCTTCCGCCACCTGTTGCGGCTGGTCCTCTTGTGTGGGGAGATGGCGGCGCTCACACCTCGCAACGCCGATGCCGCGGAGTGGCAGGAGTTCCTGAACGATCTGGCACGGCGGCTTACCGAGAGCTGCCGGGCCGTGGACCCCGCCAGTACCGATGAGGCGATCGAGCAGGCGCAGGCTTCGGACCTGCTGGCAGCCTCGCGTGAGGATGCGCCGGGAGCCGTCGCGGGCGGTCTCGCCCGTTAGCCCTGCAAGCCGGCCGGGCTACACGACCAGAATGTGCATGCCGTTCTTGGCTGCCGGCAGCCGCATCTGGGCATACGGGAAAACTCTTTGCGGCAGGATCTTGACACGGCCGCACGCACGCGGATCCAGGAAACGCAAGGACACAAGGACGCAAAGACGCAGGGAGAGGGCTTGGGCGTCTACTTTGCGCCATTCTGAAGCCCACGATGCCTCATCCTGCCGCCCTGCTTCCACGCGGGTGCAGCAAACGCAAGGTCGCAAGGACGCAAAGACGCAGGGAGACCCCGCTGTCTGCTTCGCGTCTTGGCGTCTTTGAGTCTTGGCGTTGAATCCCTCTCACAGCCCATTCATCACTCGATGAATGCCGTTCTTCGCGACCCGCTCGCCAAAGTTGATCACCAGCCCCAGCCTCAACCCAGTCAGCCGCGAGTACGTCACCGTTTGTGCCTCGAAAAGAACGTTGTGCTGCGCCACGGCCTTGCACTCCACGATCACCAGCCCGCCTGCGATCAAATGCGCAAAGGCGATGCCAGGATCTGCCCCTTGTACGGAATCGGCAAGGCAACCTGCCGCTGCACTTGCAGCGCACGCTGTTGCAGTTCCCAGACCAGGGCTTCTTCGTACACGCTTTCCATCAGGCCGGGCCCGCCAAGGGTACGATGAACCTCGATGGCAGCCTCCACGATGTGGTTGCTGATTTGGTTTTCGGTCATGTTTATGGCCCTCGAGCCGGTCTGGCTGCGCTGCTGCTCTGGTGTTTTTCGCCCTACACCCTGGCGCACGGACACCTCATCTCTCCCGACTTTGCAGCAGCGGTCCTGGCACTGGTGGCCTCGGCCGCGTACTGGTGCTGGCCCAGACAGCCCACGTGGGAGCGTGGCCTGGAGTGGGGCTTGACGCTTGGTGTGGCCCTGCTGGCCAAGCACACGCTGGCCGTGCTGGCACCCCTGGGCGCGGTGCTGGCCCTCATTGCGCCGCCGCCCCGACCGAGCCAGCCGGCTGCGGGCCTCGCCCGGCGCATCGGCCAGGTGCTTGTAGGTCTGTTGACGGCACTGGCCGTGCTCAATCTGGGGTACGGTTTCCAGGGCACGGGCAAGGCACTGGGCGAATATCGCTTTCTTAGTCCCTGGCTGGCCGTCAGCGGCCGCCAGGCCATGCGTATGGGCCGGCTGGGCAACCGCTTCCGGGACACATGGCTGGCACGGCTGCCTGTGCCTTTGCCTGCACCGTATGTGCAGGGTGCCGACACGCAATGGGGAGATGTTTATTCCGGCCGCATTTCTTACCTCCGCGGCGTGTTCCGGCAAACACGGCTGGTGGTATTACTACCTTTACGGTTTCCTGGTGAAGACGTCCTTGGGCGTGCTTCTGCTGGTGCCGGTGGCGTTGGTGCTGCGCCTGCGGCGAGGGGTGGAAGCCTCATGGCACGACGAGCTGCTGGTGCTGGCTCCCGCGCTCGCCATGCTGGCGGCAGACGCTCTACGTCTATGATGTGCCGCCTGAATAGCGGGTCCGTGCCACGTTTGCCAGACGGCCGCGCTGGCTCGATCGAGGGTGCAGGGCGTCTTGTATCTCCAGTCTGCCCGGTGCGGCACGAGCATGATCTGCGCGCTGGCGCGGTTTGCTATGGCGTGGCCCTACGCAGGCGGGCTGCGTAGCTTGCTGCCTGCGCGGCAAAGTCAAGGCCGGCGTCCTGATACAGGGCGGCGCGCAACCGCTGGGTGAGCGGACCGGGGCGTCCATCTCCGATGGGCAAGCCGTCGAAGCTGCGTGCGTGCAGAATGCCGATGCTGGTGGAGGTGACAAACAGCTCATCCGCCAATCGGGCATCGTCCAGCGAGAGGTCGCACTCGCAGGAGGGGATGCCCAGCGTACGAGCCAGCTCCAGCACCACCTCGCGGGTAATCCCCGGCAGAATGTTGCGCTTGCTCGGCGTACATAGCTCGCCGCCGCAGACGAGAAACACATTGCCGCTGGTTCCTTCGGCCAGATAACCGTCGGGATCCAGCAAGAGCGCAAACGCACCCGGGTACCGACGCTGCATCTCCAGATTGGCAAGCTGGTAGTGCAGGCGGCTGCGCGTCTTGAGGCTGGCCGGCAGCAGCGCGGCGGGCAAGGCACGCTGCCGCGAGATGGCCACGTCCACCCCCTGCGTGAACGCGGGGGCCATCGCCGCCAGCTTTTCCACGAGGGGGTAGCAGCTCACGATCACAGTGGGCCGCAGCTCGTCTGCCGCAAAGGCGCCCCGAAAACTCGCCTGCGGGCCGCGCGAGACGTTGTGGATCACGTTCCAGTCCACATCTTCTGCCTCGGTGGGCAGGTTCTGCCGCAGCGTGTCCAGCGTTACGTCGAGCAACTCCGGCAAGCTCAGCCCTGGATCGATCTCCAGCCGCGCCAACGTCTCATACAGCCTGCGCAGGTGTTCTTCCAGCTTGTAGGGCCGATGGCCGCAGGTCCGGCTGACCTCGAAGGCCATATCGCCCATGATCAGGCCAGAGTCGTAGATAGAGACCCGGGCCTCCCACTCCGGCACCAGCCGGCCATTGAAGTAAACGACGCGGTTCGTCAAGGCTGAATGGCGATCTCTAGTCGCATCCCTGTTAGACCGCGAATCATGCCCCCGGACCGCAGGCTCGTCAAGTGCCTTGCCAGATGCCCGCGCTCGGACCTGCACCCCTTGCCCCGCAGCCCCGGGCCGCACATCATGGCGCCATGTCGCGTCATGCGCCGGCGGCCAGCCCAGCAGCAGCCGCCTTAAGTTGCCACCACGGTTGAGGAGCCATCGCCATGCCAGCCTCGCACAGCCGCCGCCAGTTTCTTGAAGCCGCCGCAGGAGCCGCCGCCCTGACCGCAGGCTGGACGGCCACCGCCGCAGGCTACTGGGCCAACGAGACCATCAACGTCGGCTGCATTGGCGTGGGCGGCCGCTGCCAACGACTGATGCAGGTGCTGGCCACCATTCCTGGAGTGCGGCTGGCAGGCGTCTGCGACGTGTGGGACGTGCACCTGGCCAAGGGCAAGGAGCTGGCCGATCCCCGCGCCTTCGCCACCAAGAACTTCCACGAACTGCTGGAGCGAAACGACATCGATGCCGTCCTCATCGGCTCTCCCGACCACTGGCACGTGCCCATGACCGTCGCTGCCTGCGAGGCCGGCAAAGACGTCTATGTGGAGAAGCCGCTGACGCACAAGCTCAGCGAGGGACAGGCCGTGATCGATGCGCAAAACCGCCATCGCCGCATCGTGCAGGTGGGCATGCAACAGCGCAGCATGCCGCAAATGCAGGAGGGCTACCGCATCGTCCAGTCGGGCGAACTCGGCCGTATCCACAAGGTGCACCTCACCTGGAACCGCAACACGCCCCGGCATACCCGCAACAAGCTGGGCATCGATCCCAACTCGGTCGACTGGCAAGGCTTCCTGGGCAATGCCCCACAACAGCCTTTCGACGAGTACCGCTTTCGCAACTGGCGCTGGTTCTGGGACTTCGGCGGCGGCATCCTCACCGATCTGATGGTCCACTTCATCGACGTGGCGAACTGGTTCCTCGGCTTGCAGGCGCCCGCGCAGGCCGTGGCCATCGGCGACCACTTCATGACCAAGGGCCTCTGGGAGACGCCCGATACCATTCAGACCCTGCTCTCCTACCCCGAGCAACAGGTGCAGGTCTACTTCGAAGGCACCTTCGTGAATGCACGCAACGCCGCCATGCTGGAGTTCATGGGCACCGAGGCCACGCTCTACCTAGACCGTGGCCGTTACGAGGTCCACCCCGAACGCAACTCGAAGGTCGAATACCGCGAGTGGGTGCTGGGCTCCGGCGGCCGCGGACAGGATTTTTACGACAAGCCGGATGGAGAGCTGCTGCACCTGAACAACTGGGTGGAATGCATGCGCAGCCGCCAGACACCCAATGCCCCTGCCGAGGCGGGCGTGGCCGCCGTGCTGGGCGCACACCTGGGCAATCGTGCCTACCGCGAGAATATCGTCGCCCGCTGGGAGGGTTGATACTTCGGACGCTCGTGCCTGTAAAGAACAGGAAGAAGGACCACCAAGGACACAAAGGGTACAAAGGGCACAAAGAGGACCACCAAGGACA
>JAIMBC010000177.1 GCA_023511675.1 Pirellulales bacterium
GCCTGGTAGTGTAATCCGTTGCACGTCCCCATGTCACCCCATGTGGCGGGACAGCGCGCTGGCTGAGCAGAGCGTGCGGGCCCGGCGCGCCCCTACGGCCCGCAGCGGCACGAAAAGCACGGCGGCCATTCGCTGCTGCCCAGCGTGGCGACTGGTAGACAACTCCCGTAGTATCCTCCAGGCTGGGCAGGTAAGATGCGCAAGGTAAGCATCGTGGTGCGGCAGCGAGGCGCCGAGCGCCCGATCGACGCGGCAGGCGGCATGTGAGGCCGGCCGGGGTGGATCGGGGCGGGCAGCACCGCGGCTGGTGTACCCCTTGGCACCCTGGTCGCGTGGCCCAAGTGGTCCGTCGGCCCTCGCACAGACGGCACGCCAGTTGCAGAAGGTCTGATCATGTTCACGTTCAATACGTTGCTGGTTCCCATTGATTTCTCGCCACCATCTCTGGCAGCCGCCGAGCAGGCGGTGGCGCTGGCCGGCGGCGAGGAACCGATGGTCATCTTGCTGCACGTGATCGACGCCAGCCTGATCGAGTTTGCGGCGAGCCACGAGTTGGGCGAGCGCGAGAGCCTTGCTCAGAGAATGCGTGCGCGGGCAGAACAACAGGCTGAAGCGCTGCGCGGCCGGTTGGCGGGCCGCGTGAACGTGCAGACGATCGTCTGCGAGGGCGTGCCGTTTGTTGAGATTGTCAAGAAGGCGGAGGAATTTCTGGTCGATGCGATCATCATGGGCCGCGTCGGCACACGCGGTAGTCTGGAGAAGCTGCTCTTTGGCACCACGGCCGAACGCGTGCTGCGCGGCACCAGACGGCCGGTGCTGGTTCTGCCTCACCGAGGCTGATCCGCTTGCTGCCGTAGCGGGTCGCGCCGCGTGGGCCCCCATGGCGGAACCGTAGTACATGGCTCGGGCACGGCGACGCCGGGTACACCCCCCAGACCGCATCGATCCCCAAAGCCGGCCAACATGCCACCGAGGGAGACCAAGCCATGAGAGTGTTATGCGGGGTCGACGGCTCGCCGGCAGCGGCGGAGGCCGTACGCCAGGTGAGCCATCTGCTCACTCCAGGGCAGGACGAACTGGCCTTTTTCTTCAGCCCGCCCGAACTGCACGTCGTCGGAGAAAAATACCTGGAACCCCGCGTGCTAGCGCGCGTGAGGCAAGGACTCACATCCGCCGTGTTCGACGCGGCACGCAGCTCCCTCCCGCTGGCAATGCAAGGCAAGGTGCATGAAATCGTGGGAGAGAAGGATGCCCGCCACGGTCTGCTCGCTGCCGCGGCACAGTGGCACGCCGAGCTGATTGTCGTGGGTGCCCGCGGCCTCGGCCGCGTCGAACGCTGGCTGCTGGGCAGCGTGTCAGCCTATGTGGCCCGCGCGGCGCACCTGCCCGTGCTGGTGGCCCGGCAGCGGCGGGAACGGCCCAACTATGACGCACCCCGCGTGCTGTTCACGTGCGATGGCTCCTCGGCCAGCCGGCAGGCAGCCGAGTTTCTTTGGCAGTTCCACTGGCCCGTGCGAACAACAGGGCTGGTACTTACCGTGATGGAATCTCCCCTGGGCGCGCCGCTGCCAGAATGGCTAGAAAGCCAGCTCGAACAACCGGAGGCCCAAGATGTGGCCGAGGCGTGGCGCCAGCACCGGGAACTGGCAGAGCAGGCCCGCAGGCAGGAAATCGCCTCCTTCTGCCAGCAGCTCCCTGCCCCGTTTCAGGAGCATCGTCCCCTGGTTTTGGAGGGGCACGCAGCCGAACGCATCCTGCACGCCCTGGACGCGGAGGACATGGACCTGGTGGTGCTGGGCAGCCGTGCCCGGCGGTCGCTGCTGAAAAGCTGGCTGGGCGGCACCTGCGAGAAGGTGCTCTCCCATGCACCCTGCTCCTTGCTGATCGTACCAGAAGTCGAATCGCCCTAGGCCGGACAAAGACGCCGCGGCCTGGCGCGCCGGCGCCTGTCGCACAGCCGTCTGCCGCCCTGCGCAACGGCACACACATGCCCTAGCACCGGGTGCCCTCCGTAACGCCGCTCAACTGGCCGTTCGCCGCGTCGGGTAATCCAGATCGCCGTGGCCCTGGCGCCGTACCGGACCGCACGGCTGGTGCGCTTGTCTGCCCCCTTTACACGGGGTGTACGGTAAATCGTCACGACGCGGCCACGATGCCGGCTGTCTACCCTCGTTTCGTTGGGGCGTACGCGCGCCCGTCCCAGCCCCTGGCAGCGGACGCCGCCTGCCGGCGAGCAACCCCGGGTTCAAGCAATCAGTTCTCGCACCACGCGGCCATGAACGTCGGTCAGCCGCACGTCCCGGCCGCCGAAGCGGAAGGTCAGACGCTGGTGGTCAAGCCCGAGCAGGTGGAGGATGGTGGCATGGATATCGTGGATGTCCAGCCGGTTTTCCACGGCGCTCATGCCCAGTTCATCGGTGGCGCCGTAGGCGATGCCGCCGCGGACGCCGCCGCCGGCCATCCAGATAGTGTATCCGCTGACGTGATGATCGCGTCCGTCGTCCCCCGCACTGTGCGGCGTGCGGCCCATCTCCCCGGCCCACAGCACGAGGGTCTCGTCCAGCAGGCCGCGGCGCTTCAGATCGCGCAACAGCGCGGCCACCGGCTGGTCCGTGATGCGTGCGTTCTCCCCGTGCCGCAGCCGCAATTCGCCATGTTGGTCCCAGGGCGAATTGTTGCCGTGCGTGGTGGGGCAAGTGATCTCGACAAAGCGCACTCCTTGCTCCACCAGCCGCCGCGCGCGCAGGCATTGCAGGGCATAGAACTTGTCGTAATCGATCTGGCGATCGACCCCATACAGCCGCAGCGTCTCGGCCGTCTCGCCGCTCACGTCGCAGAGTGCCGGCACGAGGGTCTGCATGCGTGCTGCCGTCTCGTAGTTCTCGATCGCCGCTTCGATCTCCGCGTCTCCACCCTGCGCCGCGGCGAAGGCACCGTCTTGCTCTGCCAGAAAATCGAGTTTTACCCGCTGCACGTCGGCAGGATCCGCCGGAACGATGTTGTCCACCGGCGTACCCTGGGCACGCACCAAAGCGGCCCGGTGCGTGGCCGGCAGGAAGGCATTGGCAAAGTTCTGAAAGCCGCCGTTGGGAATCCAGTCGTTATTCAACAGCACGTAGCCCGGGAGGTTCTCGTTCTCCCGTCCCAGGCCGTACGAAATCCAGCACCCCATGCTGGGCGCGGCGGCAATGGAGCGTCCCGTGTGCAGCAACAGCGACTGCGCCCCATGCAGCGGCGTCTCTCCCACCAGGGAACGGATCACGCACAACTCGTCCGCCACGCCGGCAATGTGCGGGAAGAGTTCGCTCACCCACAGCCCCGATTGACCGTGCTGCCGGAAGGCCCAGGGGCTGCCCAGCCATTTGCGATTGGCGCTGACGGCTTGCGAGAGCGGATCGGGCTTCCAGACCGCCGGCTGGCCGCTCAACCTGGTAAGTTCAGGCTTGGGATCGAAGGAGTCCACGTGGGAGACGCCGCCATCCATGAACAGGAAGATCACGCGGCGTGCCCGCGGTGCAAAGTGCGTGGCGGCGCCGCCGCTGTCCGCGGCCGTCCAGGCATGTGCCAGTCCGGCCAGGGCCAGCGAGCCGAAGCCCAGGCTCGAGCGCTGCAAGAAGTCTCGCCGTGTGAGGGCGGGTGCCTGGCGGCCAGGGCAGCAGCAGGTACGGCGTGGCGCTCGGCTAGGGGACATAGATGAACTCCTTCATGTTGAACACGGCGTGTACGGCATCCTGCCAGGCGGGCTGGCACGCCAGCAGCGGTTCGAGCGGTTCGCCACGTGCCAGGGCACTTTGCCGGACCAGCTTGAGCAAGCGTTCGGTCTCGTCATCACGGGGGGGGCGTCCCAGGGCGGCGGCAAACATCTGGCGGATGCGCTCCTCCGGCGTGGCCGCGCCATCTGCCATCAGCCGTTGGCTCCAGTACTCTGCCATGGCCAGCACAAAGGGATCGTTCAACAAGGCAAGGGCCTGGTCGGGTACGTTGGTGACGTCGCGGCGTCCCACGGTAAGTTTAGGAATGGGCTGGTTGAACAAGGCCAGAAACCGCGGCGGCTCCATGAGCGTCATTTTCAGATACAGGCTGCGCCGGCCGTGGCCATCGAGCGGTCCGCGGAACAGGCGCTTTTGCGGGTCCTCGGCGGTGCGGTAGGGATCGATCGCAGGGCCATACAGTGCCGGATCCCATCGCCCCGCCACCTTCAAGATGGCGTCGCGGATCGCCTCCGCCTCCAGCCGCCGCAACGGCAGATGGTGCCACAAAAGGTTCTCGGGATCGACCGCCACGGCCTCCGCCCGCGGGACGCTCTGCTGCCGCCACACGGCCGAAGTGACCAGCAGGCGCACCAGCCGCTTGGTGGACCAGCCTTCCGCCATGAACCGCCGCGCGAGGTAATCGAGCAGCTCGGGATGCGTCGGCTCTGCGCCCAAGTGACCGAAGTCGTCCGGTGTGCGCACCAGACCCTCGCCGAACAGGTAGTGCCACACGCGATTGACATACACCCGCGCCGTCAGCGGATTGCGCGGATCGACGATGCGCCGCGCCAATTCGAGTCGGCCGCTCGAGCCGGCCGCCGTGCGTTCGAGCGGCCCTCCCAAGAAGCGAATGTTGCCCCGCTCTACCTCCTCGCCGAATTCGGTGTATGAGCCTCGAATCGCCACGCGCTCGTTGCGGCCCTCTTCCCACTCCACAACCGAGCCTGCCGTGCGGTCCGGCTGCACGCGCTGCTCTGCGGCCCGATACTGCTCCACCAGGGCTGCCAGCTCCGCATGGCGGTCAAGCTCCTGCGGCAGCAGCTTGGCTTCCAGGGCGTCGTTCAGCAAGCGCACGTCCTCGCTGGTGCATCCGCCCTGGGCCCACCGCTCCACCGCGCCGCGCAGCAGCAGGGCCAGCCGCCGCGACCAGTCTGGCTCCGCTTGCAACTCCTTGAACAGCGGCTCAAAACGCCGCAACTCATCCTGGGGAGCCTCTCCCGGCGCGTGGAGCCAAATGCGCGTCACGCCAAACCAGCAGCGCGGATCCTGAACCTCTGCCTCAGGAAGGCCGTTATACCCCACCCTGGGCGGAAAATAATTGTTCAACTCCTTGGTCGCCAGTTCGAGGTATACCCGTCGCGGCGCCCTGTCGATGCTCCCCTCCAGGGAGGCGAAGTTCCCCGCCGAAAGCGTCAGCCAGCCCAGCGTGGGCCGCTGTAGGAACTGCAACCGCTCGGAGTGCAGGGCCCGATCGATCACAAAGGTGTAGGCGGCAAACTTGCCGGCGAGCAGCTCCAGCGAGAAGGTCGCCGGAGCTGTGCTGTCGAACTGCGGGCTTTGCAACAATCCGCCCAAACGAGGCGACCAGACGTGCGAGAACCGCCCGGCTGGAAGCAGGTGCAGCACGGCCGCGTCTCCTTCGTCAGCCACCACCAGTTCCCCGTCCCGTACCAGACCGTGCTTCATCCCCCAGCCGTCCCACCGCCAGCCGGCGGCCCCGTCCTCGCGGCCAAAATCGGCCAGCAGGGTCATGTGCCGTGCGTTGTATTCCACGCGCCGCTGGCGCTCTGCATGAAACTCCTCGGCCGTAATTCCGGCGGCCCGCGAGCGCTTCCAGAACTCGACGAGCGTGGCGGGAAAGGGGGCGGGCGGCGTTTCGTCCGGTGCGATCTGCCGGAGCCGCTCCGCTACTCCGTCCGGCGCCTGGGGATCCGTAGCCACAAGCCAGAGGTTTGCCAGCTCTGCGCGAATCTGCGCCTTGATCTGCCGAAGCTCCGCGATGATCTGGAGATTGGGATCAACCGCGTCCAGCGTGCGCGGGCTGAATCGAGTGCTCATCAGCACTCCGGCCAACGCGTAATAGTCGCGCTGCGTGACCGCGTCCAGCTTGTGGTCGTGACATTGAGCACAGGCCAGCGTTGTTCCCAGAAAGGCCTTGCCGATCGTATCGATCATGTTGGCCACGGCCTCCTGCGTCACGCCCTCGGCTGCCGCATTGTCGCCGTGCCGCCGTTCGCCCAGCCGCAACATTAACGGCCCGATTAATGCCTCGTTCAGCCCGCTCGACGGATCGATCCGCGGCTCGATCAAATCTCCTGCCAGTTGCTCCAAAATCAGCCGGTCGTAAGGTACGTCGGCATTAAAGGCTCGCACCAGATAGTCCCGATAGCGCCACGCATGCTTGGCCGGAACGTCCCACTCGTAGCCATGCGTATCGGCGTAGTGCACCACATCCATCCAGTGGCGGGCCCAATGCTCCCCGTAATGGGGGCTCCCCAGCAAGGCGTCCACCAGCCGCTCATACGACAGCGGCGCCTGGTCCGCGGCAAACTCCTCCACCAGTGCGGGGTCTGGCGGCAGCCCCGTCAATGTGAAACTCAAACGCCGCACCAGGGTCCGCCGATCCGCCTCGGCCGCGGGAGCCAAGCCCTTGGCCTCCAACGCCGCCAGTATGAAGCGATCTACATCTGTCCTCACCCACTGCTCGTACGCCACATCGGGGGGAGAGCCTTCCCACAACGGTTGCAGGCTCCACCACCGCAGCCGGCTTTGATAATCCGCCTCGCTGTCCCCGGCACCTTCTCGCGGCCCCAAGGGGCCATCGCGGGGGTCAGGGGCGCCCATCCGCACCCACTCGACCAGGGCCGAGACCGCCTCTTCCGGCAACCGTTCCTGATCTGGGGGCATGGTCGGAGCGTCCGCTTCATGGCGTATGGCGCGGATCAGCAGGCTGGCATCCGGATCGCCTGGCACAATGGCTGGCGTCCCCGAATCTCCCCCCTGCTGCCAGCCGGCACGCACATCTAGCCGCAGCCCGCCCTGCACCTCTTCCGACTCTGCACTGTGGCACCTGTAGCAGTGCCCCACCAGCACCGGCCGGATCCGTCTCTCGAAGAACTCCATCCCTGGCTCCAGGCCCGCGCGAGGGCCTCTACCCTCGCTCCCCTGGGCGTTGTGCCCCAAGGCCAACAGCCCGAACGACAGCAGCGCCCCAGCCAGCAGCGTCACGGCGGGCACGCCCAGCACCCCGCGCACTTTCGCCGGGCGAGACGCCACCACAATCTCCCCCTGGCAGCGGAGTCCCCCTTTGAACGCGGCGAGCGTTGGACTCTTCACCTGCTACGGCTCCTAACGGTCGGGGCCCTCCGGTAATCTTCACGTCGCACGGCTGAGAGCGTCAAGGCTCAGCTTGCCATTGCCGCCATACAACGGCTACAAGTGGCCGGGGCCACGCCCCGCCTGCGCGAATGAAAACGCCCCAGGCGTGCGGTGCGGCTCCCCTGGCCAGCTCGGGCAGGCGCGGTCGGTCGTTGCACGTCAGTGCTCAGCAACAACTATGACCAGGCTCTCCACCTGACCATCGTACGCATCCATGAACGTTTATGCAAACCAGGAAGCCGGCATGGCGGCTTCATCCATCGCGGAAGTGTTGGGCACAGAACTCCTCCCGGTACCTCGCGCCGCCAGGGCACGCCTTCAGTGCTGGAAGAGAAACTCTGGATGGTTGATCAGGGCCCAGAGCACGTCCTCGGCCGTCTGGCGCGGGTTGGACGACTGCTCCAGTTGAGCAACGAGCGCGGCCCGCTCCGCCTCGGACGGCCGGCGGCAAAGTGTTGCCAGGTAGAGTTCCTCGACGAGTGCCGCAAAATCCGGTTGCTGCCCGCCGTTGGCAGCAGCAAACCATCGATCCAGCCGGCCGCCGCCGCCGCGGATTTTCTCCTCGATCAACCGCCCGCCTACCAGCTCCAGCGCCTGCATCAGCGTCGTGTCCTCGCCGCGCTCGCACGCACACGACAAGGCCCGCGCCGGCCTGCCGAACGTCTGCAAGAAGCGGTGGCTGAATTCTCCGTCCGGCAGCTCCACAGCGCGCAGGCCACTGGGAAAGCCAGCGAACTTCTCTGCATTTCCCGTGGCTTGCCCCAGTGCATCGAGAAGCTGTTCTGCCGAGAGCAGCCGCACCTGGGCGTGGGAAAAGTAACGGTCGTCTGCCGCGTTGCCCTCATGCGTCTCGCTGGAGAGTTGATACACCGTCGAGTTGAGTATCTCCCGCAACAGCCGGCGATGCTCGAACCCCATGGCCGCATACTCCGCAGCCAGGTAAGCCAGAAGCTGCGGATGCGAGGCAGGATTCGAGCTGCGCAGATCATCGACGGGTTCGACCAGCCCGCGGCCAAACACCGCATGCCAGATCCGGTTGACCGCCGCACGAGCAAAATAAGGATTGTTGGCAGCGGTCAGCCACTCGGCCAACAGATCGCGGCGGTCGCGCCCGTCGTCCTCCAGCGGTCCGCCGCCCAGAGGCCGGGGACGTACGGCCTGCCCTGTGCGCGGATGAACCAGCTCCCCGCCGCGCAGGGGCAGTACGGTCTCCTCCTTATCGTACTGATGATTGTAAAAGGGCCCATCCCGATACTTGAGCCGTGCAAAGAAGGCGGCCAGGCCATAGTAATCGTCCTGCGTCCAGGAATCGCCGGGGTGATTGTGGCAGCGGGCACAGCCAATGCGCATCCCCAGGAACACCTGCACCACATGCTCGGCCCGATCCTCCGGCGTGCGCGGCAGCCGATAGAAGCTGGCCGCGGGCTGGGCGTAGTTTCCCCCGCTGGCCGTGATCAGGCGGCGCACCAACTCGTCCTCCGGCAGCCCTGCGGCCATCTGGTGCTCGATCCAACGAAAATACTTGAGCGCCCCAATCTTGCCTACGAACCGTTGGTTGCAACCCAGTCGGTCTGCCCACTTGAGTGCCCACCAGGAGGCATGCTCCGGCCGGTTGAGCAAGGTATCGATGATCTGCTCGCGCTTGTACGGATCCTGACTGGCCAGGAAGGCACGGACCTCCTCCACGCTCGGCAACATCCCACAGGTATCGAGATAGACGCGCCGCAAGAAGGTAGCGTCGTCTGCCAGCTTGGAAGGAACCAGCCGCAGCGCCCGCCAACGCTCGAACACGAGACGGTCGATCTCTCCTTGCAGGGGCAGATCCGGCCAGGCGACTGGCGGCGGGGGGGGCAGAAAGACCACCGTGGCCGAGGCCGTCTTGTGCGCATACTGGGCTGCGACGGCCACCTCGCCGGCTTGCATCCGTTCCACCAGGCCCAGCGGCGAGACCTGCGCTACCTCATCTCGGCTGGAGGAAAACAGTGCCAGGTGCGTGACATCCTCCTGCCGCCCATCGGCGAACGTGGCCGTCACGCGGAGCTGCTGTTGGAGCCCATCGCTATCCAGCCACCGCTGCGCGGGGAAGATCTCCAAGGTGAACGGCTGCTGCGTTTCGGGCACACGCAGCGGCACGGGTGAGATGCCGCCCATCCACTCGCACAGCAACGCATGCCAGGGATCGTTCGGCAGCAGCCGCTGACCGCCGCCGTGGCTGAGTGCGGCAGTGGCCTTCAACAGCAGCAGGCTGGACGGAGGATCGGCCAGGTTCAAGCGGCGCCCGCCCAATGCACGTGTAAGCTGGTACCAGTCTGCCTGCGCATCATAGCCGCGCAGAGAGAGGGCAAAACCGCCCTTGCCGCTGGGCGCGCCGTGGCAGCGCCCCGCATTGCAACCCGATCGCGTCAGCGCCGGCAACACCTCCAGCGTGAAGCTGACCGGCGGTGCCGCCGCAGCCGCCACCTCTACATCCACCCGGGCCGACCAGGGCCCGTAGCGCACCTGGACGTCGGCACGCCCCGGGCCAACAGGCAGCAGCACTCCGCCGGGCAACACGCGCACCACGGCAAGATCCGTCGACTCCAGCTCCGCCTGTTGCGTCAGGTCCAGCGGATGCCCCTGGCGCACGCCGGTCACCACAAGCTGGACGCGCTGCCGCAGGTGCGCAAATCGCACCTCTGCGGGTGTGACGTCCAGTCCCGTTACCTCGGGGGCGGCATGTGCCGCACGGCTAGCGTTCAGGCAGGGCAGACTGCACGCCACCGTCACGGCGCTCGACAACAGCCAGCCGCCAAGCCGAACTCTCGCGGACGCAGAGACCATGCCGGCAATGTAACTTTGGCGGCGCGTGGGAGCAATCCACTTGGGGCCGCGTCCGCGGCAGCAGGGCGGCCGCCATCCCTTGGCCAGAAGGCAGCGGCAGAACGGAGCGGAAAGCCACGGCGATCCCGCTGACTGCTCACGCGGAGGTGGGTTCTACTGCCGACTAGCACATTTGCGGCCGTCCAGGGAAAGGTGTGAGGCCGAGCGGTCCAGTGGAGACCGGCTCCCCAAGGCATTACGGCATGGGCGAAAAATGCGGCCAGCTTTCGCCATGGCTCTAGACTGTCCGGACAGCACAGGCCGCTAAACGCCACGCTCGTCCCGCACATGAGAGAGCGTGCCTAACGCTGCGCGCATGTGCCTCGCAGTTCCCTGGCGCGGAATACGGCTACCGCTTTGGGGGCGAAGAGCCGTCCGGCCGTCGCGCACCCCGCGGCTGCCGCAAGATCCTGGGCTGTGCGGAGATATCAGCCAGGCAAGTAACGATTAGCCGCGGCGCTAGCTACCGTCAGCGACTGTACGTGAAGCTGCTCCTACAACTTGGGCAGTGGCGGCGGCTTGGGAAGCATGCGCGGTTGTTCGGTGCGCACCTCATTGTTGGGCCGTGGAGGGGGCGCGTTGTTGCCTGGCCGCTGCTTGGGCGGCGGTGGCGGTGCTACATATGCTTCTTGCACCACGAAGCCCAGAGGATGCTCCAGCTCCCGCTGGGCCAGAAGTGCCCAGGGGGTGCCAGGATTTTCCTGCACACAGCGCGTGAGCAGCCGGATGGCCTCGTTCGCCTGTTTCACGTACTGGCTGCCGCAATGCACGGTGGGGTCGGGGACAAATTTCCAGCGGTTCGACTTCTTGTCCACAAAATCCGCGCCACGGCCTTTCATCTCGGCACAGGCCCAGTTGTACTCATTGCAGCGCACATTCATGGCCAGCAAGCGGCCGTAGGTCAGGTCGTACCAGGCACGCCATCGCGGCGAGGGCTCCCGCTCCCGATGGGCTTCCAGGCCCTTGGGGCCAAATGCTGCCAGCGCCTGCTGCAACGTGAACAGGTTATAAGCCGCGGTCTGCTGGGCTTCTTGCAACTCTCGAGCATAGGTCTCGCCCGTAGGCGCGAACTCTAAACGCGGCGTGCCGCGCAGCTTGCGCTGGCGGGTAAGTTCCACGGCTTGCAACACGGCTCGGCGCAGCGGACTCTTTTGCACCTTGTGGATGTACTCGGGTATCGAGTCGTACTCCGGCTGGTACCGCCGCATGGTTTGGAGCGAGAAGGGTACCTGGTCCCGGGCGTGGTCCTTGATGAAATACGCCCCGCCGGTGGCCGCCGCCAGCCGCGTGAGGGCAAAGGGGCCAAGCCCGCTGTGGAGCGAGTCGTACTGAGGCCCCTCGAACCAGTACGGCAGCTCGATCAACTCTTGCCTGATCGAATCCGGCCCGCGGCACACCGGCAGCCAGTACGTCTTGCCGTCCACGTGCTGGTACGGCATGGTGCCCAGCTCCTTGCTGAACATGGCCGAGGGGCCCACCACAAACACCGGTATGCTGCCGCGGCGGCAGGCGTCCACGGCCTCTTCCAGCCGTGCATAATCGTCGCCCGACTCGTCGGTCCAGATGATGAACATGAGCTGCCGCCGCTCCGTAACCCTCTGGTGCTTGAAGGCCTCGACGCAAGCCGTCACCGCCGAGAAGACATTCTCAATGCCCGACTCGTCGTCGGCCACGCTGCGAATGGCCTGCACCACGCTGGCGTGGTCACCCGTCGGCCGCACCAGTTGTTGATACTGCTGCCCAAACGATACCACCGCACTGTGCAGATCGTCTCCGCGCGTGCCGCCCAGCTCCTCCAGCTCGCGGTAAACCTTCTCCAGCCGCTGGGCCACCTCCGCCCGTTCAGCACGGAGGCTCAAGCTGGCATCCATCAACCACACGACCAGCACCCGGCCCTCCTCCAGCCGGACCATGATCTCATATGTCAAGCGGTCAACGGCCCCCTCCACGTGCACCACCTCCTCGCCCACGGTGCCGGCGCGCATGATCCGTTCATCCAGCTCGAAGCCCTGCAAGTTATCGAGCGGCTCGACCACCCTCACCGCCGCAATGGGTTCGGTAGGCCGCATCACGCTGAGGATCTCGGCGTCATTGGCCACGTCGGGGGCCGTCGAAAGGGCCAGTGCTGAAAGCAACGTCGGCCGAGACTCCTCGCTCGGGGCCGCGAGCACATAGTTGAGTTCAGGCGGCGGAGGAGGCGGCTCGCGCTCCACCGTGGCGAAATGCAACACCGGCACCTCGTGCTGCATGCTCGGCAGCATGAACTGGGCCAGCAACGCTAATGCCACCGCATGCACCCCGCCACTGACCATTGCCGCTTGCAGGCCACGCCACCATGCCTGCCGCCAGTTTGGCGTTGTCTCCGCTGCGCAGACAGGCTCCGCCTCCACCCACGGCTCAGCCAACGCATCCAACAACCTTCCGACCAGGGCCAACATGGCACGCTCCCTCTAGCTTGCTACGCCATCACCATGCGCTCTACCGCAAGCACCGCACCAACTGCTCACAGCACCGCAAGCCAATATGGTCACCCTCCAGCCTATCAACCCGCAGCCGCTGTGTCGAGCGACTGTCTCTTGTGGTTGCTCCTGCCGTTGCGGCCGCAGCTCTCGTTTCCTGACGCCAACGGGCCCCCCCTCCCC
>JAIMBC010000018.1 GCA_023511675.1 Pirellulales bacterium
GGCGAAGGGGTACGCGAACGTGGGTTTGGTGTCCTCGATGACCTGGCCCCAGGCGCTGAAGACGCGGTCGCGGATGGCGTTGCCCCCGTTGTCCACAAGCCGGCGGACGGTGCCGAGATGGTCCGCAAGCGCCCAGAAGACGTCGTCTTCCAGCAGGTTCTCGTCGGCCAGTACCTGGTTGCAGCAAGGCCGAGAAAGGGGGGCGGCCCGTGCAAATACCGATTGGTCAAAGAACCCGTGCCGTCAAAGGCCAGCACGATATCGTCCTGATCATACACGTAGGCGATGGCGTCAGCAACAGGCTGGGCCGGGCCGTGACAGGTGAGGCGTGAGCGGAGAGGAGTGAGGAGCGTGGGGTGGCTACATCTCCCAGTGATGGGACGATCGAGGTAGAGCGTCGCAGACGGCGCGTT
The DNA here is from genome assembly GCA_023511675.1 of Pirellulales bacterium. Lineage (GTDB taxonomy): Bacteria > Planctomycetota > Planctomycetia > Pirellulales > JAIMBC01 > JAIMBC01. Next base: position 414 of record JAIMBC010000018.1, read on the forward strand.
CCCAGTGGGGGATGGGTTTGGCGCGTCCGGCAACCCAGGGTGCGCGGGCGCGAGCCTGGGCTAGGATGTGCAACCGCTACACGGTTGGGGGGCAGGGGCCGCGAGAGGAGCATTTGCCAGTCCGCCGCCGCGAGGCTGGTGAGTGAAGCGCCGCCGGCCTCACGTTGGTCCCGAAGCCTAGGGTGCACTTGTGCAGATTCGGTTCGGGATGTGCAATGAGATGGTGACGGCCTTCAGAACGTCCGCAGCACGGGCCGTGATGGCGGTCCAGCGTGTGGACCGCGCCCGGACGCGGCGGAGCGTGTCTCTTCAGGGGGCGAATGGAGGGTCGCGCTCGCACATGGGGGGCCACGCTCCGTCGTGGCCGCGATTGGGGCCTAAGGTTTGCGCTGGGGCGGACGTGACGGAGCACGTGCCTCCAGGGGACACGTACGCGGCGGATCGCGTCCCTCCAGGCCCGGACGCGACACGGCGGGCCCTTCCAGGCCAGGGCGTTTCCAGGCCGGCGCCTGGCACCGAGGGGACGAAGACTGGTACGGCGGTGGCAGCCGGACCCACGGAGTTGCGGAAGGCAGGGTCAGGAACCGTCTGCCAAGCAGCGAGCCAACCGCGGGACCCACGGAGTTGCGGACCGCAGTACTAGCCGTTGGTACGTGGGTTGGCCAGGGTTGGCCGGCCGGATTCGTTGGCGGGCTGCTCAGGAAGCGGCTGCTGTTGGGCTGACGTATCGGCCGGCGCGGGGGCCTGTTGCGTCGAGTCAGCGGGAGGAAGCGGGCCCGCCAGGCGCTCCTCGGCGCGGGCGACGAGGGGCTCGAGTTCCTTGTTGCCTGAGTAGAGCGTCTGGATGCTGTGCCAGATCTTCTTGGCCTCGAGCAGTTGCCCTGCCCTTGCCAGGGCGTCTGCCTCTGCGAGCCGCTGTTCGATCAGGGCGAGGCGGTCGGGCGGCGTCTCGCCCTCTTTGATGGCTTGAAGCTGACGGCGTGCCAGATTCACATACGGGCGGTATTCCCTGTGATCGCGCAGCAATTTGATGAGGCTGTCGTAGCGCTCCAGGGCCGTCACCCTGTCTCCAAACTGTTCGAAGCGGTACGCCTCGGCGAACAGGCGTTCTCCTTCGTTGGTGAGTTCGCGGCCCTGCCGTAGCTTCATCATCAGACGGGCCTCGGCGTCGGCCATGTCGATGCGGTCAATCTGTTCCCGCGCCTCCCGGGCATACTTGCCCTGGGGGTAACGTGCCAGCAGCGTGTCGAACTGTTCGCGAGCCTGGCTCCAATGCGGGCGGCGTTCGAGGGCCATCAGGGCCATACCCTTGCGATACAACTCCTCCTCGCCGGCGGGCCAAAACACCCAGGCTGCCACGCCCACCGTGAGCAGCAGCGCCAGCAGCAGGAACCAGGTGCGCTCGTACAAGGGTACATGCTCGCGGCGGCGCTTGCGTGGCTTGTGCCCCAGGGCGCGGCGCGCCGCCTCCCGATCGCGCTCTACCCGCAACGCCGACGGGCCGCCGCTAGCTGCATGCTGCGCCACCCCTTCTCCGGTGGCAACCTTGGTCTTGATCTCTTGCAAGGCCACGATCACCGTACCAGCGTCATGCGGCCGCCGCTCCGGTTCCTTCTCCAAGAGCTGCGCCACCAACGCCTCCAGCCAGAAGGGACAATCCAGCACCTTCGAGGACACCCGCGGCGGATCCTCGGTTAAGTGCTGGTACATGATCTGTGCCGTCGATTCGGCTGCGAACGGCAGCTCGCCTGTGAGCAACTCGAACATCACGCAGCCCAGCGTGTACAGGTCCGTGCGCGGAGAGACCGGCGGCGTGCCGCGGATCTGCTCTGGGGCCATGTAGGCCAGCGTTCCCAGCGTGTGCTTCGTGGCGGTGAGTTTGCGGCCATAGCCGACGCGGGCAATGCCAAAGTCGGCAATCTTGATCTGGCCCCGGCTGTCTAGCAGCAGGTTGCGCGGTGTCAGGTCGCGGTGGATCACACCCCACTCGTGGGCATGCTGCAACCCGGAGCAGATTTGCTCCAGATACTCGACCGCGCTTTCCCAAGACAGCCGGCCGCGGCGGCGCAACAGGGAGGCCAGCGACCCGCCCGTCACCAGCTCCATCACCATGTAGGCCTCGGTGCCGTGACGGCCGCCCCCGTAGCACCGCACAATGTTGGGGTGCTTGAGTGCCTTGAGGATCTCGATCTCCTGCGCAAACCGCTGAATGGCCCGCCGGCTCTGGGCCACTCGCGTGGAGAGGATCTTGATGGCCACTTCGCGCCCCGTCTCCGTGTGCGTGGCCCGGTAGACAGTGCCCATGCCTCCGGTGCCAAGCCGTTCGTGCAGCACGAACGCGCCAAACGGACGACCTTCCATCTACGTGAACCCTCTGTGGGCGGTGTTGGCGACATGCCAGTACGTGCCCGCAACCGTGCGGGCCACATCGCGTCCTGGATACGCCGCGCCCGCCAAGCGTGCGCACAGCCTCTCCCCTGCCCTTCCCCACGGTACATGCACACGGCGTGCCATGCAAGCGCCCCGTACCGTAAGGCCCGCGTCATGGCAGCGGAGAAGTTGACGCAAACTTTTAACTGCAAAAGGCTTATGTAACGCACTGGCTGCCCGAACCTCGCCCATGCGCAGGCCGAGGGGCGTCTCAATTTGAGAGTTCGTAGACGCGATTCGCCGCGGCCACGGCCGCACCGCGCTCAAAACTGTGTCCCTCGTGGGCCAGGAGTTGATCGAGTGCTGCCAGAAGCAGCAGCACGTTGTTCGATCGTGCGCCATGGCCCATCAGGCCGATGCGCCACGCGCGGCCCTTGTATGCCCCCAAACCTCCGCCAATCTCGATGCCAAAACGGCTCAGCAGCTCGCGTCGCACGGCCGCTTCATCGACCCCTGGGGGTACGGCTACGGCATTGAGCATGGGCAGCGTGTGCCTGGGATCGGAGAGGTAGGTCAGGCCCAGCGCTTCCAGCCCGGCACGCAAGGCACGATGATGCAGGGCGTGCCGCGCGAAGCACGCCTCCAGCCCCTCCTCGTCGATCAGGCGGAGCGCCTCATACAGGGCATAGGTCATGTTGATGGGTGCCGTGTGGTGGTACACGCGGTCCGAGCCCCAGTACTGGGAGAGCAGGCGCACGTCCAGATACCAGCTTTGCACGGGCGTGCGGCGCTGCTGGACGTGGTCCACGGCCCGCGGGCTGAAGGTGATGGGCGCCAGGCCCGGCGGACAGGAAAGGCACTTCTGCGAGCCGGCGTAGACCACGTCCAACCCCCACGCATCGACTTCGACGGGAATGCCGCCGAGGGCCGTAACGGCATCGACCACGAGCAAGGCCCCGGCGTCGCGTACCAGGCGGGCAATCTCTTCCAGCGGCTGCCAGGCGCCGGTGGACGTTTCGGCGAGGATCAGCCCGACCACTTTTGGGCTGGCGCGCCGGAGTGCGGGTGCCAGATCGTCTGGGGTAAACACCTGGCCCCACGGTTTCTCGATCTGCGTCACCTTACCGCCGGCGCGGGCGGCCACGTCCGCCATGCGCTGGCCGAACACGCCGCACACGCAGACCAGCACGCTGTCTCCCGGCTCTACGAGGTTCACCACGGCGCACTCCATGCCGGCCGAACCGGTCCCGCTCACGGCGAAGGTGAGCTGGTTTTCGGTGCGGAAGGTGCGGCGCAGCAACTGCTGCATGTGGTTCATCAGTTCGAGGTAGTACGGATCGAGATGGCCGACGGTGGGGCAGCTCAAGGCGGCGAGCACGCGCGGCTGGATTTCGCTCGGGCCGGGGCCCATCAGAATTCGCGGCGGCGGAACGAGCGGGGGGGGTAAACTCATGCTACAGCTTCCATCAAACCACGGCGGGGAGCGTTATGCCTCCTCGGGAGGCAGCTCCCGCACCAGCGCACTGATCTGCTTGAAACGGTCGGTACCGGCCGCCTGGCACCACTCGAACAGGGCCGCTTCGGTGGTGGTCAGCGTGGCGCCGCTGGACTCCATCCGCCGCAAGGCCGTGAGGTGGTCGATTTCGTGGCGGGCTGCCACGGCATCGACGGCCACGTACACGCGAAAGCCCGCTGCCAATAGGTCGAAGGCCGTCTGCTGCACGCATACGTGCGACTCGATGCCCGCCAGCAGCACCCGATGGATGCCGCGCTGCTGCCATGCCCGAAAGATCTCGGGGCAGCCCCCGCAACTGAACGTCAGCTTGGCAGGACAGCTTCCCAAGCGGGCGGCCAGCTCCGGAGCCGTGGGCCCTAGACCCTGCGGGTATTGCTCGGTGCCTGCCGCGGCGACGCCCAGGATCTGCGCACCGTCCAGCAGCCGGCGGATGTTCCACACCAGCCGCCGATGGCCCGGGATGAGGGGCAGCAGTTTCTGCTGCACGTCCACCACCAGCAGGCCGGTGTCGTCGGCCGACATCAGTTCGGGGCTGCGAGGCAAGGGGGCGGCTTCTGGCATTCAACTAGCTTAGCCGTTGATGGCGCAGCACGGAATACGGGCGGCTGCGGCGAGCCAGCAAGCGCCGAGACGCAGGACTGCGCATGGCTCCACAGCAGCCGCCCCGTCTGCCCTTGCCACGCATGCGGGGTGGCGGCGAAATCCGGCGACGTGATCGAGTGGGAGCAGCCGCCCTTGCCACGCATGCGGGGTGGCGGCAGGCACACCAGCCAGCGACGGCAAACACACGGTACGCAGTCGCTGGGCGCACCGAGACGGCACACCAGCGGTTCGTCGCCAGGGGCGCCACGGTATTCAGCAGCCCACACTGCCGCGAGCCACGGCGGCGCGTGGGCGTTTGGATCGTCGGCCGCATCAAGCCGCAGCGGCGCGTGATGCCGCCACGGGGCAGCTATGGCGGCGAGGACGCGTCTTGTTCAGCGGCGGCGATCAGCTTTTCGAGGGCAGTTTGCAGGGTGTGCGCAGAGGGCGGTGCCGTCCACTTGTAGCGGATCACGCCCTGGTGGTCGATCAGGTAAAACGTCGGCGTGGCCGAAACATTCCACGCCCGGGCGATGGGGCCCGCCACCGCGTCGCCCTCATCGACGAACGACCGCCACGTCAGTCCTGCCTGCTCCATCATCTGCTCAAGCTGCGGCGCGTCGATACCGCCCACGCAGACGCCCAGCAGCACAAAGGGACGGCCGGCGAACTGCTGCACGAGCGACCGCTCGTGGGGCCATTGGGCCCGTCACGTCAGTCACACATGGCTCCAGAAGTCCAGGAGCACGACCTTGCCGCGGTAATCGCTGAGCTTGAACGCCGTGCCGTGCTGGTCGACCCCTTCGATCTCAGGTGCTGGCGCGCCTGCGCGCAGATGCTGCAGCTCGAAGAGTTCGCGGCGGGCGCGTTCGCCCACGTTCGTGCCGTGTGGAAGTTCCACGGCGGCGAACTCTGCTGCCGCCTGGGCCAACAAGCCCTCCGCCTCCTTGAGCACTGCCTGGGGGTCTTGGCGCATCAACTCGGCGATGTATTCCTTGCCGTACAGGCGTGCGAACGGCTCCGCCAAGTCAGGCTGCTCCTTGCACAGCGCGATTCTTTGCTGCCGATGATACAGCAGGTGGCCCAGTGGCAGGCATGCGGCGCCGCGGACGTGCGCATGCCGGTTGCTCGCCAGCACGGCTCGCAAGAAGGACTCGTACTCCTGGCAGAAACCGTTGCCCACGCGCAGGCATAGCGGTGCCAGCCGTGCGCTGTCGATGTGGTCTCGCACAAGCAGCTCGAACGATCGGGCGCGGGCCGGATCCTCTCCCACCAGTTCCACGGGCCAGGGGACTGTGTTCACCTGCCAAACGGCCTGCACCAGCGCATCGAGGGCGATGGGATCGTCAGGGTGGGCCTCGGCCAGTTTGAGGAACTTCACAGCCAGCTCGCTGCGTGCCTTGTACACGCGGCCCACGAAGGCCAGCCGCTCTGCATCCGTCAGCGGAACCCCGCTGCTGGCAGCCCTGTCGTACTGCTGGCGCAATGCGTGGTACTGCTCGGCCGGAGCGGCTGGCGGGTGGGCGTCGCAAACCGACCACACCACGCATAGCTGGCAGGCGGCTAGCACCGCTCTTCGTAACGAGCCGATCCGTATGCCATGCATTGCGCTAGGCAAACCTCGCAGCCATCACGGCGGCACAGAAGGCCGCACGGTCGCGCAACGGGGCGACGCCGCGTCTGAGCCGGCCGGGCCGATGGGGCCGCTCCCATTCGGGCGGACCGCTTGGCGCTGGGCAGATTGGCGTCCGACCGATTCGGGCCGGGCAGATGAGTGCGGGGGCCATGACAATCAGGCCCCGCACGTAGGCCGGGCCATGGCGTGTTCTTTCCACCACCCGGCCTCGCACTCAGCGTGCAACATGCCGTCCTGGTCCACCCTAACCCCGGGAACGTGGCCCCGTCAATGCCCCGTGCTGTGCCCATACGGCGGGCACAACGTGCCGTCGGCGCGCGGCACTCCACCCGTGCCACCGCTGTAGCAAGATCACTCGACCGTCAGTTCCTTAAGGCCCGGCTCGGGGGGGGGAAACTGCGGGTCCATCTCTTCCAGCACCTGCCGGAGCACGCGGCTGACCGTCAGATTGCGGTACCACTTGCGATCCGACGGAATGATGTACCACGGTGCATGCGGCGTGTTGCAGCGCGTGAGCGCATCTTCATAAGCCCGCTGGTACTCGGCCCACAGCTTACGCTCCTCCAGATCGCGGCGGCTGAACTTCCAACGCTTGGTCGGGTCGTCCAGCCTGGCCTGCAGCCGCTGGCGCTGCTCTTCCTTGCTGATGTGCAAGAAGAACTTCACCAGCCGCACTCCCCCGTCGCAGAGGAGCCGCTCAAACTCGTTGATGCGGTCATAGCGCGATTGCCACTCTTTCTCTGGCACGAGCCCGCGCACGCGCACCACCAACACATCCTCGTAATGAGAGCGGTTGAAAATTCCCACATTGCCGCGGCGGGGCACGGCACGGTGGATACGCCAAAGAAAGTCATGGTCCAGCTCTTCCTCACTGGGTGCTTTGAAGCTGGTAACCTGGCAGCTTTGCGGGTTGATGCCATCCATCACGGTGCGGATCGTGCCGTCTTTGCCCGAGGTGTCCATCCCCTGCAGCACGATCAACAGGGCCCGCCGATTTTCTGCGTAGAGCCGGTAGGCCAGTTCTCCGAGGGCCTGGACATTGCGCTGCGTTTCGGCCAGGGCGCGGCGTTTTTCCTCGCCGCCGCACCAGGCGGGATCGAAGTCCTTCAGACGGATGCGCTTTCCCGGCGGTACGGTAAGGGGTTGGCTCATGCGTGTTTCTGAGGGTGCGCATCGCCCGCTACGGCGGGCTTGCCCAGCAGATCGCCCAGCAAGCCGTCTGCTGCGCGGGTGGTGTGGTCGTCATCATGCTCCCACATTTCTGCCAGGCGCTGGCGGATGCGCCGCGCGGCGGACAACAGATAGTAATTACCTGTGCGCCACTGGGACTGGCGCTGGGCTTCGTCTCGGACGTGGCGGGGCAGGGCATCCAGCCGGTTGAGCACGCAGCTAGACACGTACAGCTCGATGGCGGCGTCGGCCAGGCGGCCGAGCTGGTACTGCCGATCCACCACGCCTTCTCGGTGCTGGCGCAACAGGCGTTCGCCGTGGCTGCGGAAGGCTCGCAGCAGCATGGCGAGCCGCTGTGCCGCGGCTTCCAGCTCGGGGTGGTGTACGGGGATTTCCGGCGGCAGCAGCCACATGCTCAGCCGGCGCGTAGCGAAACTTCCCAGGCGGCCGAGGTTGCCCAGCGGCTTGCCCAGTGCGTCGAGCACGCCTTTGAGTTCCAGCCCCACAGCGCGCAATCCTACCAGCGCTACGAATACCCGCAGCACGTCGTTGGCGCCTTCGCCGATCATGTTGATCCGCGCATCGCGCATCATGCGTTCAAACGGCTCGTCGGTGAAGTAGGCCTTGCCGCCGTAGATCTGGATGGTGTCATTGATGATCCGCCACAGCACCTCGGTAGCGAACACCTTGAGCATGGCGGTTTCCAGCATGTAGTCTTCGCTGCCCGAGTCGATCAGTGCCGCCGTCTGATAGGTGGCAGACTCCATGGCGAACGCCCCGGCCGCCATGTACGCCAGCTTCTCCTTCACCAGCTCGAAAGCGGCCAGCGGCTGGCCAAACTGAATGCGGCTGGCGGCATGCCGCGCTGCATGCTCGACGCAAAAGTGCGCTGCGCCCGTGCAACTCGCCCCAAAGGTGGTGCGGCCGAAGTCCAGCACCGTGAGCGCCACCTTCAGCCCCTTGCCCAATTCGCCCAGCACGTTCTCACGCGGTACAAACATGTTGTGGAACGCCAGGCGGGAGGTAGCCGTGCCCCGCACGCCGCACTTGGACATGCGTGCCTCGACCACCTCAAACCCAGGCATGTCTGGCGTGACCAAAAACGCGGTGATCTTCGTTTCCTTTGAGCCCGGCAGAGGCGTGCGGGCCATCACCGTCAGCACCTGGGCAATGCTGCCGTTGGTGATCCAGCGTTTTTCGCCGTGGAGCAGAAAACCTGCACCGTCGGGCGTGGGCTCGGCACGGGTCTGCACATTGGCTGCATCGCTGCCGGCCTGCGGCTCGGTGAGCGCGAAAGCGCTGATCCATTCCCCCGAGGCCAGCTTGGGCAGCCAGCGGGCTCGCTGCTGCGGCGTGCCGAACAGCACGAGTGCCCGCGGACCAATCGAGTGGTGTGCATTGACGAACAGTGCCGTGCTGGCGCAGTGCCCGCCCAGTACCTGAACCAGCCGGCAGTACGCCGTCTGCGAAAGTTCGAGGCCGCCGCAGCTCTTGGGCAGACAGGCGCCGAGAATGCCCAACTGCCCAAGCCCCTCGATGACACGGCGCGGAATCTCAGACTGCTGATCGATGGCCACAGGGTCGATCTCGCGCTGACAGAACTCCCGCAGCCGCTGCACCAGGTCGTTGACTTGCGGGTCGGCATGCACATCGGGATAGGGCGGCAAGCGGTGAGTCAAATGCCGCCCGAAGTACAGCCCCTTGGCAAAGCTCATGCGTTCGAGGGCATCTCCCAGCAGCTCCTCGGCCTGGGCGACTTGTTGAGCCCGTTCGACGTTGCTCACATTTCCTCCCTTGCTATCAGCACGAGCCGCATGCCCCCCGCGCATCGATCCCTTAGAACGCCAACACCCGCGCAGGATTCTCGACCAGCATGGCATGCACATCCTCAGCCGAGACGCCCGCGGCACGCAGTACGGCCGCCAACTTGACAGGCACCACGGACAGGTCCACCTCCAGAGCTTCCCAACCTTCTGGCCCGCCATTTGCATCCGCAAACCGCCGATAAACGTAAGGCACGCGATCGTGGCCGAACAGCACGCGACCGGCATGCCCGTGCTCACAGAGCAGGCGCACCTGGCGCGCGATCTTCTCCAGTTCGTAGCGGGGCTGGCCCACGCGGTCGAACTGCACGTAGCAGCCCAACTCGGCAAGCTGGCGGTGCAGATCGTGTGCCTCCTCGTGTTGCCGATCGTCCAGATGGCCCTGGTGGCCAATAATGATTTTCTGCGGCGGCACGCCCCGCTGCAGCAAGAGCTGGGCCTGCTCCCATCCGCCGCCATCGGTGGTGTGTGTGGTGATGGGGCAGCCCGTCTCGAGGCAGGCCAGCGCCGCCGCCTCATGCAGCCGGCGCTCTATCGGCCGCAGGTACGTGCTGGTGGCCGTCTTGATGATGCCCGCGCGCACGGCCGTGTAGTGCTCCCCCCAGCGGCCCGAGGGATCTTCCATCCCCTCGCGGATCTCCTTGACATACAACTCCGCCACCCGTTCCACTCCTCCCCGGCCGCGTAGCAGCTCCAGTGCCCACGGATGCGCAGGCGCCATGGCCTCCCCCCAGAACCCCGTACAGCCAATCACGTGGACCTGCGTGCGGCGTGCCAGAGCTTGTAGTAGGTGGGGATAGCGGCCGACGCGGATGGGCGTGCACTCCACAATCGCCCCTGGTCCCCACTCCTCTGGGAGGGACCGATGGAAGGCGTCGAGCTGGGCCGCGGCCGTTTGCAGCATCTTGTCGCGCAACCCCTCCAGCGGGGCGGCCGGGTTCTCAAACAGCTCGGACCAGTCGATCAGCGGCGCATGCTCGTGCATCAGTGCCGCGCCGATTTGCTCCGGCGCAACGGGGCCCAGCACGGTGTGCACGGCCGCTGGAGATGGCCTGCGGGCCGGCAGGGCAGATTGCCCCGCCCGTTCGGCTACCGCTGCGGGCTGCTCCGATTGCTCCCCCGTGGCCTCTTGCGGCCCCGCCGCGGCGCGGCCGAGTGCCGCATCCAGACCGCACAGCGCGGCCAGCCCGCATGCTCCTCCCAGGCCGCGCAGCCATGCGCGACGATGGTGCTTCATACGCGTCCTCCGCACACGGGCAAGGTCTGGCCCGTGATAAAGTCCGACTCGTCGCTGAGCAGGAACCGCACCACCGCGGCCACATCATCCACCGTGCCGATCCGGCCCAGCGGAGTGCCGGCCACAATCTGGGCCACCAAAGCCGGATCCGCCTGCCGGGCCATGTCGGTGTCGATGCAGCCGGGGGCCACGCAGTTCACGCGAATGTTATACGGGGCAAACGCCTCCGAGCAGCTTCGCGTGAAGGCGATCACTGCGGCCTTGCTGGTGGCGTAATGAATCATGTGCGGCTTGCGCACCAGGCCGGCCAGCGAGGAGATATTCACGATGCGGCCGTAGCGGCAAGCGATCATCTCGTCTTTCACGGCCCACGTCGTCAGAAACACGCCGTCCAGGTTGACGGAAAGCATCCGCCGCCACGCCGCGAAGTCCAGCTCGCCGTGCGAGACGTGCTCGACAATCCCTGCATTGTTCACCAGCAGATCGATGGGCCCCAGCGCTTCGCGAACCTGTCGCACCATGGCCTGCACGGCCTCGGGCTGCGAAACGTCGGCCTGTACCGCCACGCCGGCCACGCCCGCAGCTACCACCCCGCGCAACGTCTCGGCGGCCGCCTCTGCCTGCCGACAGTAATTGACCGCCACGCGCGCGCCGTGCCGCGCCAGTAGCAAGGCCACCGCGCGGCCAATGCCGCGCGCGGCACCGGTCACCAGGGCCGTTCGTCCTGCAAAAATGGTGTCGGACATGCACCACCAATCTACGCCAGCCATGGCATGGTGTGAACCCAGCCCTGTCGAACGGCGCAGCAGAGCCGGCCAAAGCCGCGCCCCTTGGCCCGCGCTGTGCTGCCAACTATTCTAGCGGCTTTGCCGCCCCCTTCGCCCACCTGACACCCGCCGCGACCCCAGCCGTATGCCCTGGAACCTGCTGCGATTCGGCCTTGCCCGAGAGTATCCGGAGCCTCGCATGTTCCGCCAACCAGAGCGGCTGCGCTGCGAATATGATGCCGTGATTATCGGCGCTGGCGGGCATGGCCTGGCAGCCGCTTATTACCTAGCGCGAGATTACGGTATGACGCGGGTGGCCGTGCTCGACCGCGGCTGGCTGGGGGGCGGAAATACGGGCCGAAACACCGCGATTGTGCGGGCCAACTACCTGACGCCGGAAGGGGTGCGATTCTATCAAGAGAGCCTGCGGCTGTTCCGGGAGCTTTCCGAGGAGCTGGAGTATAACCTCTTCTATACCGAACGCGGCCATCTCACGCTTGCCCACACCGAGAGCACGCTGCGCACCATGCGGTGGCGGGCAGAAGTGAACAAGCACCTCGGCGTGGAGAGCGAGGTGGTGCGGCCGGACGAGCTGGCGCGCATTTGCCCCTGGCTGGATCTCCAGTGCGGCGGGCACGTGCCGGTGGTCGGTGCGCTGTACCATCCGCCGGGTGCCATTGTGCGGCACGATGCCGTGGCCTGGGCGTATGCGCGCGGGGCGGACCAGCTTGGGGTCGAGATCCACCAGCGCACGCCTGTCACGGGCATTCGCGTGCGGGAGGGGCGCGTGGAGGGCGTGGAGACGGCCCGGGGCTTTGTGCGTGCGCAGCGGGTGCTTGCTGCGGTGGCGGGCTACACGCCACGGATCATGCAGATGGTCGGCCTGCGCACGCCGATCGTCATCCAGCCCTTGCAGGCCTGCGTTACCGAACCGCTCAAGCCCTGGCTGGATCAGATCGTGGTCTCCGCCAATTTGCATCTGTACGTCAGCCAGTCCACGCGAGGAGAGCTGGTGATGGGCGCGGCGCTCGACCCCTACGTGCTGCACTCCGAGAGATCGACGTTGGACTTCGTCGAGAGTCTCGCGGACCATCTGCTCGATCTGTTTCCGTTTCTGGGCGGCGTGAAGGTCACGCGGCAGTGGGCCGGCATGTCGGACATGACGCCGGATTTTTCTCCCATCATGGGTAAGACCCCGATCGAGGGATTTTATCTGGACACGGGCTGGGGTACCTGGGGCTTCAAGGCCACGCCTGTGTGCGGCACGACGTTGGCCTACACGCTGGCACACGACCGTCCGCATCCGCTCATCGAACCGTTCGGGCTGGCACGCTTCGAACAGTACGCCCTGGTGGGCGAAAAAGGGGCCGCCTCTGTAGGACACTAGGGTTCGCCATGGTGAGTTCACCGAGATGAAGTTGCTGCGTTGTCCAATCAACGGCTGGCGGCCGCTAAGCGAGTTCGTGTATGGGGGCGAGGTGCGTCCCATGCCCGATCCCACGGCCGCCTCCGATCGCGAGTGGGCCGAGTATGTCTTCTGCCGTCAGGGAGAGCCGGGCGTGCTACGCGAATGGTGGTACCACGTGCCCAGCGGCACCTGGTTGGTGGCCGAGCGGGACACATTGAAGGACGAGGTGCGCGCCACGTGGCTTTGGCCGCCGCCCGACGCTGCCCAGCCCTCCCCGGACATACCGCACACAGAAACCGCTGCTGCGTCTGCGCCCGCGGTCGAGGCGGTGCCCGACGTCGAGGTGGCGCGCGCCGCCCAGTCAGCCCCCCCCGTCGAGCCGGCGCCCTCCGGCGAGGTGGCGCGCCCTGGCGAGCACGTGCCCACCGCCGAGGCCACAAGCGCCGCCCCGCGCCACGCCGAGACGCCCTCGCAACCCGCCACGCAGCCGGAAGGCGGCCCGGAGGCCAGGGCATGAATCAACCGTTTCGCCTGCCCCCGCAGCCCAGAGAGTGGATCGACCGGCAGCGGCTGTTGCGCTTCAGCTTCGAGGGCCAGCCGTATACGGCCTACGCGGGAGACACCTTTAGCTCCGCACTCGCCGCACATGGGGTGCGCGTGCTGGGCCGCAGCTTCAAGTACCATCGGCCGCGCGGCATCTACAGCCTGGCCAACCTCGATGTGAACGTGCTACTCGAGGACGACGAGCGCACCAACCTGCGCGGCGACGTCACGCCCGTGTGGGACGGCGCCGCCGTCCGCGCCGTCAATACCCGGGGGGGCGTGCTCCGAGATACCCTCCGACTGGCAGACAGCTTTGGGGCATTCATGCCCGTGGGCTTCTACTACAAGACGTTCTATCGACCTCGTCGGTTCTTTCCCTTGTGGGAACGCATGCTGCGCCGCGTCGCCGGCTTGGGCACGGTCGACAAACGCCGGCACGCCGGCCGCTCTGCCAACGACTTCGCCCACACGGAACTCTTGGTGGTGGGTGCCGGCCCGGCAGGCATCTCTGCCGCGCTGGCAGCGGCGCAGCATGGCGTTCGCGTGTGCCTGGTGGACGAACAGCCCACACCCGGCGGCAGCTTGCTCTACCAGCACGCATCGGATCAGGACGCGCAGAAACTGCTTGATGGCCTCATCGCCCAACTGGCCGCAGAGCCGCTGGTCTGCTGCCGCCTGGGCACCGTTGCCGCCGGCTATTATGCAGACCATTACGTGGCGCTTGTTGATGGCGTGCGGCTCACGCGCCTGCGAACCCGCTGCACCGTACTTGCCACGGGCGCATATGAACAGCCGGCCGTATTCGGCAACAACGACCTGCCGGGTGTGATGCTGGCCACTGCAGCCCAGCGGCTGATCCACCAGTACGCCGTGCGGCCGGGCAGGCGTGCGGTCCTGCTCACCGCCAACAGCGAGGGATACGCGGCCGCAAGAGATCTGCTCCGCGCTGGCGTGGAACTGGCAGCCGTGGTGGATTTGCGGCCGGAAGGGGATCGATCGCAAGCAGCATTGGAGCTGGCACAGCAACGCGTATCCCTATTCGTGGGACACATGGTCTTGGCAGCTCTTCCCGATCGCCACAAGCTGGGCGTGCAAGCGGTGCAAGTCGCTCCCCTGCGCCACGGCCGGCCGGATCCGGCAGAGGTGAAGACCATCGAGTGCGACCTGCTGGCCATGAGCGTAGGCTGGGCGCCGGCCGATGGGCTGTTGTGCCAGGCGGGGGGCAAAAGCCGCTACTCTGAGGGATTGCGGCAGTTTGTGCCCGAGGCGGCGCCTGCGGGGGTGTTTGTAGCGGGGCGGCTGGCGGGTGTCTTCGATCTCTCCGAGCAAATGGCATCGGGCCGCCGCGCAGGCTTGCAGGCGGCTGCATACCTCGGACGCGACACGGGCGAGCTACCCCCCCCCGTGCCGTCCGACGGGCCGCCGCACAATCACGACTGGCCCGTGGCACTTGATGGCGCGCCGCGGCCGCGCGAGGCCAAGGCCTTCGTCGACCTGGACGAAGACGTACACTTCCGAGATCTGGTCCACGCGGTGCAAGAAGGTTTCGACCATGTCGAGCTGCTCAAGCGCTATTCGACCTTCGGCATGGGACCCAGCCAGGGCAAGCTGGCCAATAGCAACTGCATACGCATCCTGGCCCGGCTGAAGCAGCAACCGGTGGGAGAAACCGGTGCCCCCACGGCACGGCCGTTTGTCCATCCCGTACCGCTGGGCCAGCTCGCAGGTCGGGGCTTTCATCCCCAACGGCAGACGCCGTTGCACGAGTGGCACGCCGCTGCCGGTGCCCAGTGGATACCTGCCGGAGACTGGCTGCGGCCCGCCTGGTATGGTCAAAATGGCAGCACGCGAGACGAGGCCATCGCCGCCGAGGTGCGCGCCGTGCGCGAGCGCGCCGGCCTGATCGACGTGGGCACCCTTGGCAAGCTGGAGGTTCAGGGGCGGGATGCAGCAGAGCTGCTGGAACGCATCTACACCGGCCGCTTCGCACGCATGCGTCCCGGCACCACGCGTTATGGTCTCATGTGTGACGAGTCGGGCGTGGTGATCGATGACGGCGTGGTGGCACGCCTGGACGACGACCGCTTTTATGCTACCACCACGACCACCAATAGCAGCGCCGTGTACCGCGAGTTGCTGCGCTGGGCCTTGATCTGGGGCCTGGACGTGAGCATCGTCAACGCCACGGGACATCGTGGCGCCATCAATCTCGCCGGACCGTTTGCTCGAGAGATTCTCCGCGAGGTCAGCGCCATGGACACCAGCGAGCAGGCGTTCCCCTATCTGGCGGTGCGCGAGGTGGAGGTGTTGGGCATACCCGCCCGCGTGCTACGCACGGGCTTCGTCGGCGAGGTGGCCTATGAACTGCACGTGCCGGCCCTGCACACTCTTTCCGTCTGGGAACACCTGATGGCAGCCGGGAGAAGGTACGGACTGCGCCCCTTCGGCGTCGAGGCGCAGCGCGTGCTGCGTCTGGAGAAGGGACACCTGATGATCGGCCAGGACACGGACGGACTCACCACGCCCTATGAAGCAGGGCTCGAAACCCTGCTCAAGATGGACAAGCCTTTTTTTGTCGGTCAGCGGAGTTTGCAGATCGTGGGCCGCAAGCCCCTCACCCGGCGCCTGGTCGGCTTTGCCCTGGCCGCGGATTGGACTGGCCCCGTGCCGCAGGAATGCCATTTGGTAATCGACGCGGGGGAGATCGCCGGCCGCGTCACCAGCATTGCATACAGTCCCACCCTGCGGCGCACCATCGGACTCGCCTATGTCCGTCCCCAGCAGGCCGTGCCGGGGATGCGCTTCCACGTGCGAGTCCAGGATGGAACGCTCGTGCCCGCCGAAGTTGTCCCCCTGCCGTTTTACGATCCGGACCATTCCCGCCAGCGCATCTGAAACGAGCACCACCCGGCAACGGGCTGCCGTGCGGCTCGCAGGACCCATGGGCGCCGCCTGCGGTACGGATTCCTCCTGGCGGCTAGGCCGTCCCCAAGGCCTCTCGCGTGGCAGCCAAGATCCGCTCCTCGACACCATCGGCCACCCAGCAATAACCATGTTCTTCGATGAAGCCCTCGCGCGCGGCCTGATCAGTGGGAATGTATCCTGGCGAACACTCGCCATAGCCCATCGCCAGCACGGCCACGTCGGGCCGCATCGCCTGGGCGGCAAGTTGGTAGTGCACAAAGGCCTCGGCAGGAAACAGCAGCAGCTTGGCGCCTCCCAGATCCAGGCAGCGGATGTCGCAGACATGTCCCTGAGGCTGGTGGCGGCGCGCGCTCAAGCCCACAGCGGCCATGGCGCGCCGCTGCAAGGGCAAGGTACTGTCTGCCAGCTCCCGCTGGAGATCCTCGATGCTTAGCCCTTCTGCCTCCCGGTGCGGCAGCACCAGCGGCGCGTGGCGGCATTCGACGCGCGCAAGCGGCACGCGCTCGCTGCTTTCCCAGGCCCGCTGCATGGCGAGGTACAGCCGCTCCGCCAGGCGATCGCGGTGCTCCGGGGCGCCATCGTTGTACTTGCCGGCCGTGACGTCCCCGCTGCAGCCCGAGGCGTAGATCTGCATCACGCCTGGATCGTCCCTCTGACGCCGCTCACGGGCGAGGCCGACAAAGTCGTAATGGATGGCGCCCGAGCCGTAGACGCTCATGGGGTGGGTTGCATAGCTCGAAAGGCAAACGAGCGGCGTGTCGTTCTCCCAAAGGCTGACGCAGCGCAGAGAGGGGTCGATTTCGCCCTCGGGCAGGTCGCGGTACAACTCGTCGTTGCGGCCGCTGTAGCGGTTGAACGTCACGCGGCCATTGGGCAGTTCCACGCGCCGGTTGGAAGCGATCTGTTCCACCCGTGCCTTCCCGATACCCACGTGGGTCACCGGCCTGGCCTGTTGTGCAGCACGTGCCGCGGCGGCTGCCGCCGCTTTGACGCAACGATGATGGAACTCCACGTCGCAGATCACGCTGGCCTCGCCGGCCTCGGCCAGAATCCGCTGGGCCCCTGTGTCTCCCAACGGCGTGTCGTGTTGGTGGATGCTGGAAAGCAGCACGCAATCTGGCACCGTTCCGGCTGCGTCGGCCAGGGCCTGGCACCACTCGTCGTAGGCCTGGTTGCGAATCTCGCACCAGTCGATCGCAGCGACCACGGCCGTCGCGGGCGCGGCACCAGCTTGCGGCGTTCCGGTCAGCACAAATCCCTTGATAAACAGGGGCGTATCGAGCGACGTCGCAGGGCGAAAGGCCCCGCTATAGACAAGCTGTCCAAGCCGAGGTGTCACCTCGGCCTGGAACGTGCCCACGCGCAAGGAGCCTTGCAGCAGGGCTCGCACGGTGCGGCCGACGGCCAGCATCGCCATGCCGCCAGCCGCCGCGCCCAGCAGGCGCCGGCGCTGCGTGGTGCCGAGGTGCTTGATGGCGCTGCGATTCGCGAACATCGGTGAGCAACTCCTGAGCCCTAGGCTGGGCGGCGGACGAGCCGTCTCTCGGCCGTGTGGGCAGGGCCATTATCGTCTTCGCATGGCCCCCGGCAAAGCGCGGTCCTCCGCCGCTTGCAGCCCCGCGAGGCTACCGCGATCTCGACCGCGTCCAATCCCGGCACGCCTGCACGCCGTACAGTCGCCAAGGCAGCAACTACCAAGCAGCAGCGGCCGTGGTCGTGTGATTGAGGAGACATACGGCTACAGGATTTGGCTGGGACGGCGGTGGAACGCGTTCCTAGGCGAACGGGGTATCGCCCCTAGGCGGGCAGCTTCTGGACCATTCTGAGGCCTGGTACAGCGGCCAGTGGGAGAGGGGAAGCCGCGAGGCAGCGCGCGGCTTGCCTGAAGAGCGGCGAGGGGCGCGCCGCGAGGGAGCGAGCCGGTGGACGCTGGTCCTTGAGGGCCACAGGCAGGAGCGGCTTATCATGCAGACCGCACCGAGCATGCACCACGCGCGAGTCAGGCGCACAGGCATAGCCGGCTCTTCGGCGGCGCACGTGTGGAGGGCGCAGCGGTACGTGGGACGAGCGGCCGGTTCAGGCGATGATCGCCCGCCGCCGCTTGAGGTAATCCCAGAGCACATAGCGATCGAGGTCGCGGCCCGCGGTGAAAAACACGCGGCCGCGTGCCATCTGCGCGAGGCGGTAGGCGAATTGCACATCCTCGCGCGACTGGGACCAGCTTGGCAGCAGGAAGATATTGATGGTGATTCCCTCGCGCTGGCAGAGCTGGGCTTCGCGGAGGGTGGCCGCTTCAGTGCGGCGATCGGGCGGATAGAGCAGATAGAGGTGCGGCCCTTCGAAGTGTGCAGTGGGCGAGCCGTCGGTAATGAGAATCACCTGGCGGTTGGGCGTATCTTGTGCTACCAACAGCCGCCGGGCCAGGGTGAGGCCCTGTTGGATGTTGGTAAAGTGCTGCGGGACGCGCAGTTCGCTGGTTTCGAGGCGGCTCATGTCGATCCTCAGGCGCACCAGCGGGTCGTACAGGGTGGGGGGTTTGGGCAACAGAGATGCGATCTCGCCCGGCGCACGCAGCTTGGCGAAGGTATACATCTCCACAAACTGCAAGTAGTCTCCCGGGAACTCGCGGCGGATCAGCCCATCGAGTGCCAGGGCCATGCGCTTGACGTTTACGTAGGCGGCGTCGTAGCGCATCGAGCCGCTCATGTCCATCACCACCACCGTGGCGCACTTGGGGCTGTTGCGGGTGCGGTGCACCACCAGATCCTCCGGCTGCAAGCGGACCGGCAGGCCCGGTCCGGCCCGCAGCAAGGCATTGGTGAATGAACTCGCCAGATCCAGCTCGGTGACGGAATCTCCGAATTCGTAGGGCCGCGTGGATTGCATCTCCACCGCTCCCTCGCCCACCACGCAATTGGCGTGGCGGCCGGTGCGGCTGGGCGCCAGCTCGCTGAAGATCTGTTCGAGCAGCCGCCTCTGAAACAGACGATAGGCGCGCGGCGAAAGCTGGTACCCTTGCCGCGTACGCTCCAGGCCTTGCCCTTCTGCAATCTGGCGGAGGTACTCCTGGATCTGCTCGTGGAGCCGGTTCAGCTCTTCGATCTGCGCCGTCTCCACGAAGCGAGACAGCTCCTCCATGTCGATCACGCCGATCTGCGCTGTGCGTGCCGCCTCTTCGAGCTGTTTGAGCAGGCGGTCGATGGCCTCGAGTTCCTCCTTCACTTCCAGCGCTCGCGGTATGCTCAGCCGCGTGCGGCCCGTGAACGGGTACTTCGCGGCCAGCTCATCGATCTGATATTTCTCTCCCAGCCGGTTCATCAGACGCAGCAGTTCTGCCCCGAAGGGGTGCCGTTCTCCCCCCACGCGGTACCAAAGCTGCTCCAGCTCGTGCAATTGCTCCTCTGCAAAGGCCTGTTGGAACGGCTTGCGGATCGAACGCGGCGGCTGCATGCGGGCCCCCGCCTGCTGGTAACGCTGGCGGGCCTCGTACTGCACGTGCTCCGTCTCGTAGGTGGCCAGGATCTTGCGCTTGCGCTCCAGCAACAGTTCGCGCAGCGCCTCGAGGCTGGGCCCCAGGCCGGCAATCTGCGAGGGATCGAGCCGCACGGCACGGGCCAGTTCCTCTTCACTCAGCTCGCGCAAGCCGCCGTAGAACAGCAGGTGGTCGAACGCCGCCGAGAGCAGATCCGGCGGCTGCTGCGTGGGGCTGGGAAAGTGCTGCGGATCGAACTTCTGGTACGTATGAATGATGCCGCCTAGGGGACGGCGATGGGAACCTGCCATGCGGCACCTCGCAGCCGGCACCTCGCCGGTGCTGCACTCCTCGCTCTCGTACTAGATCTCGTACACAATACGCCCATGCGTCTGCGACCGCGAGATGCGGTCGGTCGCATACAGCCCTGCCAGCACAAACTCCACGCAGGAGGCCCGCACGGCCGGATCCGTCGAGGCGTTCACCTCAAAGGCCTTCTCCCACGCCGGCGGCACGCGGGCCAGCCGCTGCGCATAAGCCGCGGAGGGCAGCATGTCTCCCACCTCGATCTTCACGCCGTGGCTGAAGATGCGGGCAATCTCGTCCAGCCCGTGCCGATCCACGTATTCCTCGAACACCGTACGGATCGCCTCCGCCACCAGAGCGTCCAGCACCTGGCGTTCGCTAAGCTGGTGGCTGCCCATCAAGTCCAGCTCCAGCTTCCCCAGCGAAGAGCTGTAGAGATGGCCCAGATCGCTGATCCGTGGTACGGCAGGCCGCTCCCCCAACCGCGCCGCACGCTGACGTGCGCTCGCCACCATGGTACGGTAGTTGGCGATGCTGAAGCGGGCACTCACGCCCGATTGCTGGTCGATGTACTTGCTCTTGCGGGCCTGGATGCTGATCTGCTCGATGATCTCGCGCATGAAATACGGCACCACCACCGGATAGGGCCCCCCCAGGTCGATGCGGGCCTCTTGCTCCATGATGGCAATGCCCAGATCGCGCTCGCGGGGGTAATGCGTGTGGATCACGCTGCCGATCCGATCCTTAAGCTGCGGGATTACCTTGCCGCTGCGGTTGTAGGTGCTGGGATTGGCGGAAAACAGAATCAGCACGTCCAGATCGAACCGCACGGGGTAGCCGCGGATCTGCACGTCGCGCTCCTCGAGGATATTGAACAGGCCCACCTGGACCAGTTCATCCAGCTCGGGCAGTTCGTTCATGGCGAAGATGCCGCGATGCATGCGTGGAATCAGCCCAAAGTGCAGCGCTTCTTCCGCCGACATGCTCGTACCCTGTGCCAGCCGTGCAGGGTCGATTTCCCCGATCACATCCGCAAACTTCGTGCCCGGTGCCAGGCGCTCCGCATAGCGCTGCTCGCGCGGCCACCAGGCAATGGGTATCTCGTGTGGAGCTTTCTCGGCCAGCAGAAGCTTGCCCGCGCTGGTGATCGGTTTGTACGGATCCTCGTGCACCGGGCAGCCAGGAATGTCCAGGTACGGCAGCTCGGCATCGAGGAATCTTACCAGCGAGCGCATCAGCCGGCTCTTGGCCTGCCCCTTCTCTCCCAGAAACAACAGATCGTGCTGGGCGAGGATGGCGATGCTGATCTCGGGAATGACCGTGTCTTCGTAGCCGATAATCCCAGGGAACAGTTCCTCCCCAGCCGCCAGCATGCGCAGGAAGTTATCGTGCAGCTCCTGTTTGATGGGCTTGGAAACCCAGCCGCTGGCACGAAGCTCGGCCAACGTGGCAGGTCGCGGGGCTTGCAGCATGGAGGCCTCTGTTCCGGCTCGAGATCCCGTTCTTGCAGCCGGAGGGGCACGCGCCGCCTCCAACTGGCTGTGGTGATTATAGCGCCGGCACCCCGGCAGCCAAGCGGTGGAAAGTGTCGGTTGCTTGCTGCCCGAACTGTTGAGCGCGGGCAAATGCGCGGCGGAGGTGCCGCCGACGGCACGTCCTGCAAAGGTCGCAAGTAGCTAGGTGGTGGCGGAGCCGCCACAGGGGCAGTCAGCAAGCACGGACGCACCCAGGCGCGGTTCCGCGGGCAACATGGACGAACGCCGGCACGGCGGCAGGCCGTGTGTCCGGTGCGTGCTGGTTTGGTCGCCTCGCTGCCGACGCGGCGGGGCAAGGGCCACGTACGTCGCCGCCCGGCAGGGGCTTCCCGCGGCAGCCCTCGGCCAGAGGTTGCCGTTGCGCGGCGGTCAGGCTACTGGTGGCGACGCTCGCCCGAGCCTTGTTGCACGCACTCGGCCAACAGACGCAGCACGCGATTCAATTTCTCGGGGCTGTCTACGTGGCCATCGTTCCAGCTTAGCACAAGGTCGAGGCTAGGGATCACGGCCAGACCCCGTGGGCCTCCATGCCCCAGCGCGGCGAACGTGTCGGGCGGCGCATCGGGCCAGAGGCGGCGGCCATGCGCGTCCGGCCCATTGGTCCACCAGGCGAAGCTGTACGCGCCCTGGTGCGCGGCCTGGTTACGGCCGCCTCCCAGTGTGCGCTGGCCTGGCAGCATCTCAGCCTCTTCTCCGGCTGTGCGGGGCAAGGTCGGATCGACCGCCCCGTGCAGCACCCGCTGCACAAGCCAGCACGGTACAAGCTGCTGATCGCGCCAGCGGCCGCCGCGTAGATACAACAGGCCGAAACGTGCGAAGTCTCGTACCGAGACCGCTAGGCGGCCCGGGCGATCATCTGGGCCGAAGGCACAAAGCGTCGGCCGGTCCTGGCAGCCTAGCGGTTCAGCCAACAAAGGGTACAGCAGCCGTTCATCGACCTCTGGCCAGGGGCATTCATAGACGCGGCCAAACAGCGTATCGGCAAGCAGGGCCATGTTGTAATCGCTGTAATCGAAGGCCGCCCCTGGCGGCTCGCGGACGCCGTAACCGGAGGTCTGGCATGCCAGCGACCGCCACGTAATGTGGCGGTCCTTGTGCCCCAGCCCTGCGTTCAAGGAGGCCAGCCGCGGCGCAAACTTCGCCACCGGTTCGTCGAAATCAGCGATCCTTTCCTCCGCCACGGCCTTCAGCAGAAAGTGCGTGTACACGGGTTTGACGGCCGAGGCCACATCGGCTCGCTGGGCAATATCGCCCCAGGCATAGACCAGCCAGCCGTGTCGTACCACGCAGCCGCGGCCGCCCAGCACTTCTCTCAGGCGGTCCAGTGCCACGGCCTCCAGCCCCGCCTGCTGAGGCGTGCGCACCTCCCACTCCGCGCCCGGATAAACGCCCTTTACCGCCGGCCGGCTGAGTTCGGCCAGTGTGGCATACACCACGGGATCGTCCCGAGCGCCCCAGAACTCGAAGGGAAACCGCTGATTGTGATCCAACAGCATCAGCCCCCACGACGCGCCGTGCTCCACTGAGATCCTCGCCGCGCGAGCGGCCTCCTCGCCCTCCTTCTGATCTTCATTGCACACGATGGGCTTGCCATACTTGCGCAGCGCGGCGACGCGGTCGGGGATCTGGCCGCTCGGCACGCCGTTGAAGTGAATCAGCAAGCAGTCGCTGGACTGGGCCACCGCCTCGTCGAACTGCCCGTCCCCAAGGCCGCTGGTCGAGACCAGGATGCCCGGCGCGCCCGTGCCGGTGGGGACCGCCGCAGCCGCCGCTTCTTGCCAGGCGGCCCTGGCTAGCTTGATCAGCTCGCACTGTCCCTGCGGGCTGCGTACGATCGCATGATCGAATCCTCCGTGGGGATACTCGTTGGCGATCTCCAGCACCACGTTGGTGTAACGCTGTCGGGCAAGCCAGCGGGCCGTCTCTTGCACCGCACGCCGCACCGCACGCTCGTCGGCAAGGTGCTGATCCTGCCGCTGGTAGAGGCAGCTCAGGATAATTACCATCCCCAGCCGGTCGCAGGCCTCGATCACCCTGGCCACGCGCCGCAGATAACCGGGCCGCAGCGAGCCATCTGCCGCAAAGGCCGTGTTCACTGCGCCTTCGTATCCCGGCATGCCTCCCTGCAAAGAGATGGTAAGCGCCAGCACGCCGTGTGCTGCATAATCTGGCAGGGCTGCGATCAACTCCTCGGTATTGTCGTCGGCAGAGAAGTCGGGCCGCCCGGCGTCTTCGAACACGGCGTTGACCATCCGCACGTTCAACAGCAATCCCTCCGCGGGACAGCCCGGGTACGTGACCATGCCGTTGATCTGCCAGCGGCCCTGCTCGATGCCAACGCGGGTAAACCTGACCGGCGGTGTGCTCGTCTTAAGCTCGCTGGCCGGCACACCAGGGAGAAACAGGGGCGCAATTGCCAGCGCTACGGCCAGCACCCTGCCGGCCTGCACACCGTTATTCGGCGGGCAGCTCATAACAGGCGGCCTCATGGTCATTGCGGACCAACAGCAAGCGCCCCGCCAGTGTGGGAGTATTCCATGTCTTCCCCTCCAGGGCCTGAAAGCTCGCCAGTTCCCGGTAACCGCGCGGCGTGGCCTCAACCAGCGCGACCTTGCCGGCATCTGAGAGGATCACGAGCAAGTCATCGACCAGCAAGAGCTGACCATGGCCGTAGCGGCCCTGTTTCCAGCGGCGCTGGCCCGAGGCGAGATCCAGGCAGGCCAGGGCCGTGCCGTCGTCCAAGCCGTACAGATAGCCGTCGTGCAATACCAGGTTGGTAAACTTCGGCTTCAAGCCGCGGTTGAAGCCGGGCCATAACTCCTGCACTCTCCAGTCGTTTCCCCCGCCCGGCGCCACTTCCAGCAACATGCAGCCCAGACCATAGCCCGCGGAGATCAGCAGCCGATCGCCAGAGACAACCACGGGCTGCGGCACCTTGGGATCGCGCGAGAGCCACGTATGGTCTGGCTGCTCAGAGGGAGGATAGCTCCATAACACTTTCCCCGACTCGGGATCATGGCCGGTAACGCTGAACTGGTTCACCATCACGATCTGCTCTCGCCCCCCAAGCAGGGCCAGCATGGGAGAGGCGTAGCTGGCCGCGTCGTCGCCTGCATGCCAGCGCAGGCGGCCGGTGGCGGCATCGTAGGCGGCCAGCGAATGGCCGCGCGGCCCACCAGGATTTACGATCACCAGTCCGCCCACCACCAACGGAGAACCACTCTGGCCCCAGGGCAGCGGGTCCGCCATGTGGTCCGCCAGAATGTTGGCCTCCCACAACGGCCGACCGTCAGCAAGTGCGATGGCATGGAGGATTCCCGTGCTCCCCAGGGCAAACACGCGGCCATCCGCGATGGTCGGGGTGGCGCGGGGCCCGTCGCCGGCAATCCGGGAGCTGTATCGCACGCGGCTGCCGTGAGACCACAGCAGCTTTCCGCTTTTCAGGTCGTAACAGACCACTAGTTCCAACTCATCGAGCTGCTGCTGCGTCACGGCATCGTTCCCCACCACGGCAAACCCAGACCAGCCCGGTCCGATCGGCTGACGCCACAGCAGACGCGGCGGAGCTGCCCATTGGCGTGCCAGCCTGCGGCCGCGCAGCGTGGCATTGCGATCCGGGCCGAGAAACTGGGGGAAATCATCCGCGCCCACGCCCACGGCAGGGGCCTCCTCCGCCGCACCCGCGACTGCCGTCCCGGCGTGGGCCTGGCTGGAAGACATGGCTTCCCCCTGGCCATGCGCTGCCTGAGCATCGGCGGGGTGCGCGGCATCCGGCACCCCCCCCTGCGGCCCCTCCTTACGCCTCCGCTGCGTTGGCTTGTGCTGCGTGCTTTTTCCAGACACGTGTGAGGCAGCACCGTCCGCCGCCGGCAGGCGTGTGGCGGCGAGCGGTCTGGCAGGCCGCTGCCACGCCCTGGCAGCAGCCAGATTGCCCACGGCCGCCACGCCCAGCAGCATCGCGGCGGGCAGCCAGCGCAGCACACGCCCCCTTGCCAGGAAGGCAACCAGCCACGCCCCCAGGGCCAGCGGCGCCATCGCCAGGAACACGCTCTGAGCGCTCTGTGCTATCCAACGCGCCAGCGGGTGCATCGGTGCAGGTACTGCACCGTCGGGCCGAACATGGGCGCGCCACACCAGGTGCGGCACAAACCCGCCGCTGACGTCGGAAATGCGGAACGCCGCCACCAGCAGCAGCAGCGTTGCCAACATGGCGGCCGCCGCTGCTACCCGGAACCGCGTCGAGCAGCCGGAGAAAAACACCAACCACAGCGCCAGGCACCCGCCTGTGAGGGCGAGGGCCGCCGCCGTGCTCAGCATGCGCGCGGCCGCGTCATCAGGCACCAGCCTGCGGGCGCCGACGGCCAAGGCAATCCCTAGTACCGCAATGACACACGCCGCACGCCAGCGAATGCGGCCCCGCTGCTGTGCCGAGGAGGTGGAAGAGGTAGTCATGTTCTCACACTGAAACTCCAAGAAAGCTGCCTCCTTTCCGGCCCCATATCATGTTCCGCTGTGCTGAGGGTGCGCTTCCCTTTCGAACCGTTGCGGCCGCTGCGATCGTCAGGGGGAAGTGCGGGCCAGGCGTGTCGATACGTGCGCGGCCGAATGGCACGAAGCAACCGACGAACCGGAATTGGTGATAGGCCGATCGGACCGTAAACCATGGGAGGCGTCAAGGCGAGCCTGCTTGGCGGTTCACGAGACACCAGGGGCCGTGGACAACCTAGCCGCATCTCATTGCGTGATCCCGAATATACCATCTCCCTCGGCACCGTGGTCCGCAACCGCCCAGCCGTCTCAGCTCAGCGGTAGAGCTGCGTCGTGGGCCATTTGCCGAGCAACGTGGCGCGCAATACGGCGGCCCGTGGCCGAAAGGGGGTATGTCTCCAGCTCGCCCACGGCTACCCAGCGGGCACGTTCGCCTCCCTTGCGACCCAACGTACCTCGCCGGTGCAGCAGAAGGAAACAGTCCAGCGCAATGCGGTAGCGCGTCACCGTGTGCGTCATTCTCAGCAACAGCGGCCCCGCGTGGACCGCTACCCCGAAACGCCGGCGCAGTTCTTGTCGAAGCTGCTGCCGCGGCTCGGTGCCATCATGCACGACCGCGCGGGGGAAGTCCCACAGTCCCGGCCAACGGCCATTCGCTGGATTCTGCACGAGTAACACGCGGCCGCGATTCCACACGATCGCCGCCGCGTGCCGGACCCGCTGGGTGGGGGGCCGTGCCCGCTGTCTGGGGACCAGATGCACGCTCCCTTGCTGGTACGCAGCACACCAGCGAGCCAGCGGACATTCGTGGCAGCGGGGGCTACGCGGCGTGCAGACGCGGCTACCCAGCTCCATGAGCGCCTGATTCAGCCTGCCAGCCTCCCTGCGGGGGAGGATGCAGCGGGCCGCTCGCCACAGCCGCTGCTGGCTGTGCCGGCCGTGGAGCGGTTGCCGCCAATCGAGCAGCCTGGCCCAGAGGCGGCGCGTGTTCGCCTCTAGAATGGGTTCGCGCTGATCAAAGGCGATGGAGAGAATGGCGCCCGCCGTGTACGGCCCCACGCCAGGCAATTGCTCCAGCAGCTCGCGCGTTCGCGGAATCTCTCCCCCGTAGTGCTCGACGACGTGCCGCGCTGCCCGCCACAGTTCCCTCGCTCGGCGGTAGTACCCCAGGCCCTCCCAGGCACGGAGAACTTCGCGCTCGCTGGCAGCGGCCAGGTCTGCCAGTCTCGGAAAGCGAGCCATGAACCTGGGGAAGTAGGCCTCGACGGTGGCCGCCTGCGTTTGTTGCAGCATGACCTCGCTCACCCAGATGGCATAGGGATCGGAGAGACGCCGCCAGGGCAGGTCGCGGGCGTGACGGCCATACCAGGCAAGTGCGGCACGCCGCAATGCCGAGTACCAGGTAGGTGTGTCTGGTTGCAGCGCTGCCACAGCGATTGCCTAGCGACGCCGGAGGATGCTGAGCACCTCTTCGTGGACCAAGCCGTTGGTCGCCACGCCGTTGCCGGTGTAGATGGTGGGCAGGCCATCCCAGTCCGTGAACCGGCCGCCGGCGGCTTCGATGACAGGTTGCAGGGCGGCACAATCCCAGACTTGCAGTTTGGGATCGACCATCACTTCAGCGCGGCCGGTGGCGACGAGCACGTAGCCGTAGCAGTCGCCCCAGGTGCGGGTTTCCCAGGCGCGGGCCTGCAAGGTTTGGTAGGCCGCACGATGGCCGACCTCATCGAACAGCCGCACGATGGACGTGCAGAACAGGCTTTCTTTCAAGGTGGGCTTGGCAGAGACGCGTGCTGGCACAGACGGAGCATCCCCGCTCTGGTACCAGGCTCCCTGTCCCTCGGCCGCGTAGACCGTTTCTGCCAGCACGGGCAAGTGGATGACCCCCAGCAGGCTGCGCTGGCCATGTTCGAGTCCCACCAGTTGGCCCCACAGCGGCACGCCGCAGATGAAGGAGCGCGTGCCGTCGATGGGATCGAGAACCCAGCGGCAGCCGCTCTTGCCGGGCAGCTCGGGCAATTCTTCGCCGAGGATGCCATCATCGGGAAAGGCTTCGTGCAGGCGATAGCGCAGGTGCTCTTCAGCGGCTCGGTCGGCCTCGGTGACCGGCGAGGAGTCGTGTTTGAGTTGGACGCTGAAATCCTGCCGCCGAAAGGAGCGCAGGGCGATTTCGCCGGCCTCGCGGGCCGCGATCAGGGCTGTGCGCAGGCGGTCTCTCAATTCTTGGTGGTCCATGGCGGTAAGCTAATCCGCGTCGGCGCATTTGCCAAGCTGGCGGCGCAGGGCTACCGCCTTGCTCCGCACGTAGCGCCTCCGGAGCTGGTTCGACATCGCGGCCGTTGCCCAAGCGCGACGGGCGGCGCCCCGCTAGCTTCCCGACTTGCGGCTGGGCACCAGGTCCGCCAGCTTGATCGCTGCCAGATCGCGGCGTGTCTTGGCTGTAACCGCTTCCATCGCCTCTTGCAGGCGCGTGAGCGTCTGTTCGGGCAAGCCCTGGTGCCCGGCGATGGCGGAGACAACCGGGCCGTCAATGGCCTCGATGATCTCCAGCAAGGTGATCTGTTCGGGCGGCTTGTCCAGGAAGTAGCCGCCTTGCACCCCCCGCGTGGATTGCAAGATTCCGTGCGTGACGAGATTGCGCAGGATTTGCAGCAAAAAGCGCTCCGGCATTCGGCCTTGGCGGGCCAGCACGCTGCAGGGCACGGGGGTATTGCCCTCTGCCTGCGCCAGGAGAAGAGTTGCCTGCACGGCATAGGCAACGGTACGAGAAAGTTTCATGGTCCGCACTCGCGAACGCGGCGGACGCTGTGGCAGGAACACGACCGGGATAGCTGTCGACGCCTCCATCACGAGGCACCGTGGCATCAGGGCGGCCTGCGTCAACGCCGCCTGCTTGAAAGAGGAAAAGGACGAGAATGAAATGGGAAATACGTGGCGCAGGGCGGGCCGCTATGCATGCATAGACGGCGACGACCAATGCACTGAACTTTCGCCGCGATGGGCAAAGGCGGCCGTTCATGGAAACATGAAGCTGATAAGGAGGCACGATACGGCACCGGCCGCGGCCCGGCGCTCACGTGCGACATTATGCATCGATGTTGATGCGATTGCTATCGGAATCCTCACCAACTTTATAGATACGACTTAAAGACGTATTCCTTATAGCGTACACTCGGGGCGGAAGATCACAGCATTCACTTCCTCCAGAGTCCGAAGCCTCGGCCGCCAGCGAACGCCGCAGGATCCTGATCCAGCAGCCTCGGCTCGCCGCACGGCGTGGCATGGCCCCGCGCCACCTGCGCCGGGTGCGCATCGCCGTTGCCAGCCGTGCACGCATTTGGCCGACATGCCCCGGGCAGGTTCGGCTGGCCCGCAACGCCCCCATCTTACGGAATCGCCCGCCTCTTCATCCCCCTGCAAGGGGGGAAACACTGCCTCTTCTTGCCTTCCCGTGAGAAGCCGCTCTTCGCCTCCCGGTGGCGGCCAACCGGCCACCCCCCGCACGCTCAGCGCAGCTCCCTGTCGTTACCTTCCGCCGCCCATGACCAATCCCTGCTGCCTTGACCATGCTGCGAGCGTGTGCGGGCCGCCTGCGCCTGATACCTTTGTCGGATTGGGGCCGATAGAGCCCGGGGGCAGCGTGTGCGGGGAACCCTACCGCTTCAAAAACAGTTCGTTCGCACGTCAAGCCCGGCAGTCGATCAGCGACGCGAAGGACGCCAGCCGCCGTCGTCCAGTTGGGAGGAGGACGACGCAGGCCTCTGTTGCACCTCGGCTGCGCCCGCAGCATGTACGGGAGCCGGCTGCCGCGCCGGCCAGATAATCCGTGAATAGGACCAGGGCCGCGCCGCGCGGCGTTGGGCTGTGGTACTATCGGGATCGATCAGCCGCGGATGGCCCGACGTGCCTTCCTGCTGCGCCTTCTCGTCGCTGGGCGCCCCGTCGCCGCTGCTGCCATCTTCGCTCTCTTTATCGGGAATGGGACGCAAGCGTTGCTCGCTTGACGATTCGGGTTGGGAACCTTCCTCATATGTCGGTATGGGACCCGTATCGCTCCCGCT
Source organism: Pirellulales bacterium (assembly GCA_023511675.1). Taxonomy (GTDB): domain Bacteria; phylum Planctomycetota; class Planctomycetia; order Pirellulales; family JAIMBC01; genus JAIMBC01. Next base: position 30,253 of record JAIMBC010000018.1, read on the forward strand.
CCCCGGAACTTGCGTGGCACCGCTGTCGTAGGGCAATGGTGCACTGGGGGGGGCGTAGCTATCCGTGGGCACGCCCGCAGCATAGGCGGCACCCGGGGCACAGCAGCTAGCACTTGGCTGATAGAGCACGGTCCCGTAAGAGGGCGCCCCGATCACGCAGGTTCCTGCCGGGGTCACCGCCGGCGTGTAAACGATGCGGTACGACGTATAGGGCACCAGCGTCACCTGGGGGCGATACACCACAACGGGCCGATATGTGGTCACCGGGCAACCCGTGCAGGCATCCACTGTCGTTACAGGCTGGTATGTGGTCACGGGCACATACGAACACTGCTGGCGATAACTGGTCTGCGGCACGTACTGCGCCGCGTACGTGCTGTACCCGGTTGGGTACACGTAGGCGCTGCCGTACCACCAACGGCGGAACCAGCGGAAGAACGCGTCGCTCTCCCTCGTTGGTGCCGCTGCAGACAGCACAAATAACCCAACGGCCAACAGCCATCGAATGCGGCTGCCAAACATGCTACGCCTCTCTAATTCGATCAGCCCATGCGACTCGGGTGTACTTGCGCACTCCCCACTTACGTCAAGTTGAGCCGAACTCGACATAACTGTCAACCACTCCAGGGCTTGCGTCGTCTCGTCTGGTAAGGAATCGCGGTCCGGCAATCTGCAACAACGGCGCAAAATGTCATACGTTTCACGTTTCGCATTCGTGCGAGACAGGCTGGCATGCGGGCCGAACCTGCCGGCATCCTTTCCTGTCCTCCAGGTGCCTCGGGAGGCGGCTTGGGCAACCTCATGCTCAGCAGTAACCCATTCCTCGCCCTTGGCGGCTGGGGAGAACTCCCAGCAGCTAACAGCGAGAGCTGGCGACCGCGGACGCTTTTATTTCAAGGCTAGGTCGCAGCACGTGGGGAGCAAGCCCGCCGGGAACCGCACCCGGCTAATCGTGCCAGTACGACTGCACATTCTTCCGCCATCTGCCGATATCGTGCCTGATACAACCTGCGAGAATGGACCATGAAGCGCATGCGCTACGATTCGGCCACGCCGCATCAAGAACAAAACATGCCCCCGCCGCCCACGGCACTCAACCAGCGCCCTAACGCCCAGCCGCCGTTGCTGCGCGGTCCGAAAGAGGCAGACCGGCTAGCCAGCCTACCAACAGGCGAACGTACGCAAGCCGAGACGCCCGTTCAGGAGCCGGCCGAGCGTTGCCCTTGTATCCGCGCCTACAGTGTTTCGCTGGTGCGGCTGCCCGGCGGCGCCTTGCGGGTAGCCTTTTTTGAAGGAGAGGGGGTCAAGCCCCGCGGCGCGCAGAGCGGGCACGTCTAAGGCTTGCCCAATCACCCTGCCTATTTCAGGGGCGCGGCGGTCACGCTGAGGAACTCCAGGTCGCTCTCGGCGTCATGCGCCTGGAGCTGGATGGTGCCTGGGGCGACCCGCAAGCCTTCGCGGGGGTTGTCGCGCGGCGGGCGGTTGTCGGTCCAATCGACGAGTTGGATGCCGTTGACCCACGTGGCCAGATGCGGGCCGTCCGCCACGATGGTGAGCAGAAACCATTGGCCGTCGGGACTGACAAGCCGCCGCGCAGCCTGGCGGTCGTCGATGGCCCCCGTACTCCATCCGATGGGTTGCGCTGGGTCGCCATTCCGGCAGCGGTTGAGGATCTGGGCCTCGTAGCCCATCATGAACAAGCCGGGCTGGCAGCGGAAGAACACTCCGCCGTTGGCGTGATAGCGGCGCGTCCGCGCCTGTACCTGAAGGACCAGGTTGCCCAGCCGCGTTTGGGCTTCCAGCGCCCCCGGGCCGCCCTGTGTGTGGATGGCGCCGTCCACTACCTCCCAGCGTGGGCGGCGGCCCTCGGGCAAGTCAGCGCGGTCAACTCGCTGCCAGCCTTCCAGATCTCGGCCGTTGAAGAGCGGCGCTAGTTCCTGGGGCTTCACCAGCAAGGCCGAAATGCACAGCCCGTCTGCCAAGGTGAAAGGACCGACGGCTTCGCTTGCCACGGTATGCTCGCCTGGGGTCAGCCGGTACTCTTGTTCGCCGTGCACGAGCGATCCTTGTTCCACGCACCAGATGCGCACGTCGCACGGGCCAAAGCGGCCCGTGGTTGTACCGCCGCACAGCGTGTTGTCTATGCAGTCTGCGCCTTGCCAGCCGAAGACCGTCGCTCCGTCGAACAGGCTTAGCCAGCCGTTCAGTGCCTGCTCGTAGCTCAGGCGATGGCCGACCAACGGCTCCGCCAGGTCGGATGGAATGGGAAGTGGTTCGTCGGCTTCTGCTGCGCGGGCATTGCCGGCCAATGCCTGCGCGAGCGGTCGCCACGTGCAGAGCAGCCAGCAGGTTGCGAGAACAACTTGCAGCACGGCGAAGCGGCGGGCGTTCCGCGGGGCGCGTTCGCATGGCCTGAGGTTTGGCATGCTGGCAAGAGGCTCTTACGGTCTGGCCCGCGTAACGGCGCCCTCGCAGGCTGGGCCGACCAGCGTGGCGTACTTGGCCAGGGCACCGCTGGTATAGCGCGGCGCGATGGGCTTCCATGTTGCCCGCCGTGCGGCGAGTTCTTGATCGGAAAGCTCCACATTGAGGGTGCCCCGCTCGGCATCCACCGAGATCACGTCTCCGTCCTGCAACAGGGCCAGCGGGCCGCCCACGTACGCCTCGGGACCGATGTGGCCCACCATCAGTCCGCGTGTGGCCCCGCTGAAGCGGCCGTCGGTGAGCAGGCACACGTCGTAGCCCAGTCCTTGCCCCACAATGGCGGCGGTGACGGCCAGCATCTCCCGCATGCCTGGCCCGCCTTTCGGACCCTCATAGCGGATCACCACCACGTCGCCCGCCTGGATCTGGCGCCGCTCCACCGCGGCGAAACACTCCTCTTCGCTATTGAATACCCGGGCGGGACCACGGTGTTGCAATCTCTTTACGCCCGCGACCTTGATCACGCCTCCCTCTGGCGCCAGATTGCCGCGCAGCACGACCAGCCCGCCTGTCGGGCTTAAGGGCCGTGCGGCCGGCACCACCACGTCCTGGCCCGGCGGGAGCGATACCGAGGCCAGGTTCTCGCGGTGCGTGCGGCCCGTGACCGTCAGGCAATCTCCGTGCAGCAGCCCGGCATCGAGCAGTACCTTGAGCACCACGGGGATGCCGCCCACCTTAAACAGATCGTATGCCGTGTAACGGCCGCCGGGCTTGAGGTCGGCAATGGTGGGAGTACGGCGGCTCACGCGGTCGATGTCGTCAAGCGTCAACCGCAACCCGCACTCGTGAGCCAGGGCGGGCAGGTGCAAGGCGATGTTCGTGCTGCCGCCAGTTGCTGCTGCCACGGCAATGGCGTTCTCGAACGCCTCAAAGGTCATGATGTCTCGCGGCCTCAGATTCCGCTCCAGCAACTGCATCACGGCGTGGCCGCATTGCTCTGCGTAGCGATCCCGTTGCGTATCGACCGCAGGCGGCGAACCGCTGCCGGGCAAGGCCATCCCCAGCGCCTCGGCCACGCAGGCCATGGTGTTGGCCGTGAACTGGCCGCCGCACGAACCAGCTACCGGACAGGCGTGGCACTCTAGTTCGTACAGCTCCGCGTCCGTCATCTTGCCCGCCGCGTGGGCGCCCACGGCCTCGTATACGTCTTGGATCGTCACATCGCGCCCCTGAAAGGTCCCCGGCAAGATGGTCCCGCCGTAGAGAAAGATGCCGGGCAGGTTCAGCCGCGCCAGGGCCATCAGCGTCCCGGGCAGGCTTTTGTCGCAGCCGGCCAGGCCTACCAGGGCATCATAGCGGTGCGCGTGCATCATCAGTTCGATGGAGTCCGCGATCACCTCACGGCTCACGAGGGAGGCCTTCATGCCTTCGTGCCCCATGGCGATGCCGTCCGACACGGCGATGGTCACGAACTCGCGGGGCGTACCGCCGGCTTCCTTGATGCCTCGCTTGGCGGCGCGGGCTTGTCGGTCCAGGGTCAGGTTGCAGGGCGTGGCCTCGTTCCAGGTGCTGGCGACGGCCACAAGCGGGCGGGCCAGATCATCATCGGTAAGGCCCATGGCCCGCATGAAGGCGCGGGCTGGGGCGCGGCTGGGACCTTCGGTGACCTCCTGGCTGCGAATCTTGGGCACGGTGACAGTCTCTCTGTGGGGTATGGCGGCGGGAAAACCGGCCGCAATCAGCGTTCAGGGCACGTCTCGACCGAGCCGCCTCTGGGGGGCAAGCAGCGCGGCGCTGGCCGCGCACTACGGCCGAGAAGCGCTGGCGGCCACTTCACAGCACCACGGCCGCGCCGCGGCTGTACTCCGCCGCGCCTCGCGCGTGCGGGTGCTGGTGGCCATGCCAGAGCATAATCGGCGTGCCGGGTCAGGAAAAGGAGTGGGCGGTGGACGAACCCCGTCGGACGTGCCAACTGCCCCGTCGCCCGCTAATTCGCCATGCGGCGGCGGGCCTCGGCGGCGCGGGCACGGTCTTCGTCGGCCAGGTCGTTGCGGCCCTGCACACGCCAGAAGTCGGCCCGGTTCTCGTACAGGATCGGATCGTCCGGATTCAGCGCCACGGCGGCGTTGTGATCTTCGAGCGCCTGCTCGTCATAACCGAGATTGTCGAGGGCGATGCCGCGGTTGCTGAGCGCCCTGGCCCGCGTGCGCTTGGGGAGGTTGTCGGTCCCCAGCAACTTGTTGAGGATTTCGACCGCCGTGGTGTGGTACCTGGGCTGGCGGGTTTCCAGGCCCAGGTTGTTGGCGATGGCACATAGCATCACCACGCCGTCGGGATCGTTGGTCGCGCGGCGGATGTATTCCTCGATGTCCGCCTGCGCCTGCTGCAACACGCGCAGCCGCTGTTCGCTCGCCATCTGCCTGCGGTTGAAGAACCACAGGTGCACGTACCCATGAGCCCGGATGAAGTATGGGCGCGCATACTCGGGCAGCACGTTCAGGGCCTGCGTGGCACGGTCGATGCCCCCCTGGTAGTCGCGTTCAAGGTAGATCCGCCGCGCGGCATCGATGAGGAGGTTGTACGCCTGCTCGACCGCCTCTTCTTCAGGGTGCGGCTGGAGCCACCGCGGCAGCCGTGCCTCCACCTCCGACCGCGCGATGGGCAACGGGACCATCTGGTCCAGGTTGTGGTACACCAGGAGTTCCCACAGGCAGTCGATCCTGATGCCATGCGGCTTGGCAATCACCTGGCCCGTATTGGGATTCTTCGCTTCGGGTGCCGAGTTGTGTACCGCCACCACGCGCCCGTTGGGAAGGAACACCGGCGAACCGCTGAAACCAGGAAAGGTGGCCATGGTGTACTGCACCCACTGGCGGTCCTCATAAGGCACGTTCACGCTCCCCTGGAAGTCGGTCAGCCGAGAAATGGTCCCGCTGTGGAACGTGGCCACAGCCGTCTCGCCGTCTGCGGGAAAGGTTGGCGTATCGTCCCCCGGAAAACCAAGGATCGCCGCCGGTTGGGCGAAGATGTGCTGCAGCTCTTCTGGCGTGGCCATCTGCCACTCGTAAGGCAGGTCCGGCCCCTCGTCCGACAGCTTGAGCACGGCCAGATCAGGACACTGCGAGAACGTATCGCCCGCAGCAGGGTCCATGGAATGCACAAACGCTATTTGCCCCCCGCCTAGCGGCTTGATCCGCCGCACGCCCGGATGATACCAGTGCTGCACCACGCGATAGGTGTACGTCTGGCCGTTGACCAGCGCCAGCATGCGGCCGCCACCGGCAGCAATCATGTCTGCCACGTGGGCGTTGGTGGCCAGCAGGCGATGCTTGGTAGAAATCACCCACGCCGTGCCTGTACCCACCTCAGGATGGCCAACCAACAGCACTCCCTGGCTGGCCTGATCGGTCAAGGCGGCCAGTTGCTGCTGTTGCCGCAGTGTCGGCTCGCTCCATGCCGGCAGGGCATTGATACGTGGGCTGAACCCCAACTTGGCGGCCAGCGGATCAGAAGGCTGGCCACGTGCCGGCATGCCCGCCAGCAGTATGCCAGCAACAGCCATGCTGGTGATGAAAATCCGCATGAGATAGGCTCCTGAGGGGGTTGATCTCCATGGTACCCTGTCCGCTCGCGCGTGACAGCCTTCGACGCGAAGAAACCCGCATCATTTCCAGTACAGGAGGCCCACGCCGTTGTGACGGCTCGACGAGCCTGCTCACCGTCGCCTTGCCCATCCCGCCGTCTTGTAAGCCGGCGCGCCGCGGAGCAGAATCGAGGGCAGCTTCGCCGGCCCAGCAGCGGCCGGACCACCCCGCCACCTAGAGGAGTTGCCATCATGCTGCATCCCCCCATAGATCAGCAGCCGTTGCCCAACCCAGGCGGACGGGTCCCGCCAGGAGTGTCTGACCCGCAAGTCCCCGCTCAGCACCAGCGGCGCGACGTGCGCCCCACGGCGTGCAGCCGCCGCCGATGGCTGGCAGGCATGGCCGCGGGCGGCTTGAGTGCGGTCTCCCTGGTGGCTGCTCGACGCTCGGCGGGCATCGACCCCATCGACCGCACGCTTTCGGCCGGCAGCGGCTCGCCCCTCCAGGCCAGCGGCAACGCCGCCAAGTTCAAGTTCAGCCTGGCTGCTTATAGCTACCGGGATCTGCTCACGGGCGCATCGCCAGCACTTTCCCTCTTCGACTTCGTCCATGACTGTGCTCGCATGGGCCTGGAAGGCACCGAGCTTACCTCCTACTACTTCCCGCAGCCGGTCACGCGCGAGTACCTCTGCACGCTCAAGCAACTCTGTTTCAAGCTTGGGCTCGACGTTTCGGGAACCGCCGTGGGCAACGACTTCTGCCTTCCTCCCGGCAGCAAGCGCGATGAGCAGCTTGCACACGTAAAGCGGTGGGTCGATCATGCCGTGTTGCTCGGAGCGCCGGTGATTCGCATCTTCTCGGGGGGGGCAAGCGAGCAGGTGCCGGAGGAGCAGGCTCGCCGGCTGGCGACCGAGGCGATCGAAGAGTGCTGTCAGTACGCGGGCGAGCATGGCGTGATGCTGGCCCTGGAAAACCATGGCGGCTTGACCAGCACGGCGCAGGGCATGCTTGAGCTGGTGCGCGCCGTACGCAGCCCCTGGTTCGGCGTAAACCTCGACACGGGCAATTTCCATAGTTCCGATGTGTACGCCGAGCTGGCGCTGCTGGCCCCCTACGCTGTCAATGTGCAGGTGAAGGTCGTGGTGCAGCAGGGAAGCGGCCCGCGCGAGCCGGCCGACTTCCGCCGCCTGGCCCATTTGCTCCGCGACGCAGGTTACCGCGGCTATATCGTTCTGGAGTTCGAAGAAGCGGAAGATCCCCGCCAGGCCTGTCCGCGCTACATCGACGAACTGCGCGCGGCGTTTGCCTCAGCCTGATGCACCGGGGAAGCCACAAGAGCAAGGGAACTGTTCGCCATGCGCCGCCGCGGGGCACACACCAATCCGCCTAATCGCTTCGAGTCCGTCAGACGGGAGGCGGATTGGGAGCAACTCCCGGAAGAGGACCTTGCCGCCGCACTTGCCGACGAACACGTGGTGTACCTGCCCGACGCCTCACAATCGATCGTCACGGAGAACGACAGCCCGGACGTTCCGTTCCGCTATAGCGTGAACCCCTATCGCGGCTGCCAGCACGGGTGCAGCTACTGCTACGCGCGGCCGACGCATGAGTACCTGGGCCTCAGCGCGGGCATCGATTTCGAGCGCAAGATCATGGTCAAGCACCAGGCGGCGGAGCTGTTTCGCCGATTCCTGGCCCAACCGGGTTGGGACGCGCAGCTTGTGGCGTTTTCTGGAGTGACCGATTGTTATCAGCCCGCAGAACGGCAATTTAGGCTGACGCGCGCCTGCCTGGAGGTTGCCCTCGAATGCCGGCAGCCTGTTGGCATTGTGACCAAGAATGCCCTGGTGCTCCGCGACCTGGATCTGCTGCAAGAGATGGCGGCACGCCGTCTGGTGCATGTGTACCTGAGCCTAACCACGCTCGATGCCGCCCTGGCGCGCAACATGGAGCCGCGCACCAGCACGCCTGCTGCGCGGTTGCGGGCCATGGAGACACTAGCCTCTGCGCAGATTCCGGTCGGCGCCATGCTGGCGCCGATCATCCCTGGGCTGAACGATCGAGAGATACCCGCGCTCGTCGCCGCCGCGGCCGATGCGGGGGCCACCGCTGCCAGTTACGTGCTGCTACGGCTGCCCCTCGCCGTACAGCCGGTGTTCCTCGACTGGCTCGAGCGGACGCTACCCGATGCCAAGGAGCGGATCGTGGCTCTGATCCGGGCTATCCGGGGCGGCGCCCTCAACGACGCCGAGTTCGGCAGCCGCATGCGTGGGGCGGGACCCATCGCCGATCAGATCGGGCAACTCTTTCGCACTTTTTGCCGCAAACACGGCCTGGCGCGCGGCTTACCTCCCTGCGACAGCAGCCAGTTCCGGCCCCCCGCAGTCGCCGGCCAGTTGCGGCTGTTTTGATCCGAGGATTTGGCTGTCCCTGCATATTTCGAAACCATTCCATGTCTGGCCCCAGTCTCGGCTATCGGCCGACGTAGATCACGATTCTTGGCGCCATCGCGCGGTACCACCGATGCGACGAATGTGGGCGCGGGAGGATCGTGCGTCCCAGCGCTTTCCCACGGTCGGCGTCCAAAGGACATGCGTTGGAATTGTCCCATCGAGAGCACAACCGATTGCAGCGTTGAGCCTGCGGCTTGTTCCAGGCGCCCAGCCCACCTGGCGTGTACGTGCCGAGATTTATACCGTAGCCGCAGCAGTCCGAACAAAAGTTGCACAGGCGCTCCCCGCCAGCGTCCCAGGCTCGCCTCAGATCGTGGAACAGCCGTTCCATGCCCGAGCCTTCAATGAAAAGCTCCGTGCTGTGCACGCTCGCGTACGGGGCAGTCGAGAAGAACAAGTCGCCATCGCCGGGCTGCTGCACACGCACCCACCAGGTAATTCCGCCGATGCGGTGGCACGTGGCCACGAAGATCCTCTACGATTTGAGTACCACTGTACTACACCGGACACATCTGATGACCCCTCAACCCTGTTTGGCCAACGCCAGCTCGGCCGGGCTGATGGTGTCTTTGCCATCACCCGGCGGCTAGCCCCGTCTCCAACTTTGTGGACGTTCATGTTTCTGACGCAGGTCGAACAGCCGTGAGTCCTGCTGCCGCCGGATGACGATCGCGATGCGCACGCTTCACACCCCCTGCACTATAAGTTGTTTCCATTACGTCCCCCGTGCCTTGCCAAGCACGGGTTTTCCCACCTGGGGCAGGAGACTCCACGCCTGCATTGCCAACGCCCCCGCATGCTTAAAGTTGGTCAAGAGCATTCAACGCATTGCCTCATGCAGGCCCATTCTTTCGCGCCGCACTCGAAGCATCGCCCGTAACGGCAGGCCGATTTCCGCCCAAACGCGCCGGCATGACCGAAGCGCTGTTTTGGCGACGCAGCATGAACGCGACCATGCTTGACGACCACGAACTCGAAGCCCTGCTGGCCGACCTGGAGCCCGACCGAGTGGAGCGCAAGGCGTCGCTCGCGAATCCGGACAAGATCCGTGAGGCGATCTGCGCCTTTGCCAACGATATGCCGGGACATGGTCGGCCCGGGGTGGTCTTCATCGGCGTCAACGATGACGGCTCCTGCGCGAAGCCTGCCATCACCGACGCGTTGCTGCGTCAGTTGGCTGACATGAGATCGGATGGCAACATACTGCCATTACCCACCATGGCTGTGCAAAAGAAGGT
>JAIMBC010000178.1 GCA_023511675.1 Pirellulales bacterium
CGCCACCCCCGTCACCACCCATGGGCGTCCCGGCGCTTGCCTCTGGACGCGCCCCTCAGCGTGCATCGAACAACCCCTCCCTTCGCCCGTACAGAATCATCGTGGGCCATTCCACCATGCACGGGAACCGCTGCAACTCCGAAGCGAATGGCTCGCCATGCTGCGGATGAGTGGGGCGGCGATAAAAGTTGCCGGCCTTGGGGATAACCACCACCTCGGCCTGGTGCAGCCGGGAGAGTGTATCCTTCATTTCTCGCGGGGTGGCCATCCACCAGTACAGGCACCAGGCGCGGGTCGAATCCAGCTCCGGCGCCAGGAGAAACGTCGCCCCCAGATAGTTGAGCACAAAAACCCGCCGCTGACGGCCCAGTTCCCGCAGGCGTTTGTCGGCTGCTTCTCGCTCCGCGAAGCTGGCGGAGCCGAGTTGAGCGACGAGCTGGCGCAGCTCATCCTGAATGCGAGGATCGACTTTGCGGATCAGCAGCAGGGGGACGCGTACCGTTCTGGCTGCGGCGGGGTAGAAAACGAGGGGTAGCTTTTCGTCCGCGGCAGATTGCGGCAGGCGCACCAGCACCACAAGCTCAGAGGATTGCAGCACACAATCGGCCACCAAACCCACGGCCAGCTCGGCTTCTGCATGCGTCAGTCCAGCGGCCACAAGAGACTGCACCAGCTCGCTGCGCAGAGCGGCAAACTCCACAGCATCTTCCGGCAGTGGAGCCGACATCGAAATCTCGACACCTGCTGGGGCGCCTGCCTGCTGCGCCCCGCTGGGGGGGCCGCCCGAAACGCCCGAGGCGGGCTGTGCTCCATCAGGCGCCGCACGCTCCCCCGCCCGCTCTGATAGCTGCTGCGCGCCAGGCTGCTGAGGAGACGCATCCTTTACCGGCTGCTGCTCCGCGCTGGTATCTGCGGGCTGGGGCTGTGGCGGTTCCCCGGCTGGCGCTGCATTGGACTGCGGAGGCGTTTGGGACGCCGCGTCAGCGGGGTGCTGGGAGGGCTGATCTGTCCCTGCGGCGGGTGGGACCTGAGGCGCCGCTGCCGCGGGTGCCGCTGCCGCTTGGGGCGGTACAGCGGCCAGGCGGCCGATCCGCCGGCCTACGGGGGTCGGAACAGAAATGATGACGTCTGCCAGTTCCCAGGGCGAGAGGTTGACCACACGGTAGGTATCCGGCCCGCCTTCCAGCCGCAGGAGGACAGCCAAGGGCAGCTCAATATCATAGGTGAGGAATCGCTCTTGGCGGCCGCCGGACTTGAGGTACAGACAGTCCAGCATGCGGGCACGCGTGAACCAGTGGCTGGCGTCGACGGCGGCAACTCGCGCTCCTTCAAACGGCTGTGGGGACTGATTGAGTTCCAGCCAGCGGAGGCGATTGTTCTTGCGGCGGGCAGGCGGCCAGTTGGCCAGGACGCGGCCGGAGGGGATCTGCACCTCGACTTCCAGTTCGGGCGTGGGCTCGCCGTGGAAGGTCATGACCGCCACAGGCGTGGCCTTGTGCTCCTTGGGAACGCGGGTGCGTTCGGTTTCCACCGGCCCGGGCATGGCACTGGAGTACTGGTCCAGGCCATTGGCCAGATCCTGCGTGGAGTCAATGGCCCAGAGGGACCACTCATGGACCTCGAACTTGCCCACCTCCTCGTTTTGACCGCTTGCCGGCGGCACCGCGGAGCAGGCGAGGGCTGTGCAGAGCATGCCCAGCAGTAGGGGTCGAAGGGGGGACTGAGCTGCTGCTGCCGGCCAACGCGCGGCCGAGAGGCTCAGGCATGACGTGCGCAGTTGCCTTGTCCTGGAGGCGAGCTTGCGGAATATAGGGCTGTGGAACATCGTTGGTCCTCGCAGTGCTCGGGGCGATCGTGTTGGGCAGACCGACCGCTGGGGCAGGTCGCGATGGGACGGCCGGTGCGCGCCGTTAGGGAGGCGGCCCTTCACTGCCGGTAGTTTGGCCCGCGTCAACGGCCCGGTACAGGCGTGCATCGGCCCAGATCAGGCGGTCGCCCACGTCTTCATGTTCGCCAAAGTCCACCTCCAATGTCAGCCGCTTGACCCCATGCAGAGGTACCTCGATGGCGAGCGGCGCGGAGCGTTTGCCCTGGTCATCCACCGCTCGGAAGTCAGGCTGCTGGAACAGCTCGCGGCCGTCTCCCAGGATGCGCACGGCCACGCGGCCTTGCTCCGCGGCCGAGTCGGAGAATCCCAGCCATGTTCGGAATGCGGCGTAGGGTCCATCCAGATCGTAACTCAATACGCTGCGCGCGTGGACGGCCAGGCCCTTGCGATACGCCTTGCCTGCCAGCCTCAAGGGGCCGCCATCGAGTGCCTGGTCGCAGCGGTAGGCAAACGTACGGCCAAAATAACCGAACTCCTCCACCTCGGCTGGTTCGAGATCCGAGAGATACACCAGCCGGCCGTTGCGGAACTGCACCTGCGCAATGATTGAGGTGGGCAGCACGGCCCGCTGCCCCCAGGCGGTGGTCAGTTCGAGCGTGTCTTCAGACAGGCCTGTCCAGACGCCAGGCAGTTGGTCCCCTGTCGCCAGCACCACAAGCTGAAATGGCTCGCGCGCCGCTGGCTGCGGCGGCCCTGCCGCAAACACCAGCCCCACCAACCGCGACTGGGCGATGTTGCCGCTGGTGCCCTCGAAACCGAATTGCAAACGTCCGTCCGAAAAGCCACTGGCGGTACCCTGAACCAGCGACACCGCCTGATCCCGCCCTCGAACCAGCAACGTGTCCTCCACCGCGGGGTTGGCCAGTGCCGTCTGGAACTTCTGCAAGGCATCCGGCGTACTGCTCGCCAGCCATTGCAAGGCGCGTGCCTCGCGGAGGGGGATGGTCAACTCTCCACCCCAGCTTGCGGTCAACGTGAGAGACGTGTCCGTCATCTGGACAAGCCGGCCACGCAGCTTCAGCGGCCCCTGGCCATGCACCATCACCTCGCCGGCTTGTTCTGGCGAGGGTTGCCCACCTGTTGGCGGCGCGGACCGTTCTGGGCTTGATTGTTCAGCCGCAGCCTGGCCTGCGGCCGGTTGTTCGGAGGGGGGCTGCACAGCGCCGGAGGGAGAGCCAGGTGCTGTCTGTGCCGCGGGGGTAGCGGCCGGCTGCTGCGGCGTGCCGCCCGCTGGGGCATTGCTGGTATGCGTGGCAGCCTTGAATCGGGTGCGGGAGAGGCGATTGTCCTGATAGAGCACGGTGAGCGTGAAGTCGTGGCCGAAGGCATCCTGGGCATCGGGTTCCACGTAGATGTCGGCCACGTCGGTGCCGGGCAGTTGCTCCAGGTGGAGCTTCCAATTGGGAGTGCGGGCGGGGTCGAGACGCCAGACGCTGCGGAGCGTGGAATTGTGGCAGGCGAGGACGATTTGTTTGACCGGCGTGTCGAATGCCAGACCGCTGAGGCGGATATGGATATCGGGTACGCCGTTGGGGCCAACGGCGGCCCCTGGCTGGACGAAATCTGGCCCGTCCTGTCCTAACCAGTGGGCCTTTAGCTCGGCAAGGCCGGCGAATTCGACGCGATCCACATCATGCAGTGGAATGCGGCGGATGGGCTCGGTGGGGAGCAACAGATGGCCGTCTTGCAGGGCGATGGGGCGGCCCGGTATGCGTTCTCCCTCGATGGTGTGGACGGCGGGGCCTGCCGGGGCAGTGTCCGCGGGTGGTTGTCCCGGCTGGGGTTGGCCGGGAACGCCCGCCTGGGTGACGGCCACCGGCTGCGCCTGCCCTCCGATGATCACCTGGCGCACCACGACTTGCGCTGCGGCCTGGTCTGCACATGTCAGAGCCAGCGCCACTGCCAAGTACAGATAGGGTGGCGTCCAGAGATACCCTGGGCGGCGGGGGCAGGGCATTGGGTAAGACATCACGTTCGAGCGGCCTGGAGGCTGGCCTGGATTCATGGGGCGCCCTCGGATGCGGACCGCTTACCGCTTGAGCGCTTGCCCTGCTGGGCGGCGGGGCGCTTGCTGGATGGGGGCGGTGCGGCGTCGGAGGCGGGCCTTTGGCTGCCGGCAGGTTCGGGATCGGCAGTGGCCCCCGCGTTGTCATCGGCGGTATCAGGAGCCGCGCCGTCGGCATTACTGGAATCAGCCGGCGCTTGTTCGGCGGCCAGGCGGCGGTAATAGTGCTCCAGGATCTTCTGGTAGTGGGGGGGGAAGCCTTCGGTGAGCGATTGCAGGATCCGTTCCCGCTCCTTGGGGGGGAGTTCGCCCCAGTTCTTGCCCAACTCGCGCGGGGTGCGCAGATCTCCGATGCCGCCGGGGCCGCCGATGATCATCGAATCTTGCAGCGGCCGCTGCGGATTGGCGCCGCTGGCACCGCCACCGGAGGCTGCCTCCAGCTCGCGTTCGAGCGATTCGATCAAGGCGTCGAGCTTCTTGACGATGGTGGCCTGCGTCTCCTGGGTTGGCTTGCCCGTCTCTTGCACCGAGAGGTCGGCTACCACCGCCTCCATGTCCAGCGCTATGTCCGTGAGCGGGTCGATGGCCACGTCTTCCATCTCGTCGTCTTGCGCACGGACAGTCGGTGAACTGGCGAGCAGCAGCGCCAGGGCGCAGCAGGCAAGTCGCAGGGAGATCCGTGGCAGGGGGATGTGCGGTCGCAGCGGGGGCCGTTGCAGAGAGGCCTGCGGTTGCAGGGTGCGTTGCGAGAGGGGGTAGTGGGGCAAGTCATGGGGCGTGGTCATGGGCTGCCTCCAAGTTCGTCGCCACGCTCGTCAGCCAGGCGTTGCGTCGCGTGGCGAAGGTCGTCCTGCCGTTCCATAAGTTTCTCGATGGCCTGTGCAAGCGGCGCCGGCAGGCTGCCTGCCGGGCGCTGACCATCTACCTGCGTGGTCTGCGTGTTGATCTTGAGCTGCAGCATGCGCAGCATGCGCAGTTCGGCCAGCAAGCGATTCAGCTCGCGTTGCCGGTCGCGCTGGCCGCGCTGGCCGCGGCGGTTGCTGGGCCGGGAGCCGGGCATGCGCTTCATGGCTTGCAGCAGCTCTTCCAGGTCGGCCTCGATTTGTTTCTCTTGTTCGATCACCGCCGGTGAGGCGTCTCCGGCGGAGAGGGCCAACTGCACACCGGCCATGGCTTCTCGCACCACGCTCAGGGCCGCGGGCAGGGCGATGCCGAACTCGGTCTCTTCGACCAGGGTGATGAGGTCGTCGGCAATGTCGATAAGCTGGGCCTCGCTCTTGCCCAGACCGACCACGGAGTTGAACGCAGTGCGCGAGCCGGCAGCCACCTTGGGAGAGAGCAGTTCGGTACTCTCTCGAATTGCAATCTGGCGTTCGAGCATGAGCGACAGACCCTCGATGACTCGGCGGCGGACCTCGGAGCGGAGGGCATCGAGGAGGCGTTCCAGCTCTTCGTTCAGGCTGGCGCGGGCGTTCATGAGGTCTTCCAGGGCCTGGTCCTGAGGGGGATTTGCTCCGGCGGCGTCACCCTGGCCGAGGGCTCCCTCGGCGCTATTCATGGAGCCGCTGGCACTGGAAAGGGAGGAGAGTGCTTGCTGGCCGCTGGCACCGAGGGTGCGTACCAGTTCTGCGATGCGGTCCGTGAGTTCGCGGTTCTGCATCTGGTCCTTGCGGAGGGCGGGGAAGTCGGCCTGACGCAGCTCCTGTTCGAGGCGTTCGCGGCGTGCCTGTGTGTCGGCCTTGGCCTGCTCTAGCGCGGCCAGGGCCTGCTCTTCTGATGGCAGCGCCTCAGCCGGCCGCGACTTGCCCAGCGATTCTGCCGCCTGACCCATGCTCTGCTGGGCGGCATCGAGGTTGGCGTCGGGCTGGCCCGCCTGGGCTTCCTGCTCTGCAAGCTGCTGCGTCGCCTGGCGCGTGGCCGTTTGCTCGCTGGCCGTCGCCTCCGATTGCCGCTGCTGCTCGGCCGAAAGCTGTTCCAAGGCGGCCAGCGGCCGCGTTTGCTCGATGTGCCCACGCTGGCGGCGAATCAAGTCATCGAGTGTGGCTGCCTTGCGTTCGAGCCGCTCCAGCTCGCGGCGCTTGGCCGCCAGCTCTTCGGTCTGGCGTTCCTGACGTTGTTCCTCCAGAATTGCCGTGTCGAGCTGCTGCAAGATCCGCCGTAACAGGCGCAACCGCTCGAGCTGCATTTGAAAGTCGAGATCCAGGGCCAAAAGCAGCTCCTCAAGCCGCTGGAGCTTCTCGAGCACCTGCCGCTCTTCGACCACCGCTTCGCCGAGGTTCAGCGCGGCCAGCAGCTCTTCAAGCTGTTGCATGTGGTGGAGGATCAGCTCTTCGCGAGCGAACTTGAGCCCCATCAGCAGGCGAGAGGCGTTCTCTGGCTCCAGGCCCTTGAGCGTCTCGGAAAGGCGGAACATGCGTTCTTCCAGCTCCCTCATCTCCGCCGCAATCTTCTTCTGCCGGAAGGCCAGCTCCTCTGCCGATGCCGGGCCGGGCGCAGCAGAGGTTTCATCGGAGGCAGCTTCCTTGCCAGCCGAATCGTGGGGCTGTCGAGCCGCAGCCGCTTCAGGGGCATTTGCCGGCTGAGGCCCGCCGGGCTGTTGCGCCAGAGCCAGCCCCCAAATCGCACACGCCGCCGCAGCGAACACCACACATCGATGCGCCCTGATGCCGCTTACACGCCACCGCATTGCAGACGCTCCCATGGGCAGAAGGCCGGAATTGCCAGATGCGCACTAAACATCACTCTAGAAGCGGGTTGCTTCAGGGTCAAGCATCACGGGCGGAGCGTGCGCCTTCGGTTGGTAGCAGCATGTGCGGGCGTGGGAACCCAGCCGACGGCAAGGCTTGCGGCCGCAGGACGACTCTCCAGCGCAACCAGCCACCATGCTGCCACCCGGCTGGTGCAAGTCTTGGCGAGGGGAACGATCTTCTGCTGCCGCCAAGGCGGCGGGGCCACGTCGGGCGAGGTGCGCGCTGCCGGGGCCTCTGAGAGGCGTGGCGTGCAGGCAAAGACCACCGTCGTGCGCCAGCATGCCGGGAGAGATTTGCCGCTGCCCCCGAGAAGCGCGGCGTGCAGGCAAACCGCAGCGGCCAGCCTGTCGCCCAGTACATCGAATGGCTGATGCCCCGGTACACCAAATGCTGCCAGACGCCGAGGGATGCGAACGGAGCCTTGAAGAACCCGCCGAAGCGTTCCACCCACGACTGCGCAGCAGGCGGCCGTACCGCGCACCGGCCTACAGCTCAGCAAAATTGCGCAGCATGGCCAGCCCTTGTGCCTGGCTCTTTTCCGGGTGGAACTGGGTTGCGTACAGGTTGTCTCGCCAGATCATCGAGACGAAGGGCCGCGCGTAGCACGTCTCGGTGGCAATCAACCCATCGTCGGCCGGAACGACATGATACGAATGCACAAAATATGCATAGACCTGGTCGGGCAAACCCGCCAACAGCGGAGCACGGCGGCGAATGTGCAACTGGTTCCAACCCATGTGAGGCACCTTGTACTCCGGCGGCAGGTCGAAGCGCACCACTTCGCCGCGTAGCACGCCCAGCCCCTCGTGTCGGCCGCCCTCGTATCCCACATCGAACAAGAGCTGCAACCCCAGACAGATGCCCAGGAACGGCCGCCCCGACTCGATAGCACGGCGTACCCCATCCACTAGGCCGCGGGCACGCAGCTCGGCCATGGCATCGCCGAAGGCCCCCACGCCGGGCAGCACCACCTTGTCAGCGGCGGCAATGCACGCCGCATCGCTGGTGATCTGCGCAGCGGCCCCTACACGCGCCAGCGCCTTCTGGACGCTGCGCAAGTTGCCCATGCCGTAATCCACAATCGCAATCATGCCAGGCTGTGCCGAGGCTCGCCGGGAAAAGCAGATGCCGCCATGAGCGAAGCGGAGGAACTCCCGCTTGCGGCACCCTTCCGGCCGACCGAACGCTGGCATTATACCCTACCGGGCAAGGCGGCCGAGCCGCGCTAAATCTGGAGGATAGCGCTGCCCGCCAAGGCCTGCCAGCCATGCTGCCATTTGGCAAAGGTGCGGAGTCACGCTTGACCGGATCGTCGTACGCCGGCGATGGCGGCGAGAAACGAGCGGGAAGCGCCGCTGTATGCCCAGCATCTTCCGGCCTGCTGGTGTAGATGGCCGTGTGTTGGCCTTGCCTAGCCCAGCGGTGGGGGTGTGCGCAGCATCTTCCCGCCTGCTGGTGTAGATGGCAGGCTTGGCCTCCTTGCCACTTCGCGCCAACGTGAGAGCTGGAGGGGGGCGCAATCTGCCGTGGCATCGCCCATCTTGGCTCCGCGACCGCCCGCGAGCGGGGGCCGGCCGTTGACCGGCTGGCGGCACACAGCCTAGACTGGCAAGGCTGGTGCCAGCGGGTTGGAGGTTGGTAGCCGTACCGTCTCGGGTGTTTGTCGTGCGCGACGTATTGGTGGCGATCGAGCCGTTCCGGCTATGTCTGGCCTTGGGACCGCTGGCAATATATCTGTTGCTGCTGGGGCTGATCAACCTCTCGCGGCGGCCGTTTTTGGTTACGGGGCCGCGGGATGCTGCGGCGCTGGGCTTGGCCGTTGCGGGCCTACTGGTGGTAGGGCCGATCGAGCTGGTGTTGCCATACGAGGCTGTGCTGGCGTATGGCTGGCTGGTCTGGCTGTTGTTGGCCGTGATGTACGGTCTGTGCCTGTCTTTGCTGGTCCTGCTGGGGCGGCCGCGGATCACCATTTACAACATTTCGCCGGAGGTGCTGCGGCCCGTACTCTCGGAGGTGATTAGCGGGCTAGACCCTCATGCTCGCTGGGCTGGTAGCAGCGTGGTCTTGCCTGGCTTGATGATCGACCTGCATGTGGAACGCTATCCGCTGGCGCGGAACGTCACGCTCGTTGCCAATAGCGATCAGCAGAGCCTGGCGGGCTGGCGCACGCTGGCGGCGGCACTGCGGCGGCGGTTGAAGATGGCCGAGTCGGCCCGCGGCGCCTGGGGCGCTGGATTGGCCCTGGTGGGCTTGCTGCTGTTAGCGCTGTTATTCTGGACGATCGCCTCGAACCCGCAGGCCGTGACCCAGGGTTTTCAGGAGATGATTCGGTTATAGTGAGGATCGTCAGGGCTGCCCACGGCTGGCGGCCCGTTGCCGCCGAGCAAGGAGACCGCCAACATGCCAAGCAACTGGAACCGCCGAGATGCCATGCTGCGGCTAGGCAAACTAGGGCTGGGAGCGGTCACGCTACCTGGGTTGCTGGAGGCCGGCGCCAGGCAGGCACTGGCCTCGGGCACGCGGGGCACCGGGCCCGCAGCGGGGGGCTACCGCGGCGGCAAGGCGCGGTCGTGCATCCTGCTCTACCTGTGGGGCGGTCCGCCGCAACAGGACATGTGGGATCTCAAGCCGCTGGCGCCGGACGGAATTCGCAGCGAGTTTGCACCCATCGAAACGGCCGTGCCGGGCATCATGATCTGCGACCAGATGCCGCAGATTGCCCGCCACACGGACAAGTTCGTCATCGTCCGGTCGCTCACGCATGAGAGCAATGTTCACGAGGTCGGCGTGTACCACACGCTCACCGGGCAGGCGGTGCCTGGGCTGGGGTTCCCTCGCAACCAGCGCACGCGAATGCACTATCCGCATCCCGGGTCGGTGCTGTCGGCGCTGGGTCTGGGCGGAGACATGCCGGCCAGCGTGACGATTCCGCGGCCCATCGGCCACGACGGCGTTACGTACGCGGGCACGCATGCGGGTTTCTTGGGTCCGCGGCACGACCCGCTGGAGTTGCAGGCGGCGGGAGAAGTCAACGAACAGCCGGTGCACAACCTGGCCCTGCCGGACGGATTGGATACCACGCGGCTGCTGGCCCGCCACGGCCTGTTGAAGCTGCTGGAGGCGCAGGACCGGCTGGCGGAGCGGCAGGCGTGGGGGTTCGACGCGTATCGCGAGCAGGCCTTGCGGATGCTGGTTGCGCCTGAGACGCGGGCGGCGTTTGACCTCTCTCGGGAGCCTGATCGGCTGCGAGACCGCTATGGCCGCAACGAGTACGGAGAGAGCTTTCTCCTGGCCCGCCGGCTTGTGGAAGCAGGGGTGCGGCTGGTAACCGTGGTGTGGCTTTATATCTGTCCAGATGGCAATGTGGCCAATGTGTGGGACAATCATGGGGGTACGGGTTCGCTGGGCGGCATCACCGGTTATCAGATGCTCAAGGAGAAGTACTGTCTGCCGCCGCTCGATCAGGCCTTCTCGGCCCTCTTGGAAGATCTGGCAGACCGCGGTTTGCTGGAGGAGACCCTGCTGGTGATGCTGGGCGAGTTCGGCCGCACGCCCAAGATCAATGCCACGGCCGGGCGAGATCACTGGGGGCCATGCCAGTCGGCGGTGCTGGCTGGCGGCGGCATCCGCGGGGGGCAGGTGTACGGGGCCAGCGACCGCCATGCCGCCTATCCGACGAGCCACCCTGTGGCGCCGCAGGATATTATCGCCACGGTCTACCATGCTTTTGGCATTGCGCCGGAAACGGTGGTCTACGACCAGAGCGGGCGTCCGCATCGCGTCAGCGAGGGCCGGCCGCTGGTGGAGCTGTTTTGAACGGACATCAACGGTGCCGGCGATCGATCGCTTGCGGGTGGCCGTGTTGATCTCGGGCGGGGGCACAACGCTGCGCAACCTCGTGGCTCAGATCGAGCAGGGACGGCTTGACGCCGAGATACCTCTGGTGATCAGCAGTCACCCCGAGGCGGCTGGGCTGGAGTTTGCGCGGCAGCACGGACTGCGCACGGCCCTGTTCAGCCGAGCGGAATTCAATTCCACTGCCTCCTTCAGCTCGGCCATCTTTGACGCCTGTCGAGCCGTCGAGCCGCACGTGGTGGCCCTGGCCGGCTTTCTCAAGCTGCTGCGGATTCCGCCGGACTTTACCAACCGTGTGATGAATATCCACCCCGCGTTGATTCCAGCCTTCTGCGGCCGCGGCTTCTATGGCATGCACGTGCACCAGGCCGTGCTGGACTACGGGGCAAAGATCAGCGGCTGCACGGTACACTTCGTGGACGACGAGTACGACCACGGCCCCATCATCCTGCAAAAGGCGGTGCCGGTGCTCGAGGAGGACACGCCCGAGACCCTCGCCGCACGCGTGTTTGCCGCCGAGTGCGAGGCCTACCCGGAGGCCCTCCGCCTGTTTGCCGCAGGCCGGCTGACGGTGCGCGGCCGCCGCGTCCACATTCTTCCCGCCTAACCATGGGGTACCGCCACCTCCGGGCCTGCCTGGCCGATCTGGAAGCCGCGGGCCAACTCGTGCGCATCGAGCAGGAGGTGGACCCTCGCCTGGAAGCAGCCGAGATCCACCGCCGTGTCCACCAGGCGGGAGGGCCGGCCGTGTATTATGCCCGCGTCAAGGGCACGCCTTTTCCCATGGTGAGCAACCTGTTCGGCACCATTGAGCGGGCGCGATTCCTGTTTCGGGACACGCTCCGCGCGGTGGAGCAGCTTGTGGCCGCGAAGGGAGATCCGGCCCGCCTGCTGCACCAGCCCTGGCGGCAATGGGGCGTGCTCCGCGCGGCGTGGAACATGCGGCCGAGATTCCTCTCTGCCGGCCCGGTGCTGGACAAGCAGACCACGGTCGATCGGCTCCCGCAGCTTGTGTGCTGGCCCCAGGATGGCGGTCCCTTCATCACGCTGCCGCAGGTGTATACCGAGGATCCGCGCCAGCCCGGCTGGCAGCATTCCAACCTGGGCATGTATCGCGTGCAACTGGCCGGCAACCAGTACCGCGTGAACGCGGAAGTGGGGCTGCACTATCAGATCCATCGCGGCATCGGCGTGCATCATGCGGCGGCCATCGAGCTGGGCGTGCCGCTGCGCGTGAATGTGCTGGTGGGGGGGCCGCCGGCACTGACGGTGGCGGCCGTCATGCCCTTGCCGGAGGGGATCTCCGAGTTGATGTTTGCCGGTGCACTCTCTGGCCGGCGGCTCGGGCTGATCCGCCAGCCTGGCGGGCTGCCCATCGTGGCCGAGGCCGACTTTTGTCTGACTGGCACGGTGGATCCTCAGCGGTTGCTGCCGGAGGGACCGTTTGGCGATCATTTGGGATACTACGCCAAGATGCATGACTTTCCGGTGCTGCGCGTGGAGCGCGTCTGGCACCGGAAGGACGCCGTATGGCCGTTCACGGTGGTGGGGCGGCCGCCACAGGAGGACACGACCTTTGGCCGGTTCATCCACGAGCTGACCGGGCCGGTGATTCCGCAGGTCCTGCCGGGGGTGAAGGCCGTTCACGCGGTGGACGATGCGGGCGTGCATCCGCTCTTGTTGGCCCTGGGCAGCGAGCGGTATGTGCCCTACGAAGCCCGCACCAAGCCGCGGGAACTGCTCGCCCAGGCGAACGCCATTCTGGGCCAGGGGCAGCTCTCGCTGGCCAAGTATTTGTGGATCGCCGCGGTGGAGGACGATCCGCGGCTTGACGTCCACGACGTGCCGGGTTTTTTCAAGCACATGCTGGAGCGCGTCGATTGGCAGCGGGACCTCCACTTTCACACCTGCACGACCATGGACACGCTCGATTACTCCGGCACCGCACTCAACGAAGGCTCCAAGTTGGTCATTGCCGCAGCGGGACCGCGGCGGCGGAGCCTGCCCGCCGAGCTGCCGCCGGGACTGAGCCTGGGACCCACCTTCAGCCCCCTGCGCC
>JAIMBC010000179.1 GCA_023511675.1 Pirellulales bacterium
GGCCGCAGATCAGCCAGCCCAGGGCGGCGCCGACCAGGATGGCGGGGATGAACAGCAGGAACGACGAGGCCGCCGTGAACGCCTCGCCCAGCGTCAGCCGCAGGACGAAGGTCGCCGCGACCGCGCCCGCCGCCACCAGATAGGGACCGGGACGCGGATCGCTGAACAAGGGATAGGAGGCCTCTCTGACCACCTTCATCGCGTCGCCGTCTCCATCGCGCGGGATGAGCGCTTCGGCGTCTTATAACCGAGCGATCCGTCTTCGCGAGACGTCATCGTCGCGCCGACTTGATCGACGTCAAGGCGCGCGCCGCCGGAGCGCGTGATGCTGTCCTGGACAACACGGAGGTTTCTCATGTCTGGCGGACAAGTCGCGTATCTGTCTTTGGTCATCGGCGCCTTCACGGCCTTCGCCGTGACGCTGTTCAGCGTCTATCTCTACGCCAACAAGAAATAGCGTCGGCGAGATCGGTGATCGGGAACGGCCCGGCGAGGTGATCGCCGGGCCTTTTCTATGTCTGGCCCATCGTGACGCCGCGGTCACAGATCGCCAGCGGAGCCGGGCGATGGCTGACCAGGACCAGGCCCTGTCACGTGCGGTCCAGCCGCGCGGCGAGACGCTCCAGCACCAGGGCCTCCGTCTCGGCGTCCAGGCCTTCGGTGGGCTCGTCCAGCAGCAGCCACGGCGCGGGACGCAGATAGGCGCGGGCCAGGGACAGGCGTCGCCGCTCGCCGCCGGAGAGCCGCTCGCCGTTGTCGCCCAGCCAGGCGTCCAGACCGCCCGGCGCGGCGCGGATGCGCTGTTCCAGGCCGGCGTCGCGCAAGGCGTTCCAGAGGTCGTCGTCGGCGGCGTCGGGCGCCCAGCGTGGCCCGCGTGGCGGCCGGCAGCCGTCCGGCCCAAACGCTGCGGCAGCTAGCCCAAATGCATCGGGCGTTGGCCGCGCAGGCGTGGCAGGCCTGGCGGATCCGGGACACGCACAAAGGACCGCTGGTGTGGCACGTGAAGCACGTGCCGAGCTATGTGCCCGACGAACGGGGGTTGCCCGAGGGACCGTATCACCTGCTCGTCTGCACGCATCCGTTGAGCGGCGAGATCAAATACTTTCTGAGCAACGCGCCGGCTGACACTCCCTTGGAGAGGCTGCTGTGTGTGGCCTTTGGCCGCTGGCGGATCGAACGCTGCTTTGAGGATGGCAAGGGGGAGGTAGGCCTCGATCATTGGGAAGGCCGTCGCTGGCTCGGTCTGAAACGGCATCTGATTCTGACCACCGTCAGCTACCTATTCCTGGCCAGAACCTGCCAGCGGCTGAGGAAAAAAAAATCCGGAATGGACGGTCTGCCAGGTGCGCATGGCGGCCGATGCGTTGGTGCAGAGCTGGCAACTTCCGGAGGAGGCAGGTGAACGTCTGTTGGCCTAGACGGCTCGCCGCATTCGGTACTATCAGCGACGCAACGCCGTGGCCCGCGCATCTCACACGCGAACCGCCATCGCTAAACTCCAACGCCAAGGAATCACCGTGAGCACGCTGCCACGCTGCGACCAGGACACCAGTTAGCGCTGTAGTATTAGAAAGCGCACTTCAAAGAAGGAACTCTACGAGTATACCGTCCACGCACGCAAGCCCGTCTGACCCACGTCACAGGCCCCGCCACCCACGCACAGCGTCTTACAGGCCGCTCGGCTTGCCCGCTTCCCATGCGGACCCGGCCCGCTTCGCAACGGTGCTCCTGTGATGTAGCCCAGTCCATACCCACGCAACCCATGGCCAGCTCGCCTGTCTCTTGACAGGGGGCTGGGGCAGTTGTCCAATGCCGAATACTTCTGGCACCGTGCCGGAATGGATAGACCGTGGCAGCAGGCATCGACCGGCGCCATCATGGTCAGGCCGCCACGCTACCAGAACGTCATCGGCACTGTCATCGCTCGCTTGCCGCCGGTCGTTCTGAGTACCAGTGCGGCGAAAAGATGGAGTATTTGGAGACGAGAGTGACCCAACGCGACCAGCCCCAGGTAGCAGTCAGGGAAGAGCGTCAGCTCGCCCTTTGGGACGTTCATCCCAGCGCGGAGAATGCCGACTATCTGTCCCGGCAACTGATCTCCTATCTGGGAAACAAGCGCGCCCTGCTTGGTCACATCGGCCGCGCTGTGGAGCGAGTGAAGCGCCGGCTCGGCAAGAATCGCCTCTGTGTGTTCGATGCCTTCGCCGGTTCAGGAATCGTCTCGCGCTTTTTCAAGGCCCACGCATCCTTGCTGATCAGCAACGACATCGAGGACTACGCCACGGTGATCGGGCGCTGCTACCTCCGTAACAAAAGCACTGTGGACCTGTCGAGTCTGAGAGCAATTGTGGAGGATTTCAATGCCAGAGTCGATGCGGAACACCTGCCTCCCGGCTTCATCGAGGAACTCTACGCCCCGCGGGACGAACAACACATCACTGCGGCTGATCGGGTCTTCTACACCAAGAAGAACGCGCGGCGGTTGGACAACTACCGTCGCCTCATAGACACTGTCCCTGCTCAGATGCGGGAGCTGCTGCTGGGGCCGCTGCTGAGCGAGGCTTCCATCCACGCCAACACCGCCGGGGTGTTCAAGGGCTTCTACAAGAACCGTCACACCGGTGTTGGCCAATTTGGCGGCACGGGTTCCGACGCGCTAGCTCGCATCATGGGTGAAATTACGCTTGAGATGCCTGTCCTCAGCAACTTTGAGTGCGAGTACCAGGTACTTCAAGACGATGCAAATGCCGCAGCGCGGCGGCTCGCAGGGCTCGATCTGGCATACATCGATCCGCCGTATAACCAGCACCCGTATGGTTCGAACTACTTCATGCTCAACTTGTTGGTTCAGTACCAGCGCCCGCAGCATGTGAGCCGCATATCGGGCATTCCGAGAGACTGGCGGCGCTCCGGCTATAACAGCCGGGCGAAATGCCTACCTCTTCTTAGAGATTTGCTTGAGAATATCGATGCCCCGTTTCTGCTCATCTCCTTCAACAACGAGGGCTTCATCGCGCCAGCTCACATGCGGTCCATGCTGGCTGATCTCGGCCGTGTGGAGGTTGGGGAGATTCCTTACAATGCCTTTCGCGGCAGCCGCAATTTTGAGCATCGGCCCATTCACGTCACCGAGCAGCTCTTTCTTGTGGAACGCAGGTAGGGACATTGCGCCCAAAACGCGCCGATTTCAAGAACAGCGAGCGTGCGACCGCCTGCGGCGGCGGTGTGGGCAGAAAGGCGCGAGATGTGTTTGCGACGGTACCTTCGCCTGGCGTAAGCGGCATGGTAGTCCCGCGGCCTGACGGCGATACAGCCGAGCCCCGTTCTCTGGCCTCGCCGATGCGGGCCTGCGTGTCATGTGGCCTGGCCCCGTTCCGCGTGGAGGCGTGCGTGCGGCGGCCAGGGGCTTGCGCCCGACGGCTGTGCACGAGCCCCGTTCGACGTGGCACGTTGCGTTGGGCGCCTACGCCCTGCGCATCCCCCCGTCGGCCCGGACGGGGGGCAGGGACCGGAAGGTTGGCCGCGGACCGGGCTAGGCCAGCACGTCCCAGATCGGTTGCCCACCGTGCGAAATATGCACGGGCCGGCCTGTCTGGTCGGGCACGGACAGGTTTGGGTCAATCCCCAGACACTGATAAATGGTACAGCACACGTCCGCCGTGCTGACCGGCTTATCTTTCACATAGGCGGCCTGAGCGTCGGACGCCCCGTACACCGTGCCGCCGCGAATGCCTGCCCCCGAGAATAACACCGAATAGCAGAACGTCCAGTGGTCGCGCCCCGCATTGCCGTTGATGCGCGGCGTGCGGCCGAAGTCGCTCATCACCACCACCAACGTCTCATCCAGTAGACCGCGATCCTCGAGATCCTGCATCAAGGCGCCATAGGTCATGTCCAGATAGGGCAGGTTGTAGTCCCGCAGGATAGGGAAGTTGCGGACATGCGTGTCCCAGCAGTCGTACGCCAGCTTGAGCCGCTCCCAGTAGCAGTCCCAGGTGACATTGACGAAGCGTACCCCCGCCTCGATCAGCCGCCGGGCCACCAGGGCACTCTGGCCGAACAGCGTGCGGCCATAGCGGTCTCGCAAGGCCGGATCTTCTTGTTCCAGGTCAAACGCCGCGCGTGCCTGGGGAGAGACGAGCAGATCGAAGGCACGCTGCTTCTCGCGCGAGAAGTTGTTTATCGTCCCTTGATTTTCCAGCCTTGCAAAGGCCTGGTCAAGCTGGCTGACCAGAGAGCGGCGTGTGTTGAGCCGGTCGATGGTCACCCCTTCGGGCAGGACGCTGTCAGGCAGCCGCGGCTCGCCCCGAAGCGGTGTGGGATGGCCTGGCAGTTCCTTGGCGGGATCGTCCACGAAGGGCGTGCACTCCGCGTACAGCGGATCGTACCGCGGCCCCAGGAAGCCCGCATAGGGCCCTGGCCGGCGGATGTTCTGCCCCCACCCCAGGTAATTGGGCAGGTACACATACGCGGGCAGCACGCCCGCCCGTGTGTTCAGATACTCGCACACCGAACCCATGCTGGGCGGATAGGTGTCCTTGGTGGTGACGATGTTGTCCAGTACAGCCTCGTAGCCCGTGTAACTGGGCAAGGTGTTGTGGCAGCCCGCCTTGTGGTTCACGCTGCGGACGATGGCAGAGCGGTGCATCCAGCGGGCCGTCTGGGGCAGGTGCTCGCAGATGCGGATGCCGGGCACGTTCGTATCGATGGGGTTGAACTCGCCGCGCACCTCGGCGGGCGCCTCGGGCTTGAGATCGTACATGTCCTGGGTGGGGGCACCGCCCAGCAAGTACAGCAGAATCACGCTCTTGGCCTTGGGGTGGGCTGAGACGGCCCCCGCCTCGCGGGCTGCAAACCACTGGGGCAGTCCAAAGCCGCCCAGCAGCGTCAAGGCGCCGGCACGCAAGGTCTCTCGCCGGGTGAGGCCGTCGCAACAACGGCGAGGCGAGCCAAGCAGCGTGATGCTGGGACCGGCCATGGTGGGGCTGGCCATTACAGGTCGGCTCGGCATGGGGTCTCTCCTGCAGACAGGTCTCCCGAACCCATCAAAAAGCCTTTATACTATCTCTCGCGTACGGCGCCAACAGGCTGATTCATGGGAGCCAGCGCCAGCGTCGCCAACATCGGCACCGCCGAGCGGATCCTTGCGAATGCCTCGCGGCGGCGTCATGCTCAGGGACGTGTGCCCACGTCCGGGACCAGTGATGGAGAATCTGCGCATGCCACGAGCGAATTGGCCGCCCCGCCAACTGGCCGGACCCTCATCCGCGATGCTCCAGGGCTTGCCCGGTACGCCGCGCGCTGCGGCGGAAGCTGGGAGGCGAACGCGACACAAGAATCCAACGGCCGTAACGCGCCGCACGTTTCTCGCCGATACGGGCATGGGCTTTGCCGGTCTGGCGCTGGGCAGCCTGCTGGCGCAGGACGGGGTGCTGCGTGCCCAAGAGCCGGCCTGGAGTCCGCCGGACGGCCGGCCCCACTTCGCCCCCCGTGCCAAGAGCGTGATCTGGCTGTTCATGATCGGCGGTGCTAGCCAGATGGAAACGTTCGATCCCAAGCCCGAGTTGAACCGCTGGGCCGGGAAGACCATTGCAGAAACACCCTACGCTGCCGCGCTGGACTCGCCCTACTTGAAGAAGAACCTGCGCGAGTTCATTGAGGGCCTGCACAAGGTGCACCCGAGCGTGTTCCCCATGCAAGTGGGGTATAGCAAGCGGGGCGAGAGCGGTATTGAGATTAGCGACTGGTGGCCGCACCTGGGCGAGTGCGTGGACGAGATCGCCTTCGTCCGCTCCATGTGGACCACGGATAACGACCACGGCGCCCAGCTTCAGTTCCACACAGGTCGGCACGCGCTGGAAGGGTTCTTCCCCACCATTGGGGCGTGGGTACACTACGGCCTTGGCTCGCTGAACGAGAATCTGCCGCAGTTCGTGGTGATGGGCACGCCGCTGGCAGACTGCTGCGGGGGCACCGAGGCCCATGGGGCCGATTATCTCGGCCCCCAACACGCCGGCGTGCAACTGAAGGCAGACCCCAACGATCCGCTCCCCTTTGCCTCTCCGGGGCCTGATGTGTACCGCGAGGAGCAGCTTGCCGAGTTCGAGCTGCTCAGCACGCTGGGCAGCCTGGCCGGCGTGCAGTACGCAGACGATCCGGCCCTGGCGGCGCGGATCAAGTCGTACGAGCTGGCCTATCGCATGCAGATGGCGGTGCCGGAGGTGTTCCGCTTCGATCAGGAGACGGCCGCCACGCAGGCCCTGTACGGGCTCGACAACCCCACCACGGCCGAGTTCGGGCGGCAGTGCCTGGCGGCACGCAGGCTGGTGGAGCGGGGCGTGCGGTTCATTCAGATCTATCATGGCAGCAACGGCGGCGCGGGAAGCTGGGATGCCCACGGCGGGCTGAAGGCAGGCCACAGCGCGCTGTGCGCCCAGGTCGATCAGCCGATCGCCGCGTTGCTGAAGGATCTCAAGGCGCGGGGCCTGTTGGACGAGACGCTGGTGGTGTGGGCCACGGAGTTTGGCCGCACGCCAGGGGCCCAGGGCGCGGACGGGCGGGACCATCATCCGTATGGCTTTACGGTGTGGCTGGCCGGGGGGGGCATCAAGGGAGGCATGGTACACGGGGCGACGGATGAGCTGGGCTTCCATGCCGTGGAGGATCGGCATTACGTGACGGATATCCACGCCACGGTGATGTATCTGCTGGGCCTGGATGCCCGGCGGCTGGAGATTCCCGGCCGCAAGCGGCTGGAGATCGACTACGGCCAGCCCATCCGCCAGATCATCGCCTGAACGTTGACCGAGCGCTTTGAGCGGATTGACGGATGAACATCCCCCTCTTCATCAGGGGGACGTTGCACGACCTGCCCCGCTGTACGATAACCCGTAGCCCAGGCTTTTGTGCCTGGGGGGCGGGGGTTTTGCCCGCCTGCTCCACATGGTGCGGGCATTGGTGCCAGCCGCTTCCGGCAGCACGGGCCTCGGTGATTGGGTAGCCGTGCCGCAGCGTACGGCCGCGGGCGCCGGTTTGTTCCTTTAGGATCGGGGCTGCGCAACTCACGCGGCGGCATGCGGCCATCGCGTCCGTTAGCAAGCGGGGCCTGTGGAGGGCTGCCAAGGGTGCCTGGCGTTCTACGCGCTCGGCGCGCTGCGTAGCGTCCGCATCCATCGGTGAGTGAGACCAGCTTTCCTTCCGGGCAAGACGAACCGTGGCCCTTCAGAGCGCCCTGGAGGGACGCGCTGCGTGGCGGCCGGGCACCTTGGAGGGACCCGCTCCGTTGCGGCCGGCCGCCCTGGACGGGCGCTCTGTTGCGGCCGGCGCAACGCACACGGGGGGGCAATCACGGCCCCGACGGAGCGTGGCCCTCCATGAGGCCGCAAACGCGCGAGCCGAGACCGAACTCGTATCTCGCCGCCCCTCTCCCCGCGTCCCTCCTCTCCGCTCCCTCGCCCGTGTTCGCGCCCCGGCGCGATGGTGCCGGTGTAGGGTTGCCTTGCGTCGGCCGGCTAGCTGAAGACCTCGGTTACGGCCGTGCCATCGGCCAGCTTGAACGGCCGGCCGGCAAGATCGTGCAACTCGGTGGCGGGGTCGATGCCCAGCAGCGTGAAGATGGTGGCAGCCAGATCTTCGGGAGAAACGGGATCGCGTGCGGGGTAAGCCCCCAGCGCATCGCTCGCGCCGTGGACGTAGCCGCCGTGGACGCCTCCTCCGGCGAGCAGGACCGAATAGCAGTCGGGCCAATGGTCGCGGCCGGCGTCCTTGTTGATTCTGGGCGTGCGGCCGAATTCCCCCAGGGCGACGACCAGCGTGGTGTCGAGCAGGCCCCGTTCGTCCAGATCGGAGATGAGCGCGGCCAGCGCCTGGTCGCAGGGGGGCAGCAGATAGTCTCGATGCTGCTTGAAGTTCTGCGAGTGTGCATCCCAGTTCTGTCCCTGCTGGCGGTAATCGTACACGTTGACAAAGGGCACGCCGGCCTCGACCAGCCGCCGGGCCAACAGCAGGTTCTGGCCGCGCAGCCGCAGCCCTTCGGCCAGGTGGGCGCCGTTCATGGCATTGGGATCCGCGTCGGCAGCAGGGGCGGGATCGCCCCAGCCGTAGCGGTCGCGCACCGCCTGAGGCTCTTCTTCGATCCGCAAGGCCCGCTGCACCTGTTCCGTGGCGAGCAAGTCCAGCGCCTTGGCATAGAACTCCTGCCAGCGCAGCTCTCGCTCGGAGCGAGGGTTGCCGGCCAGCCGTGCCGCGGCAAGCAAGCCCATCCGCTGCCGGACGCGCTGCGCGGTCAGCCCTTCGGGAAGCTGAAGCTGCTCCGCCCGATAGCTGTAGCGCTGGGGATCGCCGGCGATCACCAGCGGATTGTAGGCAGGTCCGAGCATGCCGCCTGTCTGGCAGGGCACGGGCACCACGTTGCGGATCACGTAGGGCAAAGCGGCATTGGGTACGGCGAGGCCCTGCTTGTGCACCACGTAGCTGTACGCCGCACCCAGCGAGGGGTAAAGCGTGGCCTCGTCGGGCGGAGAGAAGTTCTCTCCATCGCCGCGTACTGGAGGCCTGCCCGTGAGTGTGTGGACACAGGCCGCATCGTGCAGACGCATCTGATGATGCATGCTGCGGATGAGGCATACCTTGTGCATCACGTTGGCGAGCCGCGGCAGGTGCTCGCAGATGTGCACTCCCGGCACGCTGGTGGAGATGGGCCGGAACTCGCCCCGCACCTCCGCCGGGGCATCCGGCTTGAGGTCGAACGTATCGAGATGGCTTGGCCCGCCGTAGTAGAAGATCATGATGCAGGCTTTGGCGCGCACGGCCGGGCTGCCCGCGGCAGCCACGGCACGTCCCGCCAGCAGCGTGGGCAAGGAGAGCCCCAGGCATGTCTGTCCTGCCAGGCGGCCGAGCAGTTCGCGGCGTGTGATGCGGATCGACGGGCGCTTGCTGGGGCGGGGCATCATGATCGTCTCCTGATGCGGCAAGGCAGAAGGGGAACAGCAGTATAACCTGTGCCACCCGGACGATCCAACCGCACGGCGGCGGAAAGGACCGGCGCCGCCCGACGCGGCCGGCACCTGGGCGAGAACGGGGCACGGGGCGAGTTGGGGGGCGGGAGCGCTGATGCGGTTCTCCGCCTGCATCCGTTTGTGGGGGGCTAGATTCCCCTCGAAACGCCGCCCGGCCACGTGCTACAATGCATGCACGACGGAGCCATGAAGACGCGGATCCTCTCCGGGCGGCTGCCATGGATGGTTGGACCACCACAGTGTTGGCGATCTCGGCCTACGTGGCCGTGAGGGTGCTCGTGGGCTGGATGCTCGCGTGGCAGGAGCGGACCACCGAGCGATACCGGGCCGAGTTGAGCAAGGCCGCCTCGCGTACAGCAGAAAGCGGCAACGCGGCCAAGGAGCGAACGGCACGCTGAACATGCCCAAGCGGTTGTACATCGAAACAGTCGGTTGCCAGATGAACGTGCTCGATAGCGAGCTGGTGGCTGCGAGTTTGCGCCGACAGGGCTATGAGCTGGTGCGCTCTGCTCAGGAGGCCGACACGATCTTGTTCAATACGTGCAGCGTGCGACAGCATGCGGAGGATAAGATCTACAGCGCGCTGGGACGGTTGAAGCACGCCAAGGAGCGCCATCCGGAAAAGATCATCGGCGTGCTCGGCTGCATGGCCCAGAAGGACCAGGAGCAGATCTTTCGCCGCGCCCCGTACGTCGATCTGGTGGTGGGGCCGGGGCAGTTGCATCAAATACCCCGCTTGCTGGCGGAGATCGCCGCCGGCAGCGGCCCGCGCATGGAGGTAAGTCTCGACCGCCGCGCCGGCAGCCGCAGCGAGGTGGAACAGAGCTTCGAGAGCTACGACCCGCTGCGAGAGCCCGCCCTTCGCACCAGCGCCCACCAGGCCTACGTGCGCGTGATGATGGGCTGCGATAAGTTCTGCACCTATTGCATCGTGCCCCAAGTGCGGGGACCCGAGCAGAGCCGCCCGCCGGCGGAAATCGAGGCCGAGGCACGCCGCCTGGTGGCAGAAGGCTGCGTCGAGATCACCCTGCTGGGGCAAACCGTCAACAGCTACAAGTACCGGGAAGGCGAGCGGACGGTTCGGCTCTCCGACCTGCTCTATCGCCTGCATGACCTCGAGGGGCTGGCCAGGCTGAAGTTCGTCACCAACTTCCCCAACGACATGACCGACGACCTGCTGGCCGCCGTACGCGATCTGCCCAAGGTGGCCCGCTACTTGCACGTGCCGGCACAAAGCGGCAGCAATTGTGTGCTGGCTCGCATGAAGCGGCTGTACACCGTGGAGCGATACCGGGAGATGCTCGACCGCATCCGTGCCACCGTGCCCGAGGCAGGCGTGACCAGCGATTTCATCGTGGGCTTCTCGGGCGAGACGGAACAGGATTTCGCCGCTACCGTGGAGCTATTGCGGCATGCCCGCTTCAAGAACAGCTTCATCTTCAAGTACAGCCCGCGGCCGGGCACCAAGGGCTACGAGCTGTATCCCGACGACGTGCCCGACGAGGTGAAACGCCGCCGCAATCACGAACTGCTGCACATCCAGGCAGAGATCAGCGAGCAGGACAACCAGCCCTTCGTCGGCCGCGTGGTGCCGATCCTGGTAGAAGGGCCCAGCAAGGTGCAGCAGAAGCAGCGGCGCCACAGCCACGCGCCGGAGAGCGGGCAGACGCTGGACGGCCACGCGCCGGGCAACAGCGCCGCACTGGCAGAGGGAGAAGAGGCTGCCACCATGCAGCTTACGGGCCGTACGACGTGCGACCGCATCGTGGTCTTTGAGGGGGGGCGGCAGCTTGTGGGCCGCATGGTGAACGTGGTGGTGTACGAGGCCACAGCCTTCACGCTGTTTGGCGTGCTGGCGCCGCCGCCCGCGGCGCCCGATGTGTACGTGCTGTAGACGGCGGACCGACATCGTGGCCCCTGGCGCACGCAAGAAGGCGACGAGCATGGCTGGCTGGAGGAGCGTAGAGCCGGCGGCATTGCGCCATGGCCAGCGGACCCTGGAATCGGCGGCCGGTCCCCTTCCGCCGGAGTGCTGCCGCCCTTTGCCGCCCAAACGGGGTGCTGTGTGTAAGGCGAGTCTCCGTCACGTCTACGAGATTCTCTGGCAGCAAGGTGCCCGCTGGGCCGGGTATGGCACACGCCAAAGCTGCGATGGTCGCTCGCCATGCGAGCGATCCGACGGCTCGTTGAGCAGGGTTGGCCCCGCCGGCCGGCATGTTCCCTGGTTGGCCCTCCCAGCGGAGAAAAGGGAGGCTGCCTACGGCGCGAGCCAGCCGCGTGCACGGGCAAGCGGAGCAGGTGCGGTTGCTGCTGCACGGCGGGGCCAGCAGCTTCTCTGGAGCGTATCACGAAGTGGGGACCGAGGCTGCCCTGCAAGCAACCGAGCTGTGCCAGCCCGCCGTCCTGGGAGCCTGCCTAGCACGTGCCATGCGTATTGAGGAGCTACGCGCCTGCTTGGAAGATCCGCGGCGAGCCGTCGGCTGGCTACAGGGCTGGGGGCTGGCAGACATCGAGCGGGGCCATGCCAACCTGGTGCGGATGGCCATGTCGGGCATCACGCTCGACTTGCTGGGAGTGATCTGCACGCGGCTGGATGAGATCTTGCCCCATTGCAGCGACCCGGACATGGCGCTGAACAACCTCGAGCGGTTTGTGGGGGCGGCGCGCAGCCCGCTGGCGCTGGCCTCGCTGTTTGAAAGGGATCCCGAGGCGCTGGCCATCCTGGTGCAGATTTTCTCTACGAGCCAGCACCTCAGCGACCTGTTGATCATCGACCCCGAAGCCTACGACCTGTTGAGATTGACCGAGGGGCAGCCCGTGAACCGCGAGGTACTGGTTGAGGAACTGGCTGCCGAGACGGCCGCCCTGGCCGATGAGGCGGCCGTGATGGCTGCTCTCCGCCGCTACAAGCGGCGTGAAACGCTACGCATTTGTTACGGCGACATTATCGGCAACCAGCGGCTGGAAGTGGTGGCCGCCCAGATCTCTTACCTGGCCGATGCCATTCTGGAGTCGGCGGTGCGCTTCGCCCGCCGCAAGCTGGTGGAGCGGCGCGGCGAGCCGCGCCGCCCCGACGGCCAGCCTGCTCGCTTCGCGGTCGTGGCGCTGGGAAAGCTGGGAGGTGTGGAACTCAATTACTCCAGCGACATCGACCTGGTGTTCCTCTACGAATGCGACGGCGCCACAGACGGCCCCCGCCCGCAAACCAACGCTGAGTTCTTCGACCGCCTGGCACGCGAGGTGGTCCGGCTGCTGACCGAACCAACCGAACTGGGGCAGCCCTACCGCGTGGACCTGCGGCTGCGGCCTGAAGGCGAACGCGGCCCCCTCGTCCACAGCCTGGAACAGGCCCTGCATTACTACGACG
>JAIMBC010000180.1 GCA_023511675.1 Pirellulales bacterium
AGCTGGTGCTGGGCGTGGGGGTGGTGCGCGCGTTGTACGCCCTGGGGATTACGCCGGGGGTGTGGCACATGAACGAGGGGCACAGCGCGTTTGTCACGCTGGAGGCGATGCGGCAGGCCATGCAGCGTGATGGGCTGAGTTTTGACGAGGCGCTGCGGGAAGTCTCGCGTCATGCCGTGTTCACCACGCACACGCCGGTGCCTGCGGGGCACGATCGCTTTGATGGCGGGCTGATCGAAGAGCACCTCGGCCCGCTGCGCGACAGTTTGGGGATTTCGTACGAGCAGCTCATGGGGCTGGGCCGCGTGGAGCCGCACAACGGGGGCGAGCCGTTTTGCATGACCGTGCTGGCGCTGAAGCTGTCGCGGCGGGCGAATGCGGTGAGCAGCCTGCACGGGCACGTGAGCCGGCGGATGTGGGCGCACCTCTGGCCGTGGCGGGTGGAGGAGGAGATTCCCATCGGCCACATTACCAACGGCGTGCACGTGCCGAGCTGGCTGGCCTGGCAGATGCAGCAGCTCTACGACCGCAATTTTCCGGCCAACTGGTTCTTGCGGATGGGGGAGCCGGAGGTGTGGCAGAGCATCTACCAGGTGGATCCCGGCGAGTTGTGGGAGACGCACTATGCGCTGAAGAACCTGCTGTTATCGTTTGTGCGGAGGCGGGTGAGCCGGCAATGCCGCCGCCGCGGGGAGAGCGACGAGGCCGTGGAGGCGGCACGCAACATGCTCGATCCCAACGTGCTCACCATCGGTTTTGCACGCCGCTTTGCCACCTACAAGCGGGCCGACCTGGTGCTGTCTGACCTCAACCGCCTCAGCCGTTTGGTGAACGATCCCCAGCGGCCTGTACAGTTCATCTTCGCCGGCAAGGCGCACCCCGCCGACGAGCCCGGCAAGCAGCTCATCAAGCGGATTGCCAATCTGCGGCACGACGCGCGTTTTTGCAGCCGCGTGGCCTTCATCGAAGACTACGACATCAACGTCTGCCGCCATCTGGTGCAGGGAGTGGATGTGTGGCTGAACAACCCCCGCCGCCCCCTGGAAGCGTCCGGCACGTCCGGCCAGAAGGTCGTGCTCAATGGCGGTTTGAACCTTTCGGTCCTCGACGGCTGGTGGGCAGAAGCCTACGATGGCTCCAATGGCTTTGCCATCGGCAAGGGCACCAGCCATGTGTCCGAAGAGATCAACGACCGGCGCGATGCCGCCGACCTGTACGACGTGCTCGAACGCCAGGTCATCCCGCTCTATTATGACCGCGATGTGGACGGCCTGCCCCGCCAGTGGATCCAGATGATGATGAACTCCATCAGCTCGCTCGCCTGGCGGTTCAGCGCCCACCGCATGGTGATGGATTACGTGAAAACCGCCTACCTGCCCGCCGCCGGCGGACTGAGCTGCGACATGAGCGTCCGCTAGCCGCTCCCCGCGGCGGCTCTCCGCACTCCTGCACCGCAGGTTGTTGTCAACGACCTCGACCCCAGCCCCCTTGGATCCATGCCTGCCAAGATCTACTACGACAAAGACGCCGACCTCTCCTTGCTCCAGGGAAAGACCATCGCCATCCTCGGCTATGGCTCGCAGGGCCACGCCCATGCCCAAAACCTCCGCGACAGCGGCTGCCAGGTGGTGGTGGCCCAGCGGCCCGGCAGTCCCAACTACGAACTGGCCAAGAGCCACGGCTTTGAGCCCGTCTCCCTGGCCGAGGCCACAGAGCAAGGCGATCTGGTCAACATGCTGCTGCCCGATGAGGTGCAGGCCGATCTGTATCGCACGGAGGTTCGGCCCCACCTCAAGCCGGGGAAGATTCTCATGTGTTCCCACGGCTTCAACGTCCACTTCGGTCAGGTGCAGGCCCCTCCGGGCGTGGACACGCTGCTGGTTGCACCCAAGGGGCCGGGGCACCTGGTACGCAGCGAGTTTGTGCGGGGCGGGGGCGTCCCCTGCCTGCTGGCCACCAACGAGGGCGCCAGCGACCTCACGCGCCGGCTGGGACTCGCCTACGCCAAGGGCATTGGCGGCACCCGGGGCGGCGTGCTGGAGACCACGTTTGCCGAAGAAACCGAAACCGACCTGTTCGGCGAGCAGGTGGTGCTCTGCGGCGGCGTGAGCGCGCTGGTCAAGGCCGCCTTCGAGACGCTGGTGGAGGCCGGCTATCAGCCGGAGATGGCCTACTTCGAGTGCCTGCACGAACTCAAGCTGATCGTCGACCTCTTCTACCAGGGCGGATTGAATTACATGCGCTACAGCGTCTCCAACACCGCCGAGTATGGAGACTACACCCGCGGGCCGCGCATCGTCACCGAGGAGACGCGCCGCGAGATGCAGAAGATCCTGGCGGAGATTCAGTCCGGGCAATTCGCGCGCGAGTGGATCCTGGAAAACCGCGCCGGCACGCCGGCCTTCCAGGCCATGCGCCGCCGCGAACGGCAGCATGCCATCGAGCAGGTAGGACGCCAGCTCCGCCGCCTGATGCGCTGGATCGACGCCAAGGAAGTGTGAACACCACCATGCCGCCCGAACCAGCGCCGCCTGCCGCAACGGCCAACGCACTGCCGGCAGGGCCGACGACCCGCCCCCAGGTGAATGCCCTCCACCCCGGCGACCGCGTGGAGGTCGTCCACGAAGTAAAGGTGGGACAACAGCGCTGGCATGCGCGCACCGTGGGAACGGTCGAACGCATCGAGCGCCGGCGGCATGGACTGCACTTCCAGCGGCAGTTCGACGACAAGGTCTTCAGCGACCTGCTGGTCCTGCGACTGGACGACGGCTCGCTCACCACCGTGACACTCGACGAGTTCACCGAGCTGCGCCGGCTGTAGTCAAGAGCCGTGCGCGGGCAAAGGCTGCGGGTGAACGGACGCCTGGCTCAAGCCGCTCTGCCTGAATGGGGAGCGCCACGTTGTTGAGCTACAAAATGGCTGATCCCGTCAGCCGCTCTGCCCGCATGGGGAGCTGCCTACTCGGAGAGTCCGGCACCTGGCCATGCGCACCAAGCCTCATCCGTGGCGGAGCGTCCTGGCTGCCCCCTCTCGCGGGGTCCTAATGCTCTCTCTCGTCGCGGTGCAGTGCCGGAAAGATCCAGGGGATGGAAGAGGCTGCCATCCCCGGCCAGCCGGGAAAGACGGCGTCGCCATACCACTCGCCATCCTGCCAGCGACGCATCCGCTTTCTCGCTGCTTCGACGAACAGAGGGGCCGGTATGATCTCGTGTGCGGCTGCTAGCAGGCGGAATTCCATGATCTTGTTGTCGTTCAGGTTCGCTGGCTGGTCTGCATAGCTTTTCAGCAATGTGCCGAGGGACTCGAGCAAGGCCGCCTTCGCTGCCTCGCGCACCTTGGGATCCGGGTGCCATTCGGCCAGGGTGCAGATAAACGTGTCGCCATGAACTGGTAGAGAAAGCAACGGCAGCCCCTTGTTCCGACGCTGCTGGATCCGCTCCCACATCCGGTTCATCGTGGCCAGCGCCCTCTCGTCCCAGGTGAGCCAGTCGTACTCCAGCAAGGACATCGCCGGGATGTGCCAGGCCCGCACCGTGTAAGCCTAGATGTAGATTTCGTATGCGCTGTCCTAGTGGCGGTCGTATTCGTCCCTCACCCATTCCGACACCAGCCGGGCTGCCTCGAGGGCGCGCGGATCGCCGGTGAAGCAGTAGTGGTGCATCATGCCGATGTAGGACTGAATGCTGTTGCCCCAGAAGCTCCACGGCACGAGTCCTTCTCCCGCGAGGTAACCGAGCGAACGTCGGCCGTCAGGGTGATATTCAAGGTGGCATGTATCCGCGTCGATCAGATGATTCGTGATGCGCTGCGCGAACTCCAGCCAGCGCGGCTCGCCGGTGTAGGCAAACATCAGCCAGGCGCCGCGCTGCATGCCGCCGCCGGGGAGCGTCGATCCGGCCGTGCACACGCCCAGCCGCTCGTGAGGCCGGAAGCCAGGCTCCTTGCCATAGAGCTGGAAGATCTACTGAAAGCCCGGATTATTGTGCCAGTGCAGCAGGCTGCCGTGGTACAGCATGCCGTTGCGCCGCTGCTGTTCCGCCAAGGTGATTTCGAGATCGGCGGCCGCCATCAGCGGCTCGTCGAACTCGGGGAAACGGCCCGGTTCCCGGCCGCGCAGCTTGCCCAGTGCGCCGGTGCCGCACGTGTACAGCGGGGGAGCGATGGCATACAGCGGCCGCTGCCAGGCCGCGGCAAGCTGTGCGCCGTCGGCCGGTCCAAAGGCCAGCAGGACATCGTGCGACTTGGCCCGCCCGCGCGGCGAATGCAGGCCCCCCAGCAGCAGTGCGTCGTTGGCGAAAAACTCCAACCGCCCCTTGTATTCGGCCGCAAGTCTGTCAAGCAGCCTCGGATCCAGATGCATCACGCCGAAGGATCGCCGACCCAGCCGCAAGTTGACCCGGGTTCCCCTCGGCAGCTTGTCCAGTTCGCGGCGAAGTCCTTCCTCGGTGAAGGTCTGGCCTCCCACGCGATGATGTATGTCCGGGCTGCCGTACCGTCCCGTTCCCTGCGGCCTTCGCGACGATTGCAGCGTGCGGAATGGTTGGCTCCGGCTGCCGACATCTTAATCAGGCAGCCGCAGGGCGCGCGGGACGCACTTTTCCGTGCCCCCAAAGCGGGTCCGCGCCGCAACAGCAACATCTCTCGGGCGAAAAGAGAAGTCCCTGCAGCGGCGCAACAAGGTACGTGTTATGCAGGAGGGCCCTCGCAATCTGGCGAAGGATGTCTCGCTGGCCAGCCGGACGACGGCCTGCTTCGCCTGGCAGCGGTACCTGCTCTGCCTGCCGCCGCGGCACATCGAACAATCTGCTCGCATCCGCACAGTGGCTTTTCGGGCGGTGTATCCACGATATCCAACGTTGACTGCCAGCAGAGATGGTTGCGAGGCGAGCGACGCGCGTTCGCGGGGTTCTTTCGCGAGCGTCGTCCATGTGCAGCGGCGTTTGCAAACCGGCGCGTGTCGAGCTGCCAAGCAGCCTGTGTCTCACTGGGCCGATGGCTTTCGCCCCGGCCTGCTCCAGGCAGCCGGACAGAGCGCATGGGCCGCTAGCAGCGCGATGGCTGGCACCAGCGGGGCGCGCATCCGCATATCGCTCCAGTAAACGGTGTGGATCAGGGTCAGGCATGCCATCAGCAACAGGCCGGGCAGCCAGGGGAGGTACTGCCGGCTGCGTAGTACGGCTACCAGGCCCGCAGCCGCCAGCAGCAGCACCACGGCATAATACGCGGCGATGGTCCAGCGGGCGGCGCGAGCCAGCGGGCGCTCTTCGGCGGAGGTGCGCAGCGGCATTACTCCCCACAGGCGGCTGAGCCGATACAGGCAGGCCCGAAGGAATGCTGCCGGCTCGGCTTGAATGGACTGCCAGGCCAGGGCATACTCGGCCCGGTCGTGATCGGCCTCATTGGCGAGCGTGGCGGCGTGTCGCCGCTGCACCACGCGCCGATCGAACGCTTCCGACGACCATGGCCGGCTCCACCCCTCGGTTTGCAGGTGGCGGTAGAACTCCGGGTTGTTGCCCAGGTAGAGGGTGTATCCGCCGTGGGTCGTGGCGGGAATAAAACGTCGAAACTCCCGCTCGTTCCGCAGCCACCACGGCAGCAGCAGGGCCACCCCTCCCAGCACCAACAGCAGTGCATAGAACACGCCGCGGCCCCGATGGCCCGCCATGCAGTACGCCACCAGCGCAGCCGCCGGCAGCAGCGGCAGGAACGTGGGCCGACAGAGTGCCGCCGTGCCTGCCACCATCCCCGTGAAGAGCGCGGATATGACGCCCTGGCCTGCCCGCACACACCACACCCAGAACAAGACGGCCAAAAACGTGGCGAGCGTCTCGGTCATGATCTCTGCGGACCAGCGAACCAGAATGGGATCCCACGCCACGAGCAAGGCCGCCAGCCATGCCGCCTCGGGAACGAGTTCACGTGCCAGGCTCCATGTCAGCAGCACGGTCAGCAATGCCATCACGGCATGCATGCCCGCTATGGCGAGCCAGGCACGCGTTCCCCAGTCCACCGCAGGGGCCAGCAAGATCGGATAGAGAGGCGGCCGGTAGGCGGTGGGCACGTACTCGGTACCAAACGTCTCGTAACGCCAGAGGTTCTTTGCCAACCGCCAGTAGGCATCGGGATCGCGTTCTTTCAGCCCCTGTGACGAGATAAAGGGCACCGCCGCCCGCAAGGCCAATACCAGCAGCAACAGAGCCATCCACCAGCGGCGCGCAGCAGGCGGAGGTCTATCTCCATCGGCGGCCGTCGTGGTGCTGTCCCCGGCCACCGGCCCGCCGAGGGACTGGCCCTCTGGCATGCCGCTCGATGTGGCAGCCGGCGGTGCCGGCAATGCGGCCGGTATCGCGACGGCCTCGCCGCCTTCCAGCAAGGGAGATGTCGGTATCTCCGACAGGGTGCCGCTATCCGGCTCGTCCATTTGCCGTGGGTCAACCGTATGGGGCCCAGCAACCGTTGGGGGGGAGCCAAGCGATTGCGGTGCGTCAGGCGTGTGCGGTGTGCCGGGCGCCTGGCGGTCCGGCTCAGCGGCGGGGTGTGGTTGCTGAGCAGGCGGATCTTGCGAGGAGGCGGAAGGCGTGCCGGACGGTGCTGACGGAGGGGGCGGGGGACTGCCGGAGTGGCTTTCGGGCGGCATGGCGAGCGGCTAGAACAGCCGTATGTGGTACGTTCGTTTGATTTCCGGATGCATTGCAGCACGTTGGGTGCTGTTCATGCTGGGGCTTGTGGTATGTGGGGGGTGTTGGTATGTGGGCAGCAACCTCACATTCGATCGTTCCATCGAGAACATGTTTGCAGCGGACGATCCGTTGCTGGCGCCGTTCAAGAAGCTCCGCCGCACTTTTGGGGGGAGCGAGCTGGTGTTGGCGGCCTACACGGATGCCGAACTGTTGACGTCCGCTGGCCTGGAGCGGCTGGAGCGGTTGACGGCGGACCTGGCCGCTGTACCAGGCGTGGCGGGTGCCTTCAGCTTGACGCAGAACTCGCCGCTGGGCAAGCTGGCACTGGCCTCTCCCTTGCGGCAGAGGCTGCTCGAGCTGTCGCGGGGCTATACCATCAGCGCCGATCTGCATACGGCCGGCATCATTTGCACGCTCCAGCCCGAATCGGCCAGTGCCCTGCCTCGTGCCCAGACCATCGAGCGCATGCGGCGTCTGGTGGAACGTCCGCCCTACAACGGCGTGTTGACGGGCGAGCCGGTCATGGTGGCGGAGGGTTTCCGCTACCTCGACCGCGACGGGAGGGTGCTGGGCGCCACGGCCTCGTTATTGCTGGCGGCGGTGTTGCTGGCCTGTTTTCGCAGCCTGCGGTGGGTGCTGGTTCCGGCCGTGGTGGTGCAGGCCGCCTTGTTTGCCACACGGGGTACGCTGGTGCTGGCCGGCCTGTCGCTCAGCATGGTGAGTTCGATGCTCTGGGCCATTGTGACCGTGGTGGGCGTGGCGACGGTGGTACACCTGATTGTGCGGTATCGCGCCTGGCGGGGTGAGCTGGAACCGGCGGCAGCTCTGGAGCGTGCGGGCGCCGATCTGGCAGCCCCCATCTTCTGGTCGCTGGCCACCGATGCGGTGGGATTCGGCTCGCTGCTGGCGGCGCGCGTGGGGCCGGTGCAGGACTTCGGCACGATGATGGTGATGGGCTCCCTTTTCATCCTCCCCGCCTTGCTGTGGCTGACACCAGGGGTGGTGCTGGCGGGGAGGTTCGACCGCGACCCTCGGCGGGTATGGGGAGAGAGCCGGCTCGAGGCCGCCTTGGCGGCACTCGCCTGCTGGGTGCATCGGCATCCGCGCCGTGTGGCGCAGGTATGCCTGGCCGTGGCCGCAGCGGGCATTGCCGGAGCGTGGCGGTTGGACATCGAAACCGACTTCACGCGTAACTTTCGCGCCGCCAGCCCCGTGGCCCGCTCCTATCGCTTCGTCGAAGAGCGGCTGGGCGGCGCCGGCGCGTGGGAGATCATGGTTCCCGTGCCGCAGGGCGATCTCTCCGACTTCTGGGCCCGCCTGGAGCGTTTGCAGGCGCGTCTGCGGGAGGCTCCCCTGGGCGGCCGTGTGGAGGACAGCCATGGGCAGGCGGCCATCACCCAGGTGCTCAGCCCGCTGGACGTGATGGGGTTGCTGCCGCTGACACCGCCGCGTACGGATGCCGAACTGGAGAAGCGGCTGGCGCTGTTGTCGCGGCAGTTTCCGCTGGTGGGGTTTCTTTATGGGCGCGACCCGCAGGCACCAGAGCGGCTGTACCTGAGGGTCATGTTGCGTTCGCACGAGCGGCAGTCGGCGGCGGCGAAGCGAGAGCTGATCGAGCGGGTGGAGAGTGTGGCGGCCGAGCAGTTTGCGGAGGCGGAGGTGACAGGCTACTTCGTGCTGCTGGCGCATCTCATCGAGAGTGTGGTGCGCGATCAGTGGCTGACATTTGCCGTGGCCAGCCTGGGCATTGGCGGCATGATGCTGGCGGCATTTCGCAGTTGGCGGCTGGCGCTGACGGCGCTGGTACCCAATGGACTGCCCGTGCTGCTGGTGATGGGAATTCTGGGCTGGGCGCAGATCCCGCTGAACATGGGGGCGGCCATGATCGCAGCGGTATCGATGGGCCTGTCTGTGGATTCTTCGATTCATTACCTCACAGCCTATCGACGCGCGGTGGCGGCGGGGCTGAACATCGAGCAGGCGCTCCTGGACGGCCATCTCCGTGCGGGAAGAGCAATGTTCTTTTCGACACTGGCCCTGGTGGCGGGGTTTGGGGCGCTGTCGGCAAGCGAGTTCATTCCCACGATCTACTTTGGCGTGCTGGTGAGCGTGGCCATGCTGGGAGGTCTGGCGGGCAACCTGATCGTGCTGCCCTGCCTGCTGCGGTTGTGGAGCCCGCCTTTGCAGCCAGCCATCATAACCGCCGGCCAGGCCAACGGCTCGCCATAGCCGCCTCCTTGTACCGTGCGGCAGTCCTCGGGTAAGCCGCCAGGGAGCTGTGCAGCCTCCAGCGTCTCCGGCGAGGACGTCGGAATGTCCATGACGCGAACCACTCTGCAACGCCAGATGTGCTGGTGGGCTATCCAGATCGGGCCGCAAGTCGTATAAGAACGTACCTTCAAACTTGCTATGAACAGGAGCGGCTGATGCTCGCGGCTAGCACACAGTTCTTGGTTGCCGCGGCTGTCATCGTGGCGGCCGGGGTGATCCTCGCCCGCTGTGCCGATGTCATCGCAGAGGTCACCGGTCTGGGGCGGCTGCTCGTGGGCAGCCTGTTTCTGGCCGTGGCGACCTCGCTGCCCGAATTGTCGGTAACGCTCAGTGCCGTCCGACGCGGTTATGCCGACCTGGCCGTGGGCGACCTGCTGGGGGCAACGCTGTTCAATCTGCTGACGCTGGCGCTTGTGGACCTGCTGCACAGGTCGCGCGGCCGTATGTTTTCTCGTGCGGCCGCGGTCCACGCGCTCAGTGCCACCATGAGCATCAGCATGACGGCGCTCGCCGGCCTGGCCTTGATTCTG
This sequence comes from Pirellulales bacterium, assembly GCA_023511675.1. Classification (GTDB taxonomy): domain Bacteria; phylum Planctomycetota; class Planctomycetia; order Pirellulales; family JAIMBC01; genus JAIMBC01. The sequence continues at coordinate 9,483 of JAIMBC010000180.1, forward strand.
AGCCGCAGGTGGCCCGACGCCACGTGGCTGGGTGTGGGGCTGCCTTGCTGGGCACTGGTGGTGGCCTTCTTGCTGGGCATGCGGTTGGTCTACTACGACCAGCGCATGGCGAGACAGCAACCCGAGGCACAGGCGGCAGAGCAGGAACTGCGGCGCATGGTGCAGGCAGGTTGGCAGCGTGCAGCCTTGGGTTACGCGGCAGCCACGGTGGTGATCGTGGTGGCGGGTCCCTATGTCGCAGAGGCGGCCGACACGCTGGCCGACCTCACGGGGCTGGGCGCTACCTTCGTGGGTACCACGCTGGTAGCCTTTTCAACCACGCTGCCCGAGTTGGTAGCTACTGTGGCGGCGGTGCGGCTGGGGGCGTTCGACCTGGCACTGGGCAACGTGTTTGGCAGCAACGCCTTCGATATTGTGTTGGTGGCATTGCTCGATGCAGCCTCCCCGGGGACCCTATTGGCAACCGTATCGCCGGCCCATGCCCTGACGTGCTTCGGTGGCGTGTTGGTGACAGCCGTGGCAATCCTCGGCCAGCTCTACCAGGCGGAGCGGCGGATCAAGTTCGTCGAACCCGATGCCGTGCTGGTCTTGGTCCTGGTGCTTGCCATCTTGTGGCTGTTGTACGCTGCACAATAGCCGGGATAGCCTGTATGCGGCGGGGGAGGGCCGAATAGCACCTGCGGACGCAGGCCATCTCTGGCAAGCAGGTGGTTTGCGGACCGTCAAGGGAAACACGCCTCACACTTGTAGCTCATGGCACGCGCTGTTGCGCCGCCGCTTACTTGCTGCCTGCCGAGGCGACGAGCCAGGCCGCTTCTCCCGACGGTGCCACTCGAACGCCAGATCAAGGCGGGCAAAGTTGGCTCTCCGATGCAGGGCCAAGCTCCGTCGTGGCCCGCTCTTCCAGGCGGGCGGCGGAGGCGGAGCCTCGCAAACAGTGCGTTTCCAGGCAGCAGCCTGGAAACGAGAGGTTCATTAGCCTCCCCGGGTTGGGGGTGGCAGCGGGGCAGGCGGACGCACGTAAGGCGGCGCTGTGACGGGCGGCGCTGTACCCTGGCCGGCCGCTCCCGCGGGCGGCGGCAGGTTCTCCGCCGGCACTATGGTTGTGGGAGTTGCGGCGGTCTGGCTTGCGCGACGCAGCTCGTCTGCCCGCTGCAACAAGCGGTCCATGGGTACGATCGTCTGCGGCTGAAGCTGGAAAAACACCGCACGCTCGTCCCGGATCTCGCCTGGATAGAGATTCTCACTCACAAAGTCGAGGGGCGGGATCTGATACCAGGGAGGTGGGATGTACTGATAGGTGGTAAGCGTCTCGTAGCCGTCTGCCTCCAGGCGGAACTGGCGCGTGCCGTAATAGATGTAGTCGGTCGAAACAGGCGTGCGGCCGATCTCTCGGTTGTCGATGTACACCCTGGCCCCGGGCGGATTACTGCGGATGGTCAGCCGCCGCTGCACGCAGCCAGGTGCCATACACACCAGGCCCATCAGCAACCATCTGGCCGCAACACGCATGCCAGGCCTGAAACATTCCATCTGCCAACCGTCGCGTGAGCTGTCTTCCGCTCCGTGCCCGCCCCCGGCTTGCGGCTCTTTGCCTGCACGCCCGTGCCCTGCGCTCGAGCATGGCGTCTCGTGAGGGGCGAGAGTATAGCAAGCGGGCTGGCGGCCAGCCAAGGGCGATGCACCCCGGCTTGCTGCCTTCTGGTGGCTGCTGGTGCTGGCGTGCTGGTGTGGTTGCGGGTTGCAGACATCCGGCCTGGGGCATGCAGGCGGCAAACCATGCTGCGGCTGGCAAGGCAGCATCCGGGGCTGTCAGGCCGCGCCGCGCGCCAGGCAGCCCTGCGCGCCGTGAGCGAACTAGAGAGGGGATTGGTGCGGCGGCAGGTCGAACGCCAAAGCCTGGTTCGGAAGGGAGCCTGGCTCGGTAGGCGCCTAGCTCAGTGCAGCCTGGGGCAGGGGAGGCCAGCGTCCCGGCCGGCTAGGGCAACCAGGGGCCACGGTTTTGACGTAGGGCGCGGAATGGGGCGCACATGGCATGGTGCGGTCCAGCCGGGCGCGCCGTTCCCCAACGCCCGTCGGCAGACTGCTTCGGGCCCAGATGTATTCCTGCTACACAAGACCGCAGAACCGGATACCTTTCGCACGGCAATTGATGGATCAGCGGCTGAGGTTGCGCGTCTGGCGCACTAGCCACCCAGCCTGCACGGACCCCAAGCGATTCTGGCTGTGGACCTAGTGTCGTTCGGTTGGCCCGAGATCGTGCTGGCCAGTCACATACTTGTCCGTGTTCCCGCTGCGGCAGGCCATCCCATTGGCGCGACCATCGCGAGAGCTGCGACTCTAGCCGGTGAGGCGCGGCTTGCACTGTCGGCTTCTGATCCCGTAGAATCTGGGATGTACTGTGGTGCTATTCGTCAATCCTTTCGACGCAAGTGTACCTGAGTACCACCCCGGGGACTTGGCAAAGAGTTTCGACGGCCCCACCAGTCTGGAGCGAAGCGTCCTTCACCTCCCGTTCCTCGAGGATTACCGATTCCTGCTCACGACTGTCGGCGGGACAGGTTGGGAAGACCTCTCCTGGCGGCACTCGAAAGGAAGGCTGGCGGACGACCGGCTGGTGTGCAGTCCTGCTGGTGCGCGCGTTGATGCGGCTTTTCGCATAGCGGAGAGGTGTGAAACTACGGGAGTTGCCGCTGGTCGATTGGACATCGACCTTAACATGGTACGAGGGAGCGGTGACCAGACGCCGCCCCGAGCCGAGCGCAGGCTGGGAAATATGGCGCGGAGGTCAGGATCACCTGCGCTCCGGCCTTGCTCCACCGCATGCCCGAGAGCTTCAGCCGCTGGGTAAATCATGTCTTGGCGGCCG
>JAIMBC010000181.1 GCA_023511675.1 Pirellulales bacterium
GGCATGCCCTCGGGAGAGCGGCCGCAGCCGACCGCGCCGATTGAAAATTCCCGTCCGCACCAGCCACGCTTCAAACTCCGGCGCCGGCCGCAGCCGCAGCACCTGGCGCAGATAGTGGCTGTCATGGAAGGAGGTGGACTGATAGCTCAACATCACATCGTCGGCCCCCGGCACGCCCATCACGTAGGTGCAGCCCGCCACGCCCAGCAAGGTGAGCAGCGTGTCCATATCGTCCTGGTCCGCCTCGGCGTGATTGGTGTAGCACACGTCGCAGCCCATCGGCAGACCCAGCAGCTTTCCGCAAAAGTGGTCTTCCAGCCCCGCGCGGATGATCTGCTTCCCATCGTACAGATACTCCGGCCCAATGAACCCCACAACCGTGTTCACCAGCAGGGGTTGGAAGTGGCGGGCCACGGCATACGCACGTGCCTCGCACGTTTGTTGGTCCACTCCATGATGGGCCTGCGCAGAGAGACAGGACCCCTGGCCCGTCTCGAAGTACATGACGTGATTGCCCAGCGTGCCGCGGCGGAGAGAGAGGGCGGCGTGGCGGGCCTCGGCAAGCAAGGCCAGGTTCACTCCAAAGGCCGCGTTGGCGGCCTCGGTACCCGCGATCGACTGGAACACCAGATCGATCGGCGCGCCGCGCTCCATTGCCGCCAATTGCCGCGTGACGTGCGCCAGCACACAGCCTTGCGTGGGAATCTCGTACCGTTCAATCAGGCCGTCCACCAGCCGCAACAGCTCGCCCACCACCCGTACGTCGTCCACAGCGGGATTGATGCCAATCACCGCGTCCCCGCAGCCATAGCACAGGCCGTCTACAATGCTGGCAGCGATACCCTTGGGATCGTCGGTGGGATGGTTGGGCTGCAAACGGACGGAGAGACGGCCCGGCAGCCCGATCGTGTTGCGAAAGCGCGTCACCACGCGGCACTTGCTGGCAACCAGTACCAGATCCTGGTTGCGCATCAGCTTGCAGACTGCGGCCGCCATCTCGGGCGTGAGGCCGGCTGCCAGGCGGGACAGGACCTGTGCATCGGTGTGATAGCTCAGCAGCCAATCTCGAAACTGGCCCACGGTGAAATCGGCGACGGGCCGAAACGCCTCGGCATCATGCGTGTCCAGAATCAGCCGTGTGACCTCGTCTTGCTCATAGGGGATGATCGGCTCTGCCAGGAACTGTTGCAGCGGTACGTCCGCCAGGGCCGCTTGCGCCGCCACCCGTTCGGCAGCCGACTCGGCCGCAATGCCCGCAAGCACATCCCCCGAGCGGTGCGGACTTGCCTTGGCCAGCAGCTCCCTCAAATCGCCAAACGCATAACGGCGATGCCCCACGGTGCAGGCGTACCTGGCCATCAGACGGTCCTCAGCGGTGGGAAGACTCCATGTGGCGGCTCCTTGCCACCCAGTTTACCGCGGAGGCTGGCCTTGTCGTACCCGTGCGACGTCGGAAAGGAACGGCGATCCAGCTACCGATCGACGGTGTGGATGCCATCCGTCGCAGCGGGGACATTACCCGCTGCATGGGAAAAAGGCGCGCGTCGCGGCTCAGGGCGTCATTGCTCGCTGCCGCACCCGGCAAGCTAGGGGAGAACCCAGCCCCTGTGGGGCGGCATGCGGGCGCTCCAACGGACCTGTGCTGCCGCGCTTCCGCCTGCCGATCTCTCTGGGCCTGCGAGCCTTGGCCGTTCCACGACATCACCTTGCCGGTCCAAGCCTCGATCTCTGCGTGACTGCGAGGCTGCGGCGGATCTCAGTTCGTCTTGACCTGATTGCGGCGTAGCACGTATCTTGCCGGCCCGACGGAAGGTACCCGACCCGCCTGACCCATCATGCTGCGCGGCGGCAAGCCGCGCACCACCCGTACCATGGATGGTACCCCGCGCACGGCTTCCGGATTGGCTCTGGAATGGCTGGCTGCTGCCGCGTTGCTGGCGCCAGGCTGGCTGCTGCCGCTAGCACGCGATCAGGGGCACTTTGCGTACTGCGGCCAGGTGGTGGCGTCGGGCGGCCTGCCCTACGTGGATGTGTTCGACCAGAAAGGGCCGGCGACGCACTACACCTTCGCGCTGCTGGTTGCGCTGTTGGGTCCAAGCCCAATTGCCGTGCGCGGCGTGTTCTTTGTTGTGGCACTGCTGTCCACGCGGCTGGCGGCCTCGTTGGGAGAACGTCTGGCTGGCGCCGCTGCACGCCTGCCATGCGCCGTGCTGCTGGCGCTGGCAGTGTTTCAGGGAGATGGCGGCACGGCCTGGAACACGGGGCAGATCGAAGACATCCAGTTGCTTCTGGAGCTGTGTGCGGTGTGGCTGCTGGCACGTGCCAGGGCTACGTGGCTGCACTGGTGGCTGGCGGGGCTGGCGCTGGGGACGAGTGTGGCGTACAAGCCGACGGCCTTGTTAACGGCACTGCTGGTGTCCATGGCGGCGATCGGGTGGGGGACGAGCACGTCCGCGGGCGAAGCCGAGCCGGGCCGACCATCGCGGGGAGCGTGTGTTGCGGCGGTGGTGCTGGGCGGTCTGACCATTCCGGGGGCGATGGCGGCATGGTTGGCGTACCGCGGCGCCTGGGAGGCGTGTTGGGAGGTGCTAGTCGGGTTCAACCTGGCCTATGCGGGAAGGCGGGAAAGCATTGCCAGTGGCGTTATGATGCTTTTGTCTCGGTGGGGGCCGCTATGCGCGGTGGCCGTGTGCGGGCTCCTGCTCCGCCCGGCGGTGGAGGGGCGGTTGACGGGCACGCTCCTCATCTGGCACTTGGTTGGAAGTGTGGCAGTGGTGCTGTGGCAGGGCAAGTACTGGCCTTACCACTGGACGTTGGTGCTGGGCGTGCTGGCCATTTATGCCGGGGTGGCGGCAGGGCGGGCCATTTCAGAGTTTGCGGGGCGGCTGCGCGAACTTGTGGGCCTGCGCTGGTTGGCGCGGCCCGTTGCTGCCGCACTGGCCTTGCTCCTGGCCCTGCTGGCTGGTCCGGTGGATCATCGTTTTCTATTCGAGGTCTACAAGGGCGCTGTCAGCGTCGCGGCGGGGCGGCAACCGCTGGCCGCGTACCGCGCGGCGTTCCTCGCCGGTGCCGTATCCAGCCCCGTGCATGAACAGGTCGCCGCCTATTTGCGCGCGCACACGCAGCCAGACGAACCGGTGCTGGTCTGGGGTTACGAGTCGGTGTTGTACTTTCTTGCGCAGCGGCCCGCGCCCACACGATTCGTGGTCGACCGTGTGTTATGTCTGGCGCAGCCGCGGCAGGCCGCCTGGCGGGCCGAGTTTCTCAGCGCGCTGAGGCGCCGGCCACCATCGTACGTCGTTGTGGTGGAAGGTAATGCCACGCCGCTGTGGAAAGACTCGTCCGCTGAGTTGGCCGCTTTTCCCCAGTTTCACAGTCTGCTCAAGCGCGAGTACCGACTTGAGGCCACCATTGACCATTGCCGGCTTTATCGCTGGCGACTGGCCGGACCGTGGCCTCCGGCTGACGCTACGGCCTCCCGCACGGCGTCACGCCAGACGCTCCATCCAGGGGCACGGCAATCCCCTGAGGCCACCGCCGCGCAGGCCGGCCAGCGAGCACACAGCGCCCGCTAGGGAGACGGAGCATGGAACGCATCGGCATCATCGGTCTGGGGTACTGGGGACCGAACCTCGTTCGCAACTTCCAGGCCGTGCTCGGGCCGTGCGCTGTGTGGGGCTACGATCGCCAGCGAGACCGCGCTGCGGAAGTTGCCCGTCGGTATCCCGGCCTAGCCCTCGTAGACGACCTGGATACCCTGCTGGCCAACCCCCACGTCGATGCGGTGGCCGTGGCGACGCCCGCACAGACCCACTACACCCTGGCACGTGCCGCGCTCGAAGCCGGCAAATCTGTGCTGGTGGAGAAGCCGCTGTGTACTGAGGCCGCACAGGCCGAGGCGCTGATCGAGCTGGCACGGCGCCGCGGCAAGGTGCTGATGGTGGACCACACCTTCGTCTACAGCCCCGCCGTGCGGAAGCTGCACGAGCTGGTCTCCACGGGGCAACTGGGCCGCGTACGGTTCATCGACAGCGTGCGGATCAACCTGGGGCAGGTGCAGCCGGACGTCAATGTGGTGTGGGATCTGGCGCCGCACGATGTGTCGATCGCCGACTATTTACTGGGCCGATCGCCGCAGAGCGTTACGGCCGTGGGCGCGGCGCATACCCGCTGCGACGTGGAGGATCTAGCCTACCTGCACCTCGATTACGGCGACGGGCTGGTCGTCCACGTGCACGTCAACTGGCTTTCGCCCGTGAAGCTGCGTTCGACCCTGATCGGCGGCAGCCGGCGTAGCATCGTGTACAACGATCTGGAGCCGGTGGAGCAGGTCAAGGTGTACGATTGCGGGGTGGAGTTGCGAGCCGACGACTGCGAGGGGCGGCGGCAGCGGCTGGTGGATTATCGCACGGGCGACGTGTGGTCGCCCCACGTGGCACGTGAAGAGCCGCTGCGCCGCGTGGCGGAGGAGTTTGTGGAGTGCTGCCGTTTGGGGTGTCGGCCGTTGGCGGACGGCGAGGCGGGCTGGCGTGTGGTGCGTGTGCTGGCGGCAGCGCAGCGCAGCATCAAGGCACACGGGGCAAGGATGGCACTTTGAATTCCCTGACAGAAGATGGAGGCACGGATGAGCCCCCCCCAACTGGAGCGAGGCGATGACTTTTCGGCCGCATCCGGCGCATGGTGCAGCGTAGATGCTGCCTGCCGCGCCGACGCGCAGGGCCGGCAGATCCACCCTCTGGCGTGCGTGGCTCCCGACGTGGTCCTCGGCCGCCATGTGCGGCTGGCGGCGTTTGTCAACCTGTACGGCTGCATCATCGGAGATGAGACGCGCGTGGGCAGCTTCGTGGAGATCCAACGCGGCGCCATCATCGGCCAACGCTGTAAAGTCTCCAGCCATACCTTCATTTGCAGCGGCGTCACCATCGAGGACGAATGTTTTCTCGGCCACGGCGTGCTGTTCGTGAACGACCGTTACCCCCGCGCCGTGCGTCCCGACGGCGGCATGCAGACCGATATCGACTGGCACCTCGAGCCCACGCGCATCTGCCGTGGGGCGTCGCTGGGCAGCGGAGCGATCATTCTCTGCGGCGTCACCGTGGGCGAGCGGGCCCTGGTGGGTGCGGGGGCAGTGGTCACGCGTGATGTGCCGGCGGGTGCCGTGGTGGCGGGCGTACCCGCCCGCTGGATGGCCCGCCGTGCACACTTGCCCAGGCAAGGCGCCTGGCGTGCCGCGGAGGTTTGAGCCGCGTGGCCCCTGCCGCCGAGGAGGCCCGCCCCAAGGCGGCCGGCAACGCGGGTCGTTTGTAGTGAGCGAGGGCCTATGGGACTGGTAGCTCTGGTGACCGGCGGATGCGGACTGGTGGGATCGACACTCGTGGACCTGCTTGCCGCTCAGTCCGACGTGGCCGAGATCCGGGTGATCGACAATCTCAGCCGCGGCTCGGCGGCCAACCTTGCAGCGGCCCAGGCCAGCGGCAAGGTGCGGCTGTACGTGGCGGATATCCGCCACGCTGCCGAGGTACAACCCCTGTTTCAGGACGTGGACTGGGTATTCCACCAGGCGGCACTGCGGATCACTGCCTGTGCTGAGCAATGGCGCGCCTGCCAGGAGGTGCTGGTAGACGGTACGTTCAACGTGGTCGAGGCCTGTGTCCGCGCCGGCGTACGGAGACTGATCGCCGCCAGCAGCGCCAGTGTGTATGGCATGGCCCAAGTGTTTCCCACGCCCGAGACGCATCCCACCTGCAACAACCGCACGCTGTATGGCGCCGCCAAGCTCGCCAATGAGGCGTTGTATCGCGCCTTTCACGAGATGACGGGTTTGCCCTATGTGGCCCTGCGCTACTTCAACGTCTACGGGCCGCGGATGGACGTCCACGGCCTTTACACCGAGGTGCTGGTGCGCTGGCTGGATGCCCTGGCCGCGGGCCGTCCGCCCCAGTTGCATGGCGACGGCAGCCAAACCATGGACTTTGTCTACAGCACAGACGTGGCCCGCGCCAATTTGCTCGCGGCACGCAGCAATCTGTGCGACGAAGTTTTCAACGTCGCCAGCGGGCGCGAGACGAGTCTGCGCGAGCTGCTGGCCCTGCTGCTGGCCGCCGCGGATGGCTCGCACATCGAGCCGGAGCGGCTGCCCGAACGCCGCGTGAACAACGTGCGCCGCCGGCTGGGCTGTCCGCACAAGGCCCGCGCGCTGTTAGGTTTTAACGCGGAAGTCAGCCTGGAGGAGGGGCTGGCCCGTCTTGTCCAGTGGCATCGGCAGGTCAAGCCGCAAGCGTGGGAAAGGGCCGCCGCATGAACCCTGCCGTGGCGGCCAATCTGCCGGCGGCGGCTTCTGGCCCCTGGCGGCAGGTGCCACTTACCCGCCCCGCCGTCGGCGCGGGCGAACTGGCCCAACTGGCAGCCGTGCTCGACTCTGGCTGGCTCACGCAAGGCCCGCGCGTGGCTGCCTTCGAAGAACAGGTGGCACGGCTGTGCGACAGCCGCTACGCCGTGGCTGTGAGCAGTTGCACCGCCGCCCTGCACTTGGCACTGCTGGCCTGCGGCGTGCAGCCGGGGGACGAGGTGGTGCTGCCCGCCCTCTCGTTCGTTGCCACCGCCAACGCCGTCAGGTACTGCGGAGCCATTCCCGTGTTCGTCGACATCCAGCCGGAGACGCTCAACATCGATGTCCGCGCCGCGGAGGCCGCCATCTCTCCCCGCACGCGGGCAATGCTGGCCGTGCACCAGCTTGGACTTCCCGCTGACATGGAACCGCTAGCGCGGCTGGCGCAACAGCGGGGTCTGGCGCTGATCGAGGATGCTGCTTGCGCCCTGGGTTCGCGCTACCAGGGCAGACCACTGGGCAACTGGGGCGATGCGGCCTGCCTCTCGTTCCATCCGCGCAAGATCATTACCACCGGCGAGGGGGGCATGGTCCTGACCCGCCATGCCGAACTGGCAGCTCGGGTCAGGCGTCTCCGCCAGCACGGGATGCAGCGCGGAGATCGCGCGAGGCATGAAGCCAGGTGCTATCTCCCCGAGGAATACGTGGAACTGGGTTACAACTACCGTCTTACAGACTTGCAGGCGGCCGTGGGGCTGGCCCAGCTAGAACGGCTCGGGGAACTGGTTTCGGAGCGCCGTCGGCTGGCCCAGCGCTATCACGCGGCCCTGGCGGCACAGCGCTGGCTGCGCCCCTACACGGAGCCGCAGGACTGCCAGTCTAACTATCAGTCCTACGCGGTGTGGCTCGACCCGGCGGCCCCCTGCCGCCGTGACGCGCTGCTCGATGCCCTGGCCGCAGCAGGCATTGGGGCCAGGCCGGCCCCCACGGCCATCCACACACTGTCACCCTACCGGCCGTGGCGGCCAGACTGGCCTCTGCCACATGCAGAGGCCGCCGCGCAGCAGGCCCTGGTGTTGCCCCTGTTCCCCGGCATGTCAGAGCCTGAGCAGGACTACGTCATCGAACACCTGTACCGCAGCCTCGATCCTTTCGCCAACAGCTCCGGATGAGCATCAGGCATGCCACTCTCCAGCAAGCACACGCGCCTCCCGATAGCCCCACAGCCACCCAGCCCTACCGCAGGCCTGGCGCCGCTTGTCGCGCCGCCCGGCCCCGATGTCCCCATAGCGACGCCATGCTCCCACGTGCTGGCTCGCGCCGCGCAGCCCAAGGTGAGTGCAGACTCGATTCAACATTCCTCGGCCGGCAACGCCTGCGGCGTAGAGGCTCCGGCCGCCCCAACCGCACGGGTTGTTTGGTTGATCTGGGGAGCGGGGGCCCAGGGCCGCGTCACCCTTGATCTGCTGCGCGACCTCCATCCCAACGCCCTGGTGTGTCTGGCTGATGATGACCCATGCCAGACGAGATGTGCCGTCGCCGGCGTGCCCGTGCTGGACCGCGCCGCCGCCCTGGCCTGGGCACGACAGCAGCCGCTTCCTACTAGCGATCGCGTGCGGCCGCTGCCACGTATCCCGCCGGCTGCTCCCTCGCCGCAGCGGCATGGAGATAGTGCGGCTCATGTGACAGATGTGGCCCTGCCTGCCAGCGGAGATGCTCACGTGCGGCTGCTGGTAGCGGTGGGGCACAACCATCATCGGCTGCGGCTCGCCAGCGAGTTGGCCGCAGCGGGACTCCGCTTCGGCACGCTCATCCACCCCAGCGCGGCGTTGCTGCGTTCAGCCACTGTGGGAGAGGGAAGTGTGGTGGGGCCTTGCGCCGTGGTGGGCAGCGGTGCCCGAGTGGGGCCACACGTGCTGATCGGCAGCGGGTCCGTGGTTGAACACGATTGCGTGCTGGAAGAGGGCGCGGCGCTAGCGCCGGGGGTACGTATGGCCGGCCGAGTGCACATCTGCCGCACCGCCTTCGTGGGGGTAGGTGCCACGCTGTGCCCGCGCGTGCGCATCGGCGAAGGGGCGATCGTGGGCGCAGGTGCCGTGGTCACCAGACATGTGCCCGACGGCATGCTCGCGTTTGGGATACCGGCCCGCGTGGTGAGGGCGGTGGACGTGCTGCACGATTGGAGCCGCATGCTATGAAACTCTGTCCTCCTGCCAGCCTGGCAGCCGCGCCAAACAGCAGTATGCAACCCGCCCAGGCAAACGATGAGGCCATGCCCCCCGCGGCCCCGCAACGTGAGGCGAAAACGGCCGCTCCCGGTGCCCTGGCGGCCGAGGATGCGTGCCCGCATGCCGGCAAGAGCCCATCGGCGCAGTATGACGCGACTGTCGCGGAGCTGGGGGCGCCCCGCTTTGACGACCACATTCCGCTAGCCCGTCCCTGGTTGGGTCAGGCCGAGTGTAACGCAGTGCGGGAGGTGCTTGAGTCCGGCTGGATCAGCCAGGGCCCGCGCGTGGCCGCCTTCGAGGCCGCGCTGGCCCAGTTCGTGGGCGCGGCGCACGCTGTGGCTACGAATGCAGCCACCTCCGCCTTGCACCTCGCGCTGGTGGTGGCCGGCGTGCGGCCGGGAGACGAAGTGATCTGCCCAGCCACAACCTGCATGGCCACCGCCAATGCCATTTGCCACGCCGGCGGCGTGCCCGTGTTTGCCGACGTCGACCCGCATACTTTCAACCTCGACCCCCACAGCGCCTCCAGGGCGGTGGGGCCGGCAACCCGCGCCATCCTGCTGGTACATCAGATCGGGCAGCCGGCAGACCTGACCGCCTTCGAAGAGCTATGCGCCGCCAAGGGGCTGCTGCTGATTGAAGACGCGGCCACCGCCCTCGGGGCACGCTATCGCGGTCGTTACATCGGCAGCCATGGACGGCCGACATGCTTCAGCTTTCATCCGCGCAAGGTGATCACCACGGGCGAGGGAGGGATGCTCGTCGTTGGCTCGGCAACTGCCGCCGAGCGAGCCCGCGCCCTCCGCGCCACGGGAGCAGACATCTCCGACCTGCGACGCCACCATGCCCGAGGCATGCTCCAGCAGTCGTACCACGAAGTGGGCTACAACTATCGCTTGACCGACATCCAAGCGGCGATCGGCCTGGTGCAGCTCGCCCGCCTGCCCGAGATGCTGCGGCTGCGACGCGAACAGGCGGCATACTATCACCAACTGTTCGACGGCTGGTCCACATTGCAGGTGCCCCAGGTGGCCCCAGGGGCCGAACCGTGCTGGTCTTCCTACTGCGTGAAGCTGCTAGCCGGGGCGGCAAGCCGACGGGACGAGATCGGCGTTCGGCTGGCCGGCGAGGGCATCTCCTGCCGGCGTGGCATCCCCCCGCTCTATCGCGAGCCCTGCTTTGCCTGGCGTAACGATCCGCCACTGCCGGGCGCCGAAGAAGTGGCACGCAGCACGCTTTTCTTACCCATCTTCCCCGGCTTGCAGCCGTCGGACCAACGGCGAGTGGCTGCGGCGCTGCACCGGGCCTTGCATTGCTGATGATGCGACGGACTGCCATCTGGGCCTGCCATGCAGCCCGTGCGGCGAATGCCGCAGTTGGAACACCGTTGGCGGGCAAGTTTCCCTCTGGGGCTGTAGAGACCGATACGGCAGCGGCCGGCGCGGCTGCGGATGCACCCGCGCCAGTGACCTGTGTTTTCACTGCGGCAGTTGGGAAGAGCGGGACTGCCGTGCAGATGGATATCGCGGAGGCGGCATCTCATGAGGCCGTGGTACGTGCCGCCTCACTGGAGAGGGAGGCGTGCCGGCCAAGCGAGACTTTTGTGCCGGCTGCCGGGGCAATTCCCTGGTTGAGCGTCATCTTGCCGGCCTACAACGAGGAGGCCGCGCTAGCCGAGGCGGTCGATGCGCATCGGGCCGTGCTGGAGCGGATTGGCATCCCCGGCTTTGAGTTGGTGGTGGTCGATGACGGCTCGCAAGATGGCACGGCAACGGCCGCGTGTGAGCTGGTCGGGGAAGACCAGCGTGTCAGGTTGCTTCGGCTGGAAACGAACAGGGGGCAAGCCATGGCGATTCTCGCCGGCTTTGCCGCAGCGCGCGGCCGTTGGCTGGTGCACAACGGGGTGGATCTGCCGCTGGCTCCCGCTGAGCTGGCACGTCTGCTGCATCTGCTTGCAGCGGCAGACGCCTCAGAGCCGACCGGGCCGGCGGTAGTGGTCCTAGAGCGGCAAGACCGCAGCGCCTACGGCTTCACGCGCAAGCTATTGAGCTGGGCCAACATCTCGCTGGTACGGTTGCTCTTCGACAGCCCGGTACGCGACCATAACTTCGTCCAGTTTTACCGCCGCGATGTGCTCTCCGCTGTGCGGCCGGCCTCCCGAGGTGTGAGCACCGTGACGCTGGAGTTGGTCGTGCGTGCCCACAGCAAGGGTTTTGGCGTGCTGGCAGTGCCGGCAGCGTATCGTCCTCGCCGCCAGGGCACGAGCAGCGTGCGGTGGCGCACGGCCTGGCATGCCTGCCGGGAGACCCTCCGGCTGCGTTGGCTGCTATGGCGCGAACGGCCCTAGGCGTTTAGGGTACGGATTGACATGCCGGCACGCTCGCTAGACTTGCCGCGCCCTTGGCGCTGCGCTAACCTCGGCCAGGGTGCGCAGGTACGCGGCCGTCTGGGCAGCCTGAAGAGCCGACGCTCTGGAGAGCCAACGCCCTCACTTGGGATAACCGTAACGTGTGATGCGCTGGCCTGTGATGGCCCTAGCCTGTGAAGCCCTGGCATGGCGGCCCAGCAAGGGCCGTTGCCACGGGGGTGTGGGGTGTGCCGGATAAACGTGGCTCGCACGCAGTTGTGCTGGCAAGCAGGCGGTGCGGCAGGTGGTGAAAAAATCGCGTGCGACCCTGTTGACACGATTTGGGAGCTTGCCTACATTTTGTGGTTCCCCCGCAATGGGCGGGCTAAGTTCGTTTCGCAACCAGTACCCTTACAAGCCCCATTCCCAGAGGGCCAGAGGCCCGCGGAGAAGGGACGTGACCGGTCCAACCACTGAGATCATTCGCATTCGGATGGAAGCCTACGATCACTCGGTTCTCGACCAGAGTGCCGCGGAGATCGTAGAGACTGCCAAGCGTACCGATTCGGTGGTGCACGGCCCCATTCCGCTGCCCACGCGGATCGAGCGGTACACGGTGCTTTCTAGCCCGCACATCGACAAGAAGGCCCGGCAACAGTTCGAGATTCGCACGCACAAGCGACTGATCGACATTGTGCAGGCCACGGCCCGCACGATTGAGGCCTTGAACAAGCTGAGCCTTCCCGCGGGGGTGGACATCAAGATCAAGGCGTCGACCCGGCAGCATTAGGTTAAGCCGTAATGGATGAGGACGGCTGGCCCACGGCCAAGGGCTCGTGGGTCCTGATGGCTGGGGTGCTGCCTGATCGTGGCCTCGTTGGCGAAGCCAGCATAAGCGCTGCGGAAACGACTGTATTCGCACCAAACTGATTGACATGAGATGGAAGCCGCCGGGTAAGGCGCGGCCGCGGGCTGCGTGCTCCTAGGCGGCAACGGACTGCAAGGCACACGAACCATGGCGATTGGACTGCTCGGCCGAAAGGTCGGGATGACGCAAATTTATGATGAGGCGGGGAGGGTAATCCCCGTCACGGTGATTGAGGCCGGTCCGTGCCATGTGCTGCAGGTGAAGACCGTGCAGTCTGATGGCTATGAGGCGGTGCAGTTGGGCTTTGGGGACAAGCCGCGGCGATTGGCCTCGCGTGCCGAGCGTGGCCATGTGGCGCGGCTCGACAGCAAGCGCAGCCGCAATCGCCAGGCCTTGGGAGTGGAGCTTGCTCCCAAGGCCGACTGTGAGCCGAAGCGGTTTGTGCGGGAGTTGCGAGGAGCCTGGGCGGAGGTGAAGGTAGGCCAGGAGCTGACGGTGTCGGCCCTGGAAGGAGTCCGTTCCGTGGATGTGGTGGGCATCTCCAAGGGG